>JBAXFI010000035.1:0-21264 GCA_037139995.1 Comamonadaceae bacterium | reverse complement strand
CATCAACCCAGATGGCGCGGTACATGGCAGTGCAATAGTCCATGAAGCGCGGATCCTCGCGCAACTGCAGGCCAACCGCAATACGCATCAGGGTGATGGTATTAATGGGAAAGAAGGGGTTGACCTTGAGTGGCACACCATAGCGCTGGGCAAAGCGTGCAAAGTCGCGAAAGATGTATTTGCCCTTGGCTGGGACGCTGGCCGGTGAGTGATTTCCGGTGGCGACAAAGACGCCACCCAGCAACATCGGACGCCAGACCACGGTGGCCCCGGTATCGCTTGCGAGTGTCTTCAACTGGGTCGAAGCGAGGTAGGCAGCCGGGCTGCCAAAGTCAAAGTAGTACTCAACGGTCTTGCTCATTTTCTTGTCTCCATTCATAAAAATTCTGTCAGAACTTTTCCAGCCAGGGACGCAGGTCCAGCTCATGCGTCCAGGCGTCGCGCGGCTGGCAGTGCAGCATCCAGTACTGATCCGCAATGTGCTCCGGATTCAGGATGCCGTCCTGCGCCTTCAGGGCGTAGCGATCCGGAAAATTATCGCGGATGAATGCGGTGTCGATGGCGCCGTCGATCACCACATGCGCCACATGCACACCCAACGGGCCGAGCTCACGTGCCATGCTTTGCGCCAGCGCGCGCAGCGCATGCTTGGCACCGGCAAAGGCGGCGAAATTGGCGCTGCCACGCAGCGACGCCGTGGCACCGGTAAAGAGGATGGTTTGCGCTCGCTGTGGGCTGGCACGCTGCACCATGCGCTTGGCGACCTCGCGACCATTGAGGAAACCACCAAAGCAGGCCATCTCCCAGATTTTGAAATACTTGCGCGCCGTCTCCTGCAGGACGCTGCTGGGCGCATTGGCACCGATGTTGAAGACCAGCACTTCGATCGGCCCGATGGTCGACTCAATCTGCTCCACCAGCGCCACCACCTCGTCTTCCTTTCGCGCATCACTGGCAAAGCCATGCGCTATGCCACCTTCAGCGCGAATGGCATCGAGCAGGGGCTGCAGCTTGTCCAGGCTGCGCCGGGTCACGCAGGCGGTGAAGCCCTCGCGCGCAAAACGCCGGGCAATAGCGCCGCCCGTGGCGTCACCCGCACCAATGACGAGGGCTACTTTGTTCATCGGTCCAGCGCCGGGCCGCCCCAAGCTGGACGGCGCCCCCTCGGGGGGCAGCGACGACACGTCAGTGCGGGAGCGTGGGGGCATGGTTCACTCTTTGTAATAGACGATCTGACTCGTCGTCGCGAGCAACAGACCGGCTTCGCTCCACAACTGCGAGGTCTGATCGAAAAAGCCGTTGCGAAAGGTCTGAGCGCGCGCCTGACCGAGCAGGTAACCCGTGCCCGCTTGCCTCAACTGCGCGCCATCGGCATGAAAATAGACCGTCATCGACACGGTGCCAGCTGGAATGCGCAGAGCGCGCCGCAAGTAAACGCGTGGGTAGAAGATGTCGGCCATGGCAGCGAGCGAGCAGAAGTCGAGTACGCGTGGCGGCATGTCGCGCATCCAGAGCTGAGACAGGCTGCTGTCACCGCGGCCATCCCAATCCCTCGGAAAGGGACCCTCGACAAAGCGCATGTCGTAGCGATGGACCCATTCAACCCCGGTCATTGGTTTTTCTTCCGGCAAACCGGTCGGCCGCGCCACGCTTGGCATCGCCGTGTCTTCGCTGCCCCAGGTCGGACGCCGCGCGGCCGTCAGCGCGGTGGCAGTCAGCATCACCTCTTGCACACCCGATGCGTTGGCCTGCGTCATTTCGATCGTCCAGTGCTGGGTCGAGCGGTTCGTGCGTTGCGCTGTGGCTTGGATCCTGAAGGCGCCTGCGAGCAAGGCGCCTGCATAGTTCACCGTCAGGGAAACCGGCTCGCCCAGCAGTGCGGGATGCTGCAACACGGCGTTCAGCGCGGTGGCGGCAGTGACGCCGCCGAACGGGCCGACCATGTTCCAGTAGGCCTCGGACGTAGTGCCGGCGTAAACGCCTGGCTCCAGCGGCGTGAGTTGCAGTGCCAGGTCAAACGGGTGCTTATTCATCACCACAGTATGCCCGCGACGCTACCCTGGCGCAGTCCGGTGAGTGACGCGGCTTCAGACGCGCTCAAAAATCCCGGCTGCGCCCTGCCCCATGCCAACGCACATCGACACCATGCTGTAGCGCAGCTTGTTGCGGTGCAAAGCGTGGATCGCGGTGGCGGAGCGGATCGCGCCCGTGGCCCCGAGCGGGTGCCCCAGCGCGATGGCACCGCCCATCGGATTGACTTTGGCCGGGTCCAGGCCGAGGGTGTTGATGACGGCCAGTGACTGCGCAGCAAACGCTTCGTTGAGTTCAATCCAGTCAATGTCGTCCTGCTTCAGACCGGCGTAACGCAGCGCCGCAGGAATCGCCTCGATCGGGCCGATCCCCATGATGTGCGGCGGCACACCCTTGGCGGCAAAGCTGACGAAGCGTGCCAGCGGCCTCAAGCCAAAGCGCTTGACGGCCGCCTCGCTGGCCAGAATCAGCGCGCCGGCCCCGTCCGAAGTTTGCGAACTGTTGCCGGCCGTCACCGAGCCGCGCGCGGCAAACACCGTCTTGAGCTTGGCCAGCCCTTCGAGCGTTGTGTCGGCACGTGCACCTTCGTCCAGACTGACTGTGCGCTTGCTCTCGATGACGCCGCCGCTTTGCAGATCGGGTGAGCGATCAATCACGTCAATGGGCGTGATTTCATCGCTGAACTGGCCTGACGCCATGGCCGCCAGCGCGCGCTGGTGTGAGGCGACAGCAAACTCGTCCTGCGCCTGACGGCTGATTTTCCATTGCGTTGCGACTTTTTCCGCGGTCAGCCCCATGCCGTAGGCAATGCCGATGTTCTCGTCGTTGTTGAACATGGCCGGCGACAGCGAGGGCGCATTGCCCATCATGGGCACCATGCTCATGCTCTCGACACCAGCGGCCATCATCACATCGGCTTCGCCGACACGAATCCGGTCCGCCGCCATCTGCACCGCGGACAGACCGGAAGCACAGAAACGGTTCACGGTGATGCCGCCGACACTGGTCGGCAGACCGGCCAGCACGGCGCCGATACGCGCAATATTGAGCCCCTGCTGGCCTTCCGGGATGGCGCAGCCGCAGATCAGGTCTTCAATCGCTTTCGGGTCCAGAGTCGGCACCTGCGCCAGCGCTGCCTGCAGCACATTGACCAGCAAGGCGTCAGGCCGCGTGTTGCGGAAATAACCGCGGTGCGAACGACCAATCGGTGTGCGGGTGGCGGCAACGATATAGGCTTCTTGGATTTGTTTCATACGGGTCCTTTAACAGATCACTCACTCAAACTATGCTGTGGCGTTCGCTGCTGAGAAAGCGTAGCGAGCAAGCCTCAGGCTAGGCGGACGGAGCGCAGCAACCGGAACGTACTTCCTGTACGTGAGGATTGCGAGCACCGCCCAACGACGCATGAGGCTTGCGCAGTAGCTTTATCAATTGCGAACTGGCTTGCCGGTGGACATCATTCCCATGATGCGTTCTTGCGTCTTGGGGTGCGTCAGCAGCGAACAGAATGCCTTGCGCTCCAGCGCCATCACGTACTCTTCTGTCACCAGACTGCCGGCATCAACATCACCGCCGCACACGACTTCGGCAATCAGTCCGGCAATGTGGAAATCGTGCGCGCTGACAAAGCCGCCGTCGCGCATGTTGACAAGCGAGCCTTTGATGGTGGCCACACCACTGCGACCCGCCACGGGGAACAGGCGTTTGTGCGGCGCCCGGTAACCGGACTTGAACATCGCCTTGGCCTCGTTGATCGCGACAAACAGCAACTCGTCCTTGTGCGCCACGATCACGTCGCTGTCCAGCACATAGCCTAGCTTGCGTGACTCCAACGCGCTGGTTCCAACTTTGGCCATGGCCGCAGCCGTAAAGCCTTCGGTCAGGAAGGGCAGCAAGTCCTTGCCGGTAGATGCCGCCGCGTTCTCGGCGGCACGCCGGGCGATGTAAGTCAGACCGCCAGCACCGGGTACCAGGCCGACACCGACTTCGACCAGGCCGATATAGCTTTCCATGGCGACGACCCGTTTGCCCGAATAAACTGCGAGCTCGCAGCCTCCGCCCAATGCCAGACCGCGCACCGCCGACACCACCGGCACATTGGCGTAACGCAGCCTCAGCATGGCTTGCTGCATCTCGGCCTCGGCGCCGTCGATCGCGGCAGCGCCACCGATCATGAAGGCCGGCAGCATGGCTTGCAGATCGGCACCAGCCGAGAACATCTCGTCGCTCGACCAGACCACCAGCCCCTGGTAGCCGGCCTCGGCCAGCTCAATGCCTTGCAGCAAACCCTCAACGACGCCCGGGCTGATGGCGTGCATCTTGGTCTTGATGCTGGCAATCAGCACTTCATCGTCAAGTGTCCACAGGCGGATGGCTTCATCCTCGTGCAATGTCTTGCCGGCGGTCTGTGCCGAGGGCGCGTTGGCTCCCAGCACGCTTTCCGGAAAGTGTTGACGCTCATAGACCGGCAGACTGCGCGGCAGGACAAACTGGCCAGTGCTCGGATTCCAGGAGCCCTGTTCTGTATGGACGCCGCCGGCGTCAGCCACCGGCCCTTGGAAGACCCATTCCGGCAGCGGCGCCTTGCACAGCGCCTTGCCGGCGTCAATGTCTTCCTTGACCATGTTGGCCACCATGAGCCAGCCCGCTTCCTGCCACAGCTCAAACGGCCCCTGCTTCATGCCAAAACCCCAGCGCATGCAATAGTCGACGTCACGCGCGTTGTCGGCGATCGAGGCCAGATGCACGGCACAGTAATGAAAACTGTTGCGCAGAATGGCCCACAGGAATTGCCCTTGCGCACCCTCGCTGTTGCGCAGCAGTTGCAGGCGCTGTGCCGCCGGCTTTTTCAGCATGCGGGCGTAGACTTCATCGGCCTTCTGCCCCGCCGGCACGTACTCGCCTGACTCCAGTTCGAAGCGCAGCACATCGCGCCCAACCTTCTTGAAAAAGCCGGCCTTGGTCTTTTGCCCCAGGTTGCCCATGTCGAGCAAAGTCTTGAGCACCTCAGGGGTAGCAAAACTCTCGTAAAAAGGATCGACTTCAAGACTGAGCGTGTCCTGCAGGGTCTTGACGACATGGGCCATCGTGTCCAGCCCCACCACATCGGCGGTTCTGAAAGTACCGGAACTGGCGCGACCAAGCTTCTTGCCGGTGAGGTCGTCCACCACGTCGTAGCTGAGGCCAAAATTGGCAACCTCTTTCATGGTGGCGAGCATGCCGGCAATGCCAACGCGGTTGGCAATGAAATTGGGCGAGTCCTTGGCACGCACCACGCCTTTGCCCAGAACACTGGTAACAAACGTTTCCAGATCATCCAGAATCTGCGGCTCGGTGGTCGGCGTGTTGATCAATTCCACCAACATCATGTAGCGCGGCGGATTGAAGAAATGGATGCCACAGAAGCGCGGCTTGATCTCCTCGGGCAGCGCTTCGCTCAGCCGGGTGATCGAGAGCCCCGAGGTATTGGAGGCAACGATCGCGTGCGGCGCCAGAAAGGGGGCGATTCTCTTGTACAGATCGAGCTTCCAGTCCATGCGCTCGGCAATCGCTTCGATCACCAGGTCGCAGTCCCTGAGCAGTTCCAGGTGTTCCTCATAATTGGCCTGGCCAATCAGGGCAGCGTCGGCCGCAAGCCCTAGCGGCGCGGGCTTGAGCTTCTTCAAACCCTCGACGGCCTTGCTGACGATGCCATTTTTTGGGCCATCCTTGGCAGGCAGGTCAAACAGGATGACCGGCACCTTGACGTTGACCAGGTGCGCTGCAATCTGCGCACCCATCACGCCGGCACCCAGTACGGCAACTTTACGGACTTGGAATCGACTCACAAAAACCTCCTAAGCTGTTTTCTCACGACGCCCCGGACGAGCCCGGGGTCAGTGTCATTCGGCGCGATGCCAGATCTGGGTGCGGTAGAAGAACCCGATATAGCCACGCATCTCCATCGTCTTGCCGCCGTCGACGGGCTTCAGTCTGGTCTTGTAGGTCTTGCCGTTGTTGGGGTCGAGAATCTCGCCGCCACTCCAGACTGCCTTGTCGTCAGCGTCCTGCCGCACGTTGCGAATGAGCGTCATGCCCAGAACCGGCTTGTCCTTGCGCTCGTCGCTGCACTGGTCGCACTTGGAGTCCTGCTTGGCTGCGTCAAAGATCTTCTCCACCACGCCAGTCAGCACACCGCCCTTTTCCGTGATGCGAACCAGAGATTTCTCGGTCTTGCCATCGTCATCGATGGTTTTCCAGAGGCCGACCGGCGTGATCTGCGCCAGCGCGGAGGCTGACAGGATGCTGAGTGTGAGTGCAATGATGAAACGAAACATGGTGATCTCCTCTTTGTAGTTGAACGAACGAAAAAACGCTTTACGCAAAAACCGCGTCAGTGTCCATCAGCACCTTGCTGCCGGAGCGTGCGGTACGCATCAATGTAGCCGTTTCCGGGAACAATTTAGCGAAATAGAAACGCGCCGTCTGCAGTTTTGCCAGGTAGAACGTGTCGCTATTGCCGGCCGCAATCTGGCGCAAGGCCACCTGCGCCATGCGCGCCCAGAAGTAACCGAACACCAGGTGTCCGGCAACGCGCAGGTAGTCCACGGCAGCGGCCCCGACCTCGTCAGGATTCTGGAAACCCTTGAATCCGATCTCGGTGGTGAACTTGGTCATCTGCTCGCCCAGCACAGCGATGGGCGTGATGAATTCGGCCATCTTCTCGTTGACACCTTCTTCTTCCACCAGTTTGGCGACCATCTTGCCGAATTTGCGCAGCGTGGCGCCGTTGTTGCCCAGGATCTTTCGGCCCAGCAGATCCAGCGACTGGACCGTGTTGGTGCCTTCGTAAATCATGTTGATGCGGGCATCGCGAACGAACTGCTCCATGCCCCATTCCTTGATGAAGCCATGACCGCCGAACACCTGCATACAGGTCGAGGTCGCCGTCCAGCCGTTGTCGGTCAGGAAGGCCTTGACGATAGGGGTCAGCATGGCGAGCAACTCGCCGGAGTCTTTGCGCACCTTTTCATCCGGGTGGTTGTGCTCTTTTTCCAGCAGCATCGAGCTGAAGCACATCAGGGCGCGGCCACCTTCGGCGTAGGCCTTGGCCGTGAGCAGCATCTTGCGCACATCGGGATGAACAATGATGGGGTCGGCTGGTTTGTCCTTGGCCTTGGGGCCGGTCAGGGAGCGCATCTGGATGCGGTCCTTGGCATAAACCAGGGCATTCTGGTAAGCCACCTCGGTCAGGCCGAGGGACTGATTGCCAACGCCCAGGCGCGCCGCGTTCATCATCACAAACATGCCGTTCATGCCCTTGTTGGGCTGACCCACCATGGTGCCAATGGCGCCGTCAAGAACCATCTGCGCCGTCGCGTTGCCATGGATGCCCATCTTGTGTTCCAGGCCACCGCAGTAAATGCCATTGCGCGCGCCGACGGACCCATCCTTGTTGACCAGGAACTTGGGCACGATGAACAGGCTCACGCCCTTGATGCCGGGTGGCGCATCGGGCAGCCGAGCCAGCACCAGATGGATGATGTTGGCTGTCATATCCTGTTCGCCGGCGCTGATGAAAATCTTGTTGCCGGTGAGCTTGTAGCTGCCGTCGGCCAGCGGCTCCGCCTTGGTGCGCATCAGGCCCAGATCGGTGCCGCAATGCGCCTCGGTGAGACACATGGTGCCGGTCCATTCGCCGCTGGTCATCTTGTGCAGGTAGGTCTGCTTCTGCTCGTCCGTGCCGTGCGTGATCAGGGAGGCGTAGGCGCCGTGGGTCAGGCCGGGATACATGGTCCAGGCCTGGTTGGCGCTGTTGAGCATCTCGTAAAAGCACTGGTTGACCACGAGTGGCAGCCCCTGACCACCAAACTCGGGCTCACAGGACAAGGCTGCCCAGCCCGCTGCTATGTACTGGGCGTAAGCCTCTTTGAAACCCCTGGGTGTCGTCACGGCGTGCGTGGTCTGGTCGATCGAACAGCCCTCGGTGTCTCCACTGACATTGAGCGGGAAAACGACTTCGGCGGCGAATTTTCCACCCTCTTCCAGCACCGCATTGATGGTGTCGGCATCGACCTCAGCGTGTTTAGGGATCTGCTTGAAATCATCAACCACATTGAGCACTTCGTGCATCACAAACTGCATGTCGCGCAGGGGCGGGGTATAGGAAGGCATGCTGATTACTCCTTGAAATTTTGGTTCGACTTGGTGGAAGCGGCAGGCACGCATGCGTTGGGTTTGCCATAACGTGCAAGAATGTTTTCGAAACCCTGATTGGCATGCTTGACGGAACGCGGATGCTTCAGAAAACGCGCTTCGTAGTGCAAGGCCAGAATCAGTCCGTGAATTTCAAAGGCCATCTGTTCTTCGTCCGCATCGGCAAGGAGATGTCCCTCTTCCTTGGCCTGCACGACAGCGCGGTACATGGCAGCAAGCCAGGTCTTGACGGAACTGGCCAGGGCTTCGCGCACCGGACCCGGGCGATCATCAAATTCGACCGCGCCGCTGATGAAGATGCAACCCGACTGGAGTTCAATGGCAACGCGCTTCATCCAGTTGGCGAACAGGGCACGCACCCGCGGCAAGCCGCGCGCCTCATCCATGGCCGGGAAAAAAACTTCGTCAGAGAAACGGGCGTAGTACTCACGGATGACGGAGATCTGCAGTTCTTCACGCGATCCGAAATGGGCAAAAACGCCTGATTTGCTCATCTGCGTCACTTCAGCCAGAGCGCCAATGCTCAAGCCTTCGAGTCCGATCTGCGCCGCCAGACCGAGCGCGGCGTCGACGATGGTCTGCTTGGTCTGCTGCCCCTTTTGCATGGCGCGCCCGGCACCGGAGGCGCTGCGGCTCTTGCCTGGCACGGCCTTGAGCGGGAACTTGGAAGTGATCATGCTGCCGAATAAAAACGAACGATCGTTCTATTCTGCAACAGTTTCTTGATTTCAGGTGCGATGAACCCAGGGTCTAGAGGTGATTTTCTAAGGAAAGTGCGGGTTTACCCGCATGCATGCGAGATCTGCACCGCGAAAGTCAGAGTATCAGTGCGAGACTGGACTCCAGATGCTCCGAGGGCAGTCTCTTGAAGCCCGACCTGGCAAAGCGTTGCAAACGCCCGGCGACAAAGGCGCTCAGCACCGAGGCACGCACTTGCGTGTCAACGCTTGGGGTGGCCGAGCCGCTGGCGTCCGCAACACTGCGCAAACTCTGCTTGAGCGCCGCCTCGATCTTGTCAAAAAACTGGTTCATCCGCTGCTGCAGACGCTCGTTCTCGAATACCAGCGCATCACCCACCATGACGCGGGTCATGCCTGGGTTCTTCTCGGCAAACTGCACCAGCATGACAATGATCTTGGCCGCCTGACGGGCGCCACTCTGAGCATCTGGCGCGAGTTCCGCCGGGTTGGATGCACTCTCACGCTCAACAATCTGGTTGACCAGCGAGAAAACCGTCTGTTCAATGAAATCGATCAAGCCTTCGAACATCTGTGCCTTGCTGGCAAAGTGACGATACAGCGCAGCCTCGCTCACGTTCAGACGCGCCGCCAATGCGGCCGTCGTAATGCGCTCGGCGCCGGGGTGCTCCAGCATGGTCGCCAGCGCCTGCAATATCTGCACGCGTCGCTCGCCGGGTCGGGGCCGCTTGCGCACAACAGGTGCGACCGCCGGGCTTGCCGAGGTGGCCTGTGGAGCGGCTGCAGGGGTAGGTTCGACGTCAGACATGGTGCACCAGGCGAAATGATAATTTCATTCTCGCACAGGGGGGCCAAGGGTTTTCGAGGGGGCAGCGCTAGTGGGAACGGATCATGGTGCCGAAGGCCTGATCGGTCAGGATCTCAAGCAGCAGAACGTGCGGCACGCGACCGTCAATGATGTGCACGGAATTCACGCCGCTTTTGGCGGCGTCCAGCGCCCCACTGATCTTGGGCAGCATGCCGCCACTGATGGTGCCATCAAGAAAAAGATCGTCGATCTGTCGCGCACTCAGATTGGTCAGCAAATTGCCGGCCTTGTCCAGAACGCCGCTGATATTGGTCAGCATCATCAACTTCTCTGCCTTCAGCACCGTCGCCAACTTGGCGGCAACCACATCAGCGTTGATGTTGTAGCTCTCGTTGTTTTCACCAAACCCGATCGGGCTGATGACCGGGATGAAAGCATCGTCCTGCAAGGCCTTGACGACGCTGGGATCAATACTGACGATATCCCCCACCTGGCCGACGTCGTGCTCTTTGCTGGGATCCAGGTTATCGACCATTTTGAGTTTCTGGGCGCGGATCATGCCGCCGTCACGCCCGGTCAGCCCGACCGCCTTGCCACCGGCCTGATTGATCAGCCCGACAATGTCCTGTTGCACCTCGCCCGCCAGGACCCACTCGACCACTTCCATGGTTTCGGCGTCGGTGACACGCATGCCCTGAATAAATTCGCCCTTCTTGCCCAGGCGCTTGAGGGCGGTCTCAATCTGCGGACCACCCCCGTGCACCACGACGGGGTTGATGCCCACCAGTTTAAGCAACACCACATCCTCGGCGAAATCGGCCTGCAAAGCCGGATCTGTCATGGCGTTGCCGCCATACTTGATGACCATGGTCTTGCCATGAAACTTGCGGATATAGGGCAGCGCCTGCGCCAGTATCTCGGCTTTATCGCGAGGAGGGATCTTGCTGACGTCGGTCATCGCCAAACTCAACTCTGAACGGCGAATTCGTCTTTTGTTTTCCCTTGCGCCAGCAGCGCTGCCAACCAGCGTGGCGTCAAGCCGCGGCCACTCCATGTTTCGCCGTTCGGTCCACGATATTTCGCAGCAACGACTGCGGCCACCTTTGCCGGTTTTTTCTCTTTGCCTGGCGCGCTCCGGCCCACCTTGGCAGCTTTGCCCTTGACTTTGGTCGCACGCCCCTTGCCGCCCTGCAAGTCCTTCAGGGTAATGCCGAAGGCCTGCATCTTGGCCAGAATATCCTGCACTGTTATGGCAAATTCGCGGGTCTTGATTTCCGTCGCCTGCTTTTGCAGTTTTTCTATTTGACTCTGAATTTCAATCAAATTACTCATGTTCAATACCATCCTGTTAATAAATACTCCCCGATAAGCCTGCAGTCGGCAGGCAACGTACTTCTGGTTCTAATGAGTCACATTATCTCTCATAATAACCTTCAGCGCGGTTGACATAAGGATCCTGATGTCAAACCAGAAGGACCTTTTATTCAGATATTCAATATCAAGAGCAAGCTTTTCGGCAATTGGCAGTTCATCGCGTCCGTTCACCTGGGCCCAGCCCGTCAGGCCCGGCAACAGCGTTTGAACGCCGTGGCGGGTACGCGACTCAATCAGATCATGCTGGTTGAACAAGGCGGGTCGAGGGCCGACGAAACTCATATCACCCCTGAATATGCTCCATAGCTGCGGCAATTCATCCAGGCTGCTCGTGCGCAGGAAACTGCCAATGGGAGTCAGGTAGACATCGGGGTTGCTCAACAAGTGCGTAGCCACCACCGGTGTGCCGATTCGCATGCTGCGAAACTTGGGCATGCGGAATGTCTTGTTGTTGCGCCCAACCCGATCCGACCAGTACAGAACAGGCCCTTTTGAGGTGATCGCCACTGCCAGAGCCAGCAAGGTCAGTGGCAACAACAGCAGCAAAGCTGCGAGCACAGACAACAGCAGATCGAATAGCCGTTTCATGGTTTTTGAAGGAATTGCAGTTTCCAGTACGCGGCCGACAGGAAGAATCGCACGATACTGCCTAAATGCCATTTCAAATACCTGAGCTCCCGATGGCTCTGGCGCCGCGCATGATGCGTCACACTGGCCGCAGGACAGATCATCGTTTGATATCCAAGGAGTTTCAGTCTGGCACAAATATCAACGTCTTCATAATATAAGAAATAGCGCTCATCAAACCCCTTGAGTTGCACAAATACGTCTCGCGAAAACAGCATGAACATGCCGCCAACCCAGTCCGGGCAAACACACTGCGTCTCCAACCGATAGTCCTGCACCCAGCCCATCCCGAAGAGCTTTCCCAACAATTTGAGCGGACTCGGAAAACAGCGTGCCGTTACCTCCAAATCGCCATTTTCCGCCTTGACCAAAGGGGCAACGACGCCAACCGGAGAATTCTCCAGGCAGGCGAGCAGTTGCCTGAATGGATTGGAATGAAGTCGGATATCGGGGTTGAGGACACAGAAATGGCGACCCCTGGCATGGCTGAAAGCCTGATTATGGTTGGCAGCAAAACCCTTGGGAAGGGTATTTCCGAGCACGGTTATAGGGAAAGAATAAGTGGCCGGGTCAAACGGCAAAATCTCCTCAAGATTGAGCGTAAGGATCAACTCGATTCGAAGGCCCCGGCAATGCGCCTGCAGCCCGTTGAGCAGGTCCATGACGAGCCCGATCTGAGCGTGGCTCACAACGGATATCGAGATTTCAGGCGCGGTCGAATCAAGGTAATCTGCCGCCGGCTGCAGGACCCCTGTTGCACTCATGGTCTGTGCATCCCTGCGACGGTCCGACGCAAACCCTCTTCCATCGAAACTGGTGGCTGCCATGCCAGAACGCGACGCGCCTTCGAAATATCCACCCGCAAGTTGCCACAGACGCGCTGTATGACATCGCCCCTGCCAAACGCTCTGCCGACGAACTGCAGGGCGGAAACCGGCACCGGCACCAGACGGGCGGCAACACCAAGTGCCTGGGCCAGACCGCGAACCAGGTCCGGACTGGAAATATCCTGCCCATCACTCACCAGAAAGGTTGTGTTTGCTGCCCGTGGATGGTCAACGCAAGTTGCAATGAAACTGACCAGATTGTCCATCGCCACCATGCTGCGCAAGTTGTGCACACAAGCCAGAGGCAAAGGCCAGCCACGCTGCACCGCCCGCATGAGCGCGGCAAAATTGGCCCTGACACCAGGGCCGTAGACCAATGGCGGGCGGATGATAACAAGCTCCAGACCGCTCTGTTCGGACAGGAGAAGCAGCCCCTGCTCCGCTTTCAATTTGGAATCGGCATAAGGGTTGTGAGGATTGGGTGGATCGGCCTCAGTGAAAGGCTTGCCAATATCGGTTTGCACCCCGTTGACGCCGATGGAACTCAGGAAGACGAAGCGGCGCACACCAGCGGCGACGGCCTGGTGCGCCAGTTCCAGCGTGGCAGTCACGTTGACCCGATCGAACTCGATCGCCGACTTGGCCTTGTCGTCATTCAAGACATGCACCCGTGCTGCTGCATGCACGATCACCTCAACGCCTTCCAGCGTTGCTGCCCCCAACCTGCCTGCGGTCATGTCACCGGCCGCCACATAGCGCGCACCGGCCAGTCGATTGGCTGGGCTCGCACGCATCATGGCGACGACCTCGTTCGAATCAAGACCGACCAGATGGGCTACCAAGGCTTGTCCGACAAATCCGGAGGCGCCAGTGACAAGGACTCTGCGCTTCATAGGTCCTCTTCTGCGGCAGGTTTGCGCAGGGCCAAGAGCAGACAGGAAATTGAGAACCAAACCTGGTCGAGGCGCCTGCGCCGGCAATGCCTGGCCTGCAGAGCCAACCACAGGCAGCCAAGGCGGCCGCCATGCAAGCCTTTCTGCACCACGGGTACTGAAGACGCACCAACCACCTCTGCAATCAATCGTGACTGCTCAAAGCCATAGCCGCTGAGTATCTTCATGGCGCGCAACCAGAAGGAACGCCAACCTGCGTTGACACCGATTTGGTTGTTGGCATGCTGTCGATATTGCATGCTCGACCATGGGTCTATCACCCAATGGCAACCGCGTGTCCTGGCAAAGGCGTAGGTCAGCCAGTCGTGATAATCAATAGCAGACAGGCGACGATCGCCTTGTCTCACGAGGTCCTGCAGTGGTATCGCCAGGCTGCTCTGGATGACGTAGGTGCATCCGGGTCCTGCCGATTCAAAGACATAGTCCCACTTCCGCTGCGGTGATGCCTTGTTGACGAGGCAGGTTTTGCCAGAGGGCCAAAATGCGGTGAAATTGCTTGAGTAAGCAGCGGCATCGAGTTTCTTGATGAGGCAATGGGCACGCCACAACTTGTCGGGATGCCACAGGTCATCCTGGTCGGCGAAGCTCAAGTAGTCAAATTCCATCAGGTTCACGTCCCTGAGCAAGCGGTAAAAATTCCTTCCGGGACTGCCAAAATGGTTGCCCAATGGAAGCAAGGTGATGCGGGGCTCGGATGCAGCCCAACCGGCAAGAAGTTCCTCTGTGCCGTCCGTCGACCGATCAACATTGATGAAGAGTTGCAAGGCAACCTCCTGCTGCGCCAAAATCGAACGTATCTGGTCAGCCACAAATGCCATTCCATTGAACGCCGCCATGCACACCGCAAAACGCGGTTTCTGCGGTGTCTCGTCTTCAGACAGCGTTTGCACAATATCCCTCATGACACCTCAGGCCTGGCGGCCAGCACCTTTTTGGCCTGAACGAACTTGCCAGTAAGCCACGTTTGCAAGTCGCCGCACATACTTCAGCAATGCAAGTAACTCCAATAGGTGACCAAGCAACCACGACACTTTGTCCTTGACACGCAGTTGGCGATAATTTGCCATGTCAGATTTGGTCATCTCCCACAAATTGGAGCTCAACCCGCTGGACCCGTATGGCATTTTGTAAGTCGCCGCCAGGTTGGTTTCGAGTCGATCGATACGCCCCCCATCGCAAACAATTTCCAGCCATAGCAGTCTATCCTCCATATAGCGTTGCCCCTCCGCAAATCGCTGCCTGATATCCCTGCGCAGCATGACGGACGGTGTGATGAACCTGTTCGCCCACAACAAGGACCAGCGGCTGATCCGGCTTCCTGAAAACCGGGGCACGACCCAGTCAGGTTTGGCATCGGCCTCCAACAGCACTCGATGCCGATGACTGCAGAGGTCCACTTCGGGATGCGTCTGCATGTAAGCAAGCTGCAGTTCCAGCTTTCTGGGGTGCCATACGTCGTCGGCGTCCAAGAAGGCAATATAGGGTTGGGTTGCGCAATCCCATCCCGCGTTGCGGGCGCTCGCCACGCCCTGATTCCTCTGAAAACGCAGCAACTTGATCCATCCAGGATAGGCGTCTGCCATTTCTCGCAGGATCTGCCCCGTCGTATCCGAACTGGCATCATCAATCAGGATCACTTCGGTCGGACAGGCAGTTTGCGAAAGCACGGAGCCAAGGGTCCGTCTGATCGACGCCGCGCAGTCGAAGCATGGAATCAAAACCGTAACTGGAACTTTGCCTTCAGCCACGGCCAGCCCCCAGAAACAGTGCTTTTGTTCTCTCGAACCATCTACCACCCGGCCCGACCCGCAATAACCTGAGCAGCCACAGCTTCACCCTGACATCGACGGCAGACGTCGAACCAAAGCGGGCATTCAATCGATGCCATCTCGTGCAAATCCCTGGGGACTGCGCCGCAACACGGTAATACAGGCGGGTCATGTGGTCAAGAATGACGGCCCTCGCCTCGCCCTGGCTGCTCTGCAACAAGGCCGTGAAGGCACTGTCCACCATCTGCATATCGATCACCGGCATCGCCATTTCGCGAATTTTCAGGACTTCCTCGACCAGTTCGCGTCTGAGCCCGAGGGAATCAAAAACAAATTCGCCATAGCGGTGCCGGATGCGCTGCGTGAATTGCTGCTGCCGCAAGGAATCCCGACTCGAAATCTGGTGAGGATGCTGCCTGTACATCAGCAGTACCTCGGGCACATTGGCCATCCGGCAATTCAGGCGCGCAGCCCTCTCCCACAAGTCATAGTCCTCGCATTTTTCCCATCGGCCGTCGTACATCAACTGCCGAGCCAGCGTGGTCTTGATCAAAACTGTCGGATGGGCAAACATGGTACCGAACATCAATCCCATCTTGATTGCCTGATCCGACTGCGGATGTCGAAGCACACGCCGGTCCCGGGTTCCGAAAAACTGCGCCCAACTGCCACAGATATCTGCATCAGTAGTCTCAATCCACTGGAGTTGCCTTGCAAAGCGATGCGGCAAAGCGATGTCATCTGCATCCATGCGCGCAATCCACTGGCCACGCGCCATCCTGATTCCCTCATTCAGTGTCTCGACCAGCCCGCGATTTTCCCTGGATACCAGAACCACCCGGTGATCCCGGCGGAACCGCTGCAGGAGTTCCAGTGTGCCATCCGTCGAACCATCATCAATGATGATGAATTCAAAATCGGTGAAGGTCTGAGCAAGAATGGACTGGACCGCGGCCTCAAGGTACTTCCTGCCATTGAATACCGGGAGCAGCACTGACAACAAGGGCGTCATAAGCTGCCCGCCACTTTAACTGTCATACAGACACCCACGCTTGAGGAATCAGGTCGGACGTATCGATATCCTGCAGGAACCACTTTTTCGGCGTCAGCACCGTCTTCTCGACATTGGAATTCAGCCACGCCGCCCACCAACTGAAGGAACTATTGGCAATGATGTTATGCCTGCACAGGCTCATCAGCTGCATGTCAATATAACCATCCGCCCCGGTATTGTTCTCTACATAACAATGCGGATGCGGCATGTCCAGATTGCCCTTCACCCATTTCATATCGTCGGAAAACACATAAAAAACAGGCCTCTCAATTCGCTGCGCAACATGTTCAATAGCGACCCGATAATACTCAAGCGAGCACAAGCCATGCTTCTCATTGACTATTGAATTGTTGGCGAAGTCATTCCTTCTGATATGCAGACTCACCGAATTGTCATCGCCAATCCGGCCTGCCGTTTCCACGTTCAAATCGCACAGGGGTTGTTTGAATGCAAAACGTGCCCGAATATCCGACTCGATTCTGGAAAAATATTTCTCACTTTGCCAGTAACCGCGGACATAGGACTGATCGGGTATTTCCAGCAGTCGCTGGCAAAAATGAAAGTGTGGCTCTTCAACATAGTGTCGATAGAACCTGCCCTGCGGGTTCAGCAATCTAGAGATTCTTTGCACCATCTGGAATCTGTGCAAACCGAGAATGGAATCAGTTTCTGCGGGACTGGCTTGCATCGCCCGGATATCAAATACCCGGCCCAGTTCGTACCCGTTATGAATATGCAAACTGCTGTCGTTCAACTCCAGTTTGAGACTGGTCCCCAATCGAGTCGCCGTTGCCAGACCGAAGGCGTATTGGAACATCTGGTTACCCAGTCCCCCTGAGAGATGCACAATAATCACCCCTCAATCTCCCCGCAAAGCCACTGAAAGCAGACGCTCCAGCGCGGAGCTGCGGCGCAACAAGGACCCAACGACCCCGGCTGCGATGATCAATCCAAGAAGCAGCAGTCCGATATTGCTGGCCAGCCCATCGACTCTTGGGGGCATCAAAAATGACAGCGACAGGCAGATTGCCAACACCAAGGTGGCAATCAACCAGCGTCCGATGTCCAACTTGACGGGCAACAAAATCTGCATCTGCATCACCATCGAAAAGCAGGCCACCGCGCTGGCGCTGACCAATACCGCGGACAGAGACTCCACCCTTCCATCACGGCCACAAAAAAGCACCAAGCCCGACCATAGCACCAGAGTGGCCAGCGCGTAAGGCAGGATGACCTTTCGCGTATGTCCCTCAATCTGTGCCGCATAAGACCACAGGTTGGCAGTGCAGCGGAAGAACTCGATCAAGACCCCCCACACTACAAAAACGACCGCCCCATGGTACTTCTCGTCGGCCAGAACAGCCACCAGCGAGGAAGAAAAATAGATATTCAAACCGGCCAGCACGGCGTAAATTGGCCATACCACGTTGACAAGATCAGAGAGCAACAATGCTTTGTCAGATCTGGATTTTCTGTCTCCGATATGACGAAAAAAATAGGGGCTCAGTAACTGCATGAACAGTGTTTCCACGATGGCCCATAGCTGGGCCGCAATACTCAAGCCAAGGGCCAGCAATCCCAGATCGGCGATGCCCCATACCGTGCCCACCCAAAATCGGTAACTTGTGCTTTGAAGCCACATGAAACCCGCGGCAACGGCCAGCGGGAGGCAATATGACAGCACGGTCTGTCGATCCAGCAGCAAGGTGTTCGCATCCGGTTCCGAAGCAAGCGCCGGTCGGGTCGGTTGCCGCCTCTTCAAGACCGATCGGGCACCGACCGCACCGATCAGCATTCCCGCCGCCTGTCCGCACAACCACGACCATCCGGAATGAAACTGATAGACCAAGCAGACCGAAACGATCAAGCCCGAAACAGAAGTCACCGCCATCCACATGACGCTTCGCCCGCGAAGACCAATCATGTTCAATATGTAAATCAATGTCGCGTTCCAGGTTCCGAAGTAGACCATCGCAGACACTGTGGCGGCGGCCGAGATGGTAGCCGCAACCGTGCTGCCGAGGTCCGGGAAGATCATCCACCAGGACATCACTGTCAACGCGGTCGCCGCCGTAATCAGAACAAGGTACCTGTTGTAGCCGGCAAGGCGCCCGAAAAGAGATCCATCATCGGACCAGGCGTGCGTGTGCCGGTTGATGTGCTGCCCGACCGGGCTGATCAACAGCAAGCCAAACAGGCCCTGAAATCCGACGAGCAACGCGTAGATTCCGAATTCTGCCGATTCCAGCGACCCGGTCATGATGCGCAGACTGGCAATGGCTACCAGCGCCGTCACGACACGACCGGTCAGCACCCAGGCGAATTCAGACCGCAGTAGCAAGATCACTCGCAATCGTCTTCACGATGGTCTCGGCGAAAGCTTCCACACTAAACAGTTGTGCGCGGTCACCAGTCAGGAATACGGCGATCCGTTCCTGGTAAGCAATGTATTCGGACTCGGTCATTGAAACCAGAAAGTTGTACAGTGCCGCATTATCCGCAAACTGTCGGCGGTCAATAAAGCAATCGCCCGGAATGTAAGTCGTGACGTTTGACGCACCCCAATACACGGGAAGGCAGCCGGCGAAAAAGCTGTCCCATATCTTTTCAGTGATATAGCCCGGAAGATCGCGAACATTCTCATAACAAATATTGAAACGATAGCCTTCCATCGTTTCGCGCTTGCTCGCCACGCGACCCCGATAAGAAGGCCGATTCGCCGCGGGACTGATTCTGGGGTAATACCGATGCAGTCTTCTTAGTGCGCGGTTCACCAGTCCACTTCCTGCGATTGGCATATCCCAACCGATGCCGAACAAGTCAAAATCGTTTGGGGCAAATTGTTCAAACCACTTGATCGTATTCACCCGCTCCGAATAAAGTTCCAGCACCGACGGACCGCGAATGGACTTGTTTTCGGCGATCAGGCAGCACAGCTTGTGCCTGTCCGCCCACCCCCGTGAGTCGTGGACATGCATGGTGTTTGGAAGGTTGAGCTTGACGAAGTGCTGGTCGCCCACCAGATCATCTCTCCAAGTAAAGACGCGTCGGTATCGTTCAAGGAATCCCGCATCTCCGTTGATCGGCATGACCTGCGGAGACTCATACAGCAAGACATAACTTGGCAATGAGAAACTGGCCGCCTTGCAAACGTTCAGGTGCAGTTCAAATTGCACTTCAAGTCCGGCGTTCATATCAGGGGAGTTCAGTTCAACGCCTATCGTCGACAACTTGTCCCTCAAATGCGCGAACGGCGCCAGACAGTTGTCCCTGTTCCTTGGAGAATCCAGATCGAAGACGCTGTTCGAGCGAAAGCCGTCTCCCACAAAGCTCGCCTTGCTACCCCGTGCAATCAATTCAGTTCCCAGCTTTCCCACACGAAATCAAAATTCCACATCTGCCGATGCGTGGCGCTGAGATCATGGCGGATTCTGGACCTGGCTGCTGGCGCATCCAAATCGAAATTGTGAAATTGAATTTGAAGGTACCTGATTTTTCGAATCAGTCCGGATCGGATAATTTCCGGCAATAACTGAAATTCACCACCCTCAATATTGACCTTGAGCAGGTCAATCCTGTCAACTCCGAGTTCGGCAACGACTTCGCCAATGGACCTCAGTTCGGCCCTCTCCCTAGTGCCCGGTTGGTCCACTCGGTGAAAGCTCGACTCATTTGAATTCAACACAATTTCAAACCAGCCCGATGCATCGGACAATCCATAGTTATGAACCTGAATCGATGGGTTATGCAGGAACCGTGCAACACACTGACTATAAAAAACCGGAACCGGCTCAAATACGTGGGCCTGACAGTTGAATTTCTTGTTGATGCTCTCGGCATAGTCCCCCATGTACCCGCCCACATCAAAAACAAGGCTTGACTTATCCAGCACATAGTCAAGTCGCAGAGTCTCATCGCCCCTGATCGCAAACCATTTCTTTATATTCCAGGAAAAGGCATCACGCAATACATACAATTTGAACAGTTGTACGAACTTGTCCCTGATCCGGTCCATCGACACCTTGGCTAACATCGGATAACCTTCGCTTTCCACATTGCACCCGTACGACTTGACCTCAATCGCCGTTCACAAGGGCTTGTCGCATTCAACATTCAGACTTATCTGTATGCCATGCTCTTTGTCCATATGTGGAATATAAGCCTGTGAATAATCATCCACAGCAGCGTGTTCTGTTTTTCGCCAGTCGTAATGTCTTACGTTGGTGAAACCAGCTTGCTTCAACGCATCTGCCAGCGAGTCAAAGTCAAAGACGTTGTAGTGAATGTTGTAAAGATAGTCCCCTCGGCCAAACAGGGCGCCAATCACCATGTCCAGTTTGCCGTAGCGCTGATATATATCGCACAACACGGAGAAGTTGGGAACCGAAACTCGCAGGACACCGCCTGGCTGCAATACTCGTCGCCATTCAGTCAGAACTCGTCCAACCTCTTTCCGTTTGAAGTGCTCAAGCACATGACAGTTGTAGATCAACTCGATACTGTCATCGGGGATGAATGAAAGATTGTCTATGGTCGCCACATGATCTACATGTGGATACTCAACGGCATCAATGTGAACAAAGCCGGGGAGATGTCTCTTGCCACAACCCAGATGTAGTTTCATTTTCTTTTTTTTCCAGTCAGTGAAGCGGTTTTTGTGTCGAGCCCAGAAAACGGTCACTATTCACTCACGAAAGCCGTTTCAAACCCGTGCAACTTTAGCAAAGCGAATTTCTTAGCCTCAGCCAGATCCACCGCCACCATCTCCTGCACCATCTCATCAAGCGTAATCTCCGGCACCCAGCCCAGTTTTTCCTTGGCTTTTTTTGGGTCCCCCAGCAGAGTTTCGACTTCGGTGGGGCGGAAGTAACGTGGGTCAATGCGGATCACCGGGATTTCCGAAGGCATGGATTGCGGGTCGGAGCCCG
>JBAXFI010000034.1:0-22738 GCA_037139995.1 Comamonadaceae bacterium | reverse complement strand
GCAAGCAGTGCAAGGCGCCGGATCCGGATGCGAAGCGCGAAGCGCTGGCCGAGGTCGTCAAGCCGTGGCAGATCAACGGCGCCTACAAACCCTTCAAGCCGGTGGGTTGTGTGGACTGCCGCATGACCGGCTTCATGGGTCGTATGGGGCTTTATGAATTGCTGGTGGTGAGTGAAGCCTTCAAGGACAAGGTGAACCACGAACCCAATGCCGATGCGCTCAAGCGCCAGGCGGTCAGCGACGGCATGCGTCCGCTGCGACTGGCTGGTGCGCTGCGCGTGGCTGAGGGCCTGACGGTGCTGGAGGAAGTGCTGTCAGCCACGCCGCCACTGAGTTAAGCAGCATTGACGTTGCTTATGCAAGTCAAGTGGTTTGAAGATCTGGTGGCCTTGGCGCAGACCCGCAGTTTCAGCCGCGCAGCCGAATTGCGACACGTCACGCATCCGGCGTTTGGCCGTCGCATCAAGGCGCTGGAGGAGTGGGCCGGCGCGGCCCTGCTGGAGCGCGGCAAGACGCCACTGACGCTGACCGCTGCGGGCGAACGGCTGCTGGAAGACGCGCGAGACCTGCTGCAAGGCGTGGGCCAGGCGCGCGAGGCGCTGCAGGGCGCGGCAGGGCGGCAGGACACCACGGTGACGCTGGCCACCGGCCGCACGCTCGCGCGCACACTGGTGGCCGACTGGTTGCTGCGTCTGCAGCCGCTGCTGGAGCGAACCCAGGGACAGTTGCAGATCCGGACCCGCTCACTGGCTGAGACCGCGCAGATGCTGGACCGCGGCGAGGTCGACTTCATGCTGACCTACCATCACGCGCTGCTGGCGGTGCAGCTCAACGCGCGCCAATACAGCTACATCACGATGGCGCAGGACCGGCTGGTACCCGTGACGCGCTGTGAGGCCGGTGGCCTGCGCCGTTACGATTTCGCGGCTGGCGTCGCCGTGCCTTATCTGGCCTACGCGCCCACGCTGGCGCTGGGTCGACTGGTAGCCGACCATCTGGCCAACCACCCGCAGGCACCCCAGTTGCAGCGTGTCGTCGAATGCGATTCCGCCGATGCGCTGCTTGAGTACAGCCTGCAGGGTTCAGGCATCGCCTGGTTGCCCTGGTCGCTGGTGGCTGCGGCGTGCAAAGCCGGGCAACTGAGCCCGCTGGGTGACGCACGGTTGACGATTGCCTTTGAAGTGCGCCTGTACCGCGCCAAGAAGCGGCTCGGTGAACTGGCCGAGGCGATGTGGAAGACGGCGAAACCGCGTTGAAGAATGGATCAGAGGTCGCAAGATTGTGCTGAAACGGCACTGACTTGTGTCGGCACGGCACGACCCGGGATCCCTGGATCATCACAATGGCTGTCTTCAACTCCACATCCAAAGGCCATTTCATGACCCAAAACACCCGTATCTTTTGTCTGAGTCTGCTGGCTAGCCTGGTGCTGCTGGCGGGCGCGCCAGCGTTGGCGCAGTCCGACAATTACCCGATCAAGCCGATCACCATCGTGGTCGGCTATCCGCCCGGCGGCAGTACCGATCTGACCGGTCGTACCATTGGCGTTGAACTCTCCAAGCGGCTGGGAGTGCCGGTGCTGATCGAGAACATCGGCGGCGCTGGTGGCGCGATCGGGGCGCAGAAGGTCGTCAACGCTGCGCCTGACGGTTACACGTTGCTGGCGGGCGTCAATAACGAGATCGCGATCAGCCGTCTGGTGTCGGCCACCGTCAAGTACCAGATCAAGGATTTCACGCCGATCGGCCTGATCGCCTCGCAGCCCATGGTGCTGGTGGCCTCCAGCAAGAGCGGCGTCAAGAGCGTCGATCAGTTCCTCAGCCTGGTCAAGAGCAATCCGGGCAAGTACAGCTACGGCAGTTCGGGCGTCGGCACGGCGCTGCACCTGGCCGGCGAAATGGTCAAGGACCAGGGCGGCCTGTTCATGACCCACATTCCCTACCGTGGTGTAGCGCCACTGGCCAATGATCTGCTGGGCAACAACATCGAGTTCGGTGTTTTTGTGCTCTCCAGCGGCCTGCCGCATATCAAGAGCGGCCGGGTCGTGGCCCTGGGTACCACCGAGACAAAGCGTTCTGCGGTGACACCCGAGATCCCGGCGCTGGCAGAAAGCCCCAAGCTCAAGGGCATCGACATCAACGTCTGGTTTGCCCTGATGGGCCCGGCCCATCTGCCCGAGCCGGTGTTGGCCAAGCTGAAAAAGGCGCTGGCGGAGTCTCTGCAGTCACCGGATTTGCGCAAGAAACTGGAAGAATCGGGCTCGGCCATCGCCCCCTTGAATGTCGACATGGCGAAGTTTCTGACCGAAGAGACCGCCAAGTACCAGCGTATCGTCGACTTCGCCAAGATCAAGGAATGAACGCCGGCGCATCGCTGGTTTTTGCCTTGCCGAAGCCCGATATCACGGCCTGGCGAGCGGGCAACACTGGCACCGAAGGCGTCTGGCAGTTCGACTCGGGCCAGAGCGGACGCCACGTGATGATCAGCGCGCTGGTGCATGGCAACGAACTCTGCGGCGCCTGGGCGCTCCAGGGTCTGCTGGAGGCGGGTGTTCGCCCGCAGCGTGGCGTGCTGACACTGGCGCTTTGCAATCTGGCGGCGTTCGATCGTTTTGACGCTCTGGATCACGACATGGCGCGTTTTGTCGACGAAGACCTGAACCGGCAATGGCTGATTGAGCGCATGCACAGCGGGGGCACGCTAGAGCGCGCTCGCGCCGCTGAACTAAGGCCGTTTGTCGAGCAGGCCGACTGGCTGCTCGATCTGCATTCCATGCACGAACGCGCCGCGCCCCTGCTGCTGACCGGAATGCAGCCGCGCAATCTGGCGCTGGCGCGCGCGCTGCGGGCGCCGCAGCATGTGGTGATCGATGCCGGCCACCAGGACGGCGTGCGCATGCGCGATTTCGGCCGCTTTGGTCTGCCCGACACGCTCGCACCCGACACGCGCTCGCTGCTGATCGAATGCGGCTTTCACGGCGACTTCAGCAGTCGCGCGGTGGCGCAGGACCTGTGCCTGCGCTTTCTGGTGGAGGCGGGCTCGCTCGATGCCGGTGTGGCGCAATCCTGCTTGCCGGGCTGGCGGGGGCCTGACGCGCCAGGACAGTGGGCGCTGCAGGTCACCGGCGCAGTAGTTGCGCACAGCGAACACTTCTGTTTCACGCAGCCGTTCCAGGGACTGGAGATCATTGACAAAGCGGGCACGGTAATCGCTCACCAGGGCGGCCCCGGAATCGGCGAGCCGGTCGGCACACCCTACGACAACTGTGTGCTGGTCATGCCCTCGGTTCGGCAGGCGCGCGCCGGAGTGACGGTGGTGCGGTTTGCGCAACGACGGATGTTGTGAATCCGGTCGCCAGCGCGACATAGGTGAAAGCCACAGGCTGTGGTGACCGGTTTCCCGTGCACAATGGCGTCTGAATTTTTTGCAGGAGCTAGTGAATGAACATCAAGAGTCAAAAAGACTTTTTCTCCGGTCTCATGTTCATGGGTGTAGGCGTCGCCTTTGCGTGGGGCGCGACCACCTACACTGTGGGTACCGGGGCGCGCATGGGGCCAGGCTACTTCCCGCTGCTGCTGGGTGTATTGCTGGCCATCCTGGGTGGTGTGATCACCTTCAAGGCACTGGTGGTGGAGACCGAAGACGGGGACAAGATAGGCGGCTGGGCCTGGAAGCCCTTGCTGTACATCATCGCGGCCAATCTGATTTTTGGTGTGATGCTGGGCGGCCTGCCCAGCATCAAATTGCCAGCCATGGGGATGATCGCAGCAATCTACGCCCTGACCTTCGTCTCCAGCCTGGCGGGCGAAGAGTTCAACCTCAAGGAAGTGCTGGTTCTGTCCACCGTGCTGTCTGCCATGAGTTACGTGGCCTTCATCCTGCTGCTCAAATTGCAGTTTCCGGTCTGGCCGGCCTTTATCACTGGTTAAGGAAGCTGCACCATGGATCTCATTTCAAACCTGTCGCTGGGCTTTGGTGTGGCCTTCACACCGATCAACCTGATGTACGCCTTTATCGGCTGCCTGCTGGGCACGCTCATTGGCGTGCTGCCCGGCATTGGTCCGGTCGCCACCATTGCCATGCTGCTGCCCGCCACCTACGCGCTACCGCCAGTGTCGGCCCTGATCATGCTGGCGGGCATTTACTACGGCGCCCAGTACGGTGGCTCCACCACCGCCATCCTGGTGAATCTGCCTGGGGAATCGTCGTCGGTGGTCACGGTGATCGACGGCTACCAGATGGCCAGACAGGGCAGAGCCGGCCCGGCGCTGGCCGCTGCCGGCCTGGGCTCCTTCTTTGCCGGCTGCGTTGGTACGCTGATTCTGGCGGCTTTTGCCGTGCCCCTGACCGAAGTGGCTTTCAAGTTCGGCCCGGCCGAGTACTTCTCGCTGATGGTGCTGGGCCTGATCGGCGCGGTGGTGCTGGCCTCGGGATCGCTGCTCAAAGCGGTGGCCATGATCTTGCTGGGCTTGTTGCTCGGGCTGGTGGGTACCGATGTGAATTCGGGTGTGGCGCGTTTCAGCTTTGACGTGCCTGAACTGACCGACGGCATTGGCTTCATCGTCATAGCCATGGGTGTCTTCGGCTATGGCGAAATCATCATGAACCTGGGTAAGCACGAGAGCGAGCGCGAGGTCTTTACCGCCAACGTCAAGGGCCTGTGGCCAACCAAGGATGACTTCAAACGCATGATTCCTGCCGTCCTGCGCGGCACGGCGCTGGGCTCGTTGTTGGGTATCCTGCCTGGTGGCGGCGCCGTGATGGCGGCCTTTGCCGCCTACACCCTGGAGAAAAAGACCAAGGTGCGCCCCGGTGAAATGCCTTTTGGCAAGGGCAATATCCGCGGTGTGGCAGCCCCCGAATCTGCTAACAATGCTGCGTCCCAAACTTCCTTCATCCCGCTGCTGACACTGGGTATCCCACCGAACGCCGTGATGGCGCTGATGGTGGGTGCCATGACCATCCACAACATCCAGCCCGGGCCGCAGGTCATGACCAGCAATCCCGAACTGTTCTGGGGCTTGATTGCTTCCATGTGGATTGGCAACGCCATGCTGATCGTGCTGAACCTGCCGCTGATCGGTATCTGGATCAAGCTGCTGAGCGTTCCCTACCGCTGGCTGTTTCCGGCCATCGTGCTGTTCTGCGCCATTGGCGTGTACTCCACCAACAACAACACCTTTGACATCTGGCTGGTCGGTCTGTTCGGCTTCATCGGCTACATCTTCATCAAGCTCGGCGCCGAGCCTGCACCTTTGCTCCTGGGCTTCATCCTGGGGCCGATGATGGAAGAGAACCTGCGTCGTGCTTTGCTGCTTTCGCGCGGTGACTGGAGTGTCTTTGTCACGCGTGGTCTGTCAGCCAGTCTGCTGGCGGTGGCCGCCTTTCTGTTGGTGATTGTGTTGCTGCCAGCGATCAAGCAGAAGCGCGAAGAGGCGTTTGTGGAGGACTGAGTTGCAGCAGCACCCGCAACGTGCGGCCCTGCACAACGAGGTTCATGCGCGGCCACCCCAGGCGCTGGTGGCGCCTCTGGCTATTTCGCATCTGGTCATGGTCTGCGATGTGGCCGAGCGCGAGGCCAGCCGAGCCCATATTGCGGCACTGCTGCACGACCTTCATCTGCCACTGCCTGATCCACAGGCCAGTCACTTCCGCATGGACCTGGGGCAGTTCCATATCCGCTGGGAACTGCACACCGAATTTGTCAGCTGGACCTTCATGTGCGCTCTGGCCGGTGAGCGCCTGGGCGAGGTCGAACCCGAGCCGGCGTTCAACGCGGTGCCGCAGGACTGGCTTGCCGCCTTGCCGGGTCAGTGCCTTTCGAGTTTGAATCTTTGGGTCACGCCGAGCCCGGCGTTTGGTGCCTCTGCGCTGATCAAACAACTGCTGCTGGAAGACAGCTTGCTGGCGTCCCGCGTGGCCGGCGGCGCAGCCGAGGTCTATACCGACTTCTGCATGCGTTCCGATGGCTCTTCGCGCATGTTGCTGCTAACCGGCAATCTGTCGCCGCGTCGTTTGGGTCGTCTGGTGCAACGTCTGCTCGAGATCGAAACCTACCGCATGGCGGCGCTGTTGGGCTTGCCGGCTGCGCGCGAGGCCAGCGCCATCCTGTCAAGTGCCGAGCGTGAGCTGGCCGAACTGGCCAGTGCCATTCGCAGCGCCACGGCGCAGGATGAGCCGCTGCTGCTGGACCGCCTGACCAAGCTGGCCGGCCAGGTCGAGAGCCAGCATGCCGCCACGCATTCGCGATTTTCGGCCAGCGCGGCCTACTTCGAACTGGTTGACAAACGCATCAGCGACATCGATGAAGCGGCGTTGCCGGGTATGCAGACCATCGGCGAGTTCATGGACCGGCGCTTGAGCCCCGCGCGCAGTACCTGCGCCTGGGCGACGCGTCGCCAGGATGCGCTGTCGCAGCGCGTCTCGCGCATCAGCAACCTGCTGCGCACCCGGGTCGAGATCGAGCAGCAGCAAAGCTCACAGGCACTGCTCGCCACCATGAACAGTCGCCAGCACATGCAACTCAAGCTGCAGTCCACGGTGGAAGGCCTGTCGGTGGCCGCCATCACTTATTACATCGTCGGCCTGATCAGTTATCTGGCCAAGGCGGCGCACAGCGTTGGCTGGCCCTGGAGTGCTGAGAGTACGTCGGCCCTGGCGATACCAGTGGTGGCGCTGGCCGTCTGGTGGTCCTTGCGGCGCTTGCACAACAAAGTCTTCAAGGACTGAAACCACGCCCTGGCCAGCGCATCCCGTTATGAACTTTGATTACAGCAATCCCTACACATCGGTTCGCCTGCCGCTGTTCGCCCGCAATGTGGTGGCCACCTCGCACCCGCTGGGAGCGCAAGCCGGCTTGAAGATGCTGCACCAGGGCGGCAATGCAGTGGATGCCGCCGTGGCCGCTGCGGCCGTGATGGCAGTGTGCGAGCCGGTCAGCAATGGACTGGGCAGCGATGCTTTCTGCATTCTTTGGGACGGCAAGGAGTTGCATGGCCTGAACGCCTCGGGTCGTGCTCCTCAGGCCTGGACGCCAGAATACTTTCAAGGCCGTTACGGCTTGGACGCGGCAACGCCGCCCAAGCGTGGCATCGACTCGATCACCGTGCCGGGCGCGGTCAGTGCCTGGGCCGCCTTGAGCGAGCGCTTTGGCAAGCTGCCCTTTGCCGATCTGATGGCGCCGGCCATCGATGTCGCTGAACGTGGCTATCTGGTTCCGCCGGTGGTGCAGGGCAAGTGGCGAGTCGGTGCGGACGAACTTCAGTCGCTTGCCGGTTTTGCACAAACATTCATGCCGCGTGGCCGCGCGCCTGCGGCAGGTGAACTGTTTTGTTTTCCGGCGGCAGCGCGGGCCCTGCGGGCCATTGCGCAGAGTCGTGGTGAAGCTTTTTACCAGGGCGAGATTGCGCAGGCCATGGCCGCATTTTCAGCGCAGCAAGGCGGCAACCTGAGCCTGCAGGACCTGGCCAGCCACCGCCCCGAGTGGGTCACGCCCATCAGCAAGAACTACCGGGGCTACACCCTGCACGAGATACCGCCGAGTGGCCAGGGCATCGCCGCGCTGATGGCGCTGGGCATGCTCGATCACTTTGACATGGCGGCCCTGCCCGTCGATGGTGTTGAGTCGCAACATCTGCAGATCGAGGCCATGAAACTGGCCTTTGCCGACGCTTACCGTTTTGTGGCCGAGCCTGCCAGCATGGAAGTCAGCGCCGCACAGCTGCTCGACGATGCCTACCTGGCCTCGCGCAGCAAGCTGATAAACCCGCGTCGCGCGCAGCAGTTCGGCGCTGGCACACCGGCCCAGGGAGGCACCATTTACCTCAGCGCTGCGGATGAGTCGGGAATGATGGTCAGCTTCATCCAGAGCAACTACATGGGCTTTGGTTCCGGTTGCGTCGAGCCCAGCTTTGGCATCAGCCTGCAGAACCGGGGTCACGGCTTCAGTCTGCGCGCCGGCAGTCCGAATATCGTGGCGCCGGGCAAGCGCCCCTTTCACACCATCATTCCGGGTTTCCTGACGAAAGACGGGCAGCCGGTGATGAGCTTCGGCGTGATGGGTGCGCACATGCAGCCGCAAGGCCATCTGCAAACGCTGGTGCGAATGCTCGACCATGGCCAGAACCCGCAGACTGCCTGCGACGCGCCACGCTGGCGCGTCAACGCGGGCCTGGAAGTCAGTGTCGAGGCGACGATGAGCGCAGCCACCGTGCAGGGCCTGCGCGATCTCGGGCATCAGACGCTGCTGAGCAAGGATTCCTACCTGGATTTTGGCGCCGGCCAGTTCATCTGGCGCGCCGGTGACCCCGCTGTCGAGGGTTATGTCGCCGCCAGCGATGCGCGCCGGGATGGTCAGGCGGTCGGGTTCTAAGCTGCTGCGCGCAGCAGGACCGCTTCAAAGTCCTTCACCGGCACGGGCCGGCCAAACAGATAGCCCTGGTATTCGTGGCAACCCAGAGCAGCCAGGCAGTCGCGTTGTTGCTGGGTTTCAACACCCTCGGCAATCACCGAAAGCCCCATGCTTTCAGCCAGAACGATGACCATTTTGGCAATGGCGGCATCGTTGTGGTCGGTAAGGATGTCGCGCACAAATCCTTGATCAATCTTGAGCTGATCGATCGGCATGCGTTTGAGGTAGGCCAGTGAGGAATAGCCGGTACCAAAATCGTCCAGTGAGAAGGCCACGCCCTGGCCCCGCAGCGCGCTCATTTTGGCCACTACATCGTCAACGTCCCGCACCATGATGCTTTCGGTCAATTCCAACCTCAGGCGTTTTGGATCGGCCCCGGTCTGCACGAGTATCTGGGTCACTCGCTCCACGAAATCGGGCTGGTGAAACTGATGTGAGCTGACATTGACCGACAAGGTGAGTCCAGACAGCGTCGGCTGCATGGCCCAAGACGCGAGCTGCAGGCATGTCGTTTCCAGAACCCAGCTGCCTATGGGCGCGATGAGCCCGGCCTCTTCAGCCAGAGGGATAAATAGCCCCGGTGCGATCAGTCCGCGCTGCGGGTGCAACCATCGCAACAGTACTTCTGCCCCCTGAACCTGACCGGCCGAATCGACTTGCGATTGATAGTGCAAGACAAACTGTCCCAGTGCCAATGCCAGCCGGAGATCCTCCTCCATCGCTGCGCGATCTACCAGTCTGGCCTGCATTTCGGCATCGTAGAAACGCGCTGCATTGCGACCCGCGTCCTTGGCCTGGTACATCGCCACGTCGGCCTGCTTGATCAACTCTTCTGTCGAATGTCCGCCTGGAGAAAACAGCGCGACGCCAATGCTTGCCGTACTGTGACCTACCTCCGACGGACCGAGGATGTAGTGCTGACGTACCTTCTCCAGAATCTTCTCGCTGACCACTTCGGCCTGCCGAGCGGCAGCATTCAAATCGTCTCCAAGATTCTCCAGCATGACCATGAATTCGTCGCCACCGAAGCGCGCGACCGTATCGCCTTCGCGCACGCTTGCAATGAGTCGCTCTGCAACCTCCTTGAGCAAGGCGTCGCCAACGATATGACCGCGCGTATCGTTGATGTTCTTGAAGTGATCCAGGTCAATCAGCAACAAGGCCCCACACTTGCCACTGCGTGCAGACAGGCTCAGCGCCATTTTCAGGCGCTCCATCAATTCACGGCGATTGGGCAATAAAGTCAGAGGATCCTGGCCCGCAAGAACCTCAAGTTCACGATGCAAAAGCAGGCTCTTGGCGTATTGATGAAAAATGATGGCCGACACAATCACCGCCAGGACGATGGCGGCTATTGAGTTGAGTCGCATGATCGCCAGTTGCTGCCCACTCTGATCAGTCAGCAGCAGCATTTGCCAAACGGCTGCAAAGGTGACGCTGAACAAGGTCATGGAAACCAGGGGCCGCATCAGGGAAAGACCGGCCACGGCGAAACAGACCAGAATGAAGGCCTCCGTCCCTCCGACCGCAACGTCAAAATAAGAAACGACCACGCCATACATCAGATAAGTCAGGCACATCAACACCTGCACCGCAATGACCGTTCTGGTGCCGGGATGGGATCTGTGCAGGATGCGGTGCACCAGCGCGATCAGCAGCAGCGTTGTGGCGGCGGTGATTGCATGCAGCAGAAAAAGGGAATTCGCCCAGGCTTGCGCCTGCGGCTGCCTCGCGGGAAGCTCGAAATTCGCGTACCAGAGCGCCAGGCCAAGCTCCAGCGGAGCAAAGAACCAGAAGGTGATCAATATGCGCCGCATGGACTCCATCGCGGCCTCATCCTGCACCGCCCTGTAGTCGCGCCTGAGCGCGAGCATGCGTGCCGCGACCCCCGACAAAATCAGACGAAGCTTCATAATCCGCAGCGTGAGCTCAGCACCTTCCCCAACATAGCCCGTCCAGGAGTTATTGTTGGCGCATCCTACGCTAGATCGCAGTCGGTTCTCTTGCGATAGGGCAACGTCTGTCGTTCAATCCTGTTATCGATTGACATGCGACTTCGCTGCCAGTTTGCCGGTCGCCGGCGGTGTTCTTGCCCTCGCCGGTGCCCTCCTGGGCAATACCTCGCGGATGACTTCTTCGCAATCCTCCTGCGACAGGTAACTCGGCACCGGGTAGTTCAGATTGGCCTCGCGACAAGCGGCGCGGGCGAGCGCCGGGATGTCCTTGGCACGCAGCGCTGCCAGATGGCGCGGAATGCCAAGACGCTTGTTCATGGCGTCAATGGAATCGAGGAACCGGTTGGCCAGATCGGCACTGCTTTCCGATGCCTGGCCAAGCCTGGCATGCTGCGCCAGCACGGCCAGTTTGGCTGTGATGGTAGGGCTCAGAAGGCGCAGCACATGCGGCAGCATGATCGCATTGGCGAGGCCGTGCGGCGTGTGATACAGGCCGCCGAGCTGGTGGGCGATGGCGTGTACGTAGCCGACGTTGGCCCTTGTGAAGGCCTGACCGGCGTAACTGGCAGCCAGGGCCATCCTCTCGCGGGCCATCAGGTCATCGCCATGGGCGTAGGCCAGCGGCAGGTTCCGGTAGATCATACCCACGCTGGTGAGCGCCATGCGGTCGGTGAAGGCGGTTCCCCAGTGGCCGATGAAGGCTTCAATGGCGTGGGTCAGTGCGTCCATCCCGGTTGAGGCCGTGATGTGTGCGGGCAATCCGGTCATCAGGCTCGGATCCAGTGCCGCCATTTTCGGAACGATGCGCGTGTCGGCAATCACCAGCTTGCGCTGGCTCAGCGGGTCGGACACCACGGCCGCCACGGTCACCTCGGATCCAGTACCCGCTGTGGTCGGTACGGCGTAAAGGGGAGCCGGACCGTGCAAGCCCTTGAAATAACCGACCAGCCTTAGCGGATGCTTGTTGTTGGCGGCGGACAAGCCAATGACCTTGGCCGCATCCATGACCGAGCCACCGCCGAACGCCACAATCGCGTCGCAGCCCTCGGCGTTGAAGAGGGCAACGCCTTCTTCAATCTCGTCGATCGGGGCGTCAGCACTGATCTCATCGAAGACGACAAACTTGGTGCCGCCTGCTGTGAGTGCCTGCGTCAAGGGCAGCATCAAGCCCAGTCTGACCATGGTGGCGTCGGTCACGATCAGAATCTTGCGATGACCAAAGTCATGGATGGCCTGACCCAGGCGCTCGCTGGCACCCGGCCCCACCAGCATCGTCGGTTGCGGAATCGGGAGCAGTCTTGTCGCCAGACCTGCCAGGCGCATCATGCCCGACAGACCCACGTTGCGCGCGATGTCGGTCAGGGTAGTGGCAGCCATGGAAACACTCCTTCTTGTTAAATGACAATTATTTGAGCCATTCGAGGTTCCAATGATGCATCCGGTAGAAGAATTCTATTAGTTGCATCACTCCAAATCACGCTCGCCATGAAGACAGTTGTCGGGATCAGCCTGGGTGCCAGTGACCAGGACTTCAAATTCAATACGCCCTTTCTGGGGCAACAGCTCTCCGTGCATCGCGTCGGCACCAATGGCAGCATTGCCAAGGCAGCCAGACTGCTCAGGACCTGGGAGTCCCGCGCGGATGTGATTGGCCTGGGTGTGATCAAGGATCAGTACGAGGCTGGCGCGCACCGTTTTGTTGAAAAGGACAGCGCGCGCCTGCGGGCCCTGGTAGCCAGGGTGCCGGTCACGGTCGGCACCAGGCTCGAGGAGATTTTGCAGGAATGGGCGCTGCGGCACGCGCAGGCGCAACTGGGCAGCTACTTCAACAACGCCCGCGTGCTCTTTTTTTCGGGATTGAAGAGCTACAAACTGGCCTTGGCGCTGTCAGAGCACACCGAGAACCTGATGTTCGCCGACCCGCTAATGCAGCTTGGCGTGCCCAAACTGCTGACGTCCATGGAAGCGCTGCAGTTGTACGGGGCCGGTGCCCACTACGTCAAGGGCTGGACGCTGCCGGAGGTCGTAGCCGACGGAACACTCAAGGACTGGACCCGCTTTCTGTTGCGAAAGGCGATGCACAAGGCCAGCGTGATCGTCGCCACCCTGACGGAACTCGACGAGTTCGGACCCGAGGAACTGGCCGGCAAGACCATCATCACCTCCACCGCCAGCGAGCAGCGCATCGCCCAACTCAGGGAAAAGGGCGTTCATCTGGTGATCGACGGCTCGCCCGTCATCAAGAGCCGGGTGGTCGGGCCCTACCTGCTCGATGCCATGATTGCGGCCGCCACCGGCAAGGCCCCTGAGGCGATCCAGGAAGACGATTACCTGGAAATCATTGGCGGCGAGCAACTGGCACCGCGCATCATTTACCCGAGCGGCTTCAAGCGCGTGAATCGCTTCGCCTTCGTGATTCACCCCCTGTCGCAGGAGTATTTCAAGAAGGTCAAGCCGATTGAGCTGCTGTCGCAGGTATCGCCCCCGGTGTTCATGAACACGCTCGAAAAAATCATGGCGTATGCGCCGCCTTTTGTCTATTCGCGCATCAGTGGTGTTCGTTCGCCTACCGGCGTCGAAGCCGAAGGCTGGCTGATTTCGGTTGGCGGCACGCCCCGGGAAATCATGCAGCACAGCCCCGAGTTCACCTACCGGCGCCTGCTTGATGCGGCTGCCATGGCGCGGCGTCTGGGCGCGCAGATCATGGGACTGGGTGCCTTCACCAAGGTCGTGGGTGATGCTGGTGTGTCGGTCGCCCGACGCTCGCCCCTGCCCATCACCACCGGCAACAGTTACAGCGCCTCGGGCGCGCTATGGGCGGCGCATGACGCCCTGCTGCGCATGCGCTTGCTGGCCGCACCCAAGGGTCGGGAACGTGTCAAGTTCAAGGCCATGGTGGTCGGCGCGACCGGGGCCATCGGCTCGGTCTGCGCACGCCTGATGGCCAAGGCCGCCGAGGAGGTGTATCTGGTCTCTCCGGAGACCGCCAAGTTGCTGGCCCTGAAGGAATCGATTCTGCGCGAGACGCCGGACGCCAGGCTGTTTCTGGCAGCGCGCGCCGACAAGGACATCGCCGCCATGGACATGATCGTCACGGCAACCTCGGGTGCCGGCAAGAAGGTGCTCGACATCATGCAGGTCAAGCCCGGTTGCGTCATCACCGACGTTGCGCGCCCGCTGGACCTGCCGGCCGAGGAGGTGGCCAAGCGGCCCGATGTGCTGGTGATCGAGTCGGGTGAGATTCAGCTGCCGGGTGATGTGCACATGAAGAACATCGGCTTGCCCCCCGGCGTGGCTTATGCCTGTCTGGCGGAGACCATCGTACTGGCGTTGGAAGGCCGTTTTGAGAACTTCACCGTGGGCCGCGCCATTGAATGGGAAAAGGTCCGCGAAATCTACCAGCTTGGACTCAAACACGGCATGAAGCTGGCCGCCATTTCAGGCGTGAACGGTCCCTTCAGCGACGAAGACATTGAAAGGGTGCGTGAAAAGGCACTCGCTGCACGGGCAGAGCAGGCCGCGCTCGCGAGTCGGGCAAGCAAGCGGCCCCGGGCGAAGCGCCTGCAGAAGGCGTGAGCGGCGCGCCAGTGCTCTTCGTTCATAGGCGTGCGCCAATTTGACGTACAATTTGCGAACTCCAAGGAGGTTTCATGTCGTCCGTCACCAGTGCCATTCAATCTGCCCGTATCAACCTTCGCACCACGCCGCAGGCCAAGGCCACGATTGAGCGTGCGGCCACCATGATGGGCGCTACGGTCTCTGGTTTTGTGCTGCAAAACGCCTATGAGGCAGCGCGTCGCGTCGTCGCTGATGATGATTCCCTGATGTTGTCACAGCAGGCTTTTCAGGCGTTTGTAGCGGCCTGTGAAAAGCCCGCCAGCCCGACTCCGGCTTTGCAAGAACTGATGGCTCGGCGCTAGATGGCCGTGCTCATTGAGCGTCTCGCAGCACACCATGTGCGCGCGGGCTTCGATTGCGGCGAGGGCGCTCTCAATGACTTTCTGCAGCGGCAAGCGGGGCAGCTGCAACGCCGAGGATTCGGCAAAACCTATGTAGCTTTGGCTGAGGATGGATTGACCGTTTGCGGCTTCGTTTCGGTCAGCGCCGGTCAGGTTGCTACCAAGCAACTGCCAGAAGGGCTGAAGTTGCCGCGCTATCCGGCGCCGATGTTGCGCATCGGGCGCCTGGCGGTCGACTCGCGTCAGCAGGGACGCGGTGTCGGACAGGACTTGCTGGCCTTTGCTCTGCGGCTGGCTCTGGAATTTTCTCAACAGGTTGGTTTGTACGCAGTGCTGGTTGAGGCCAAAGACAACAAGGCCAAGGCGTTTTACACGCGACTGGGTTTCATTGAAACAGTCGACAACCCCTTGTGTCTGTACCTGCCGATTGCCACTCTGGCCAAGACCAAGGCAGTACCATGAGCCTGATCCGCACACGCCTGAGAATCGGACTTGCGCAAGCAATCCGCATCGAACTGTGACCGCAAGGGCGACCGGCCTTTTGCTCGCCACCACCGGCGCAATTGCCTTCAGCGGAAAGGCGATCATCGTCAAGCTGGCCTATCGGCATGGGGTGGACGCGGTGACACTGATCATGTACCGCATGCTGTTTGCCTTGCCCTTCTTCGTGCTGATGGCCTGGTGGGCGAGTCGGGGTCAGGCGGCGCTGCTGCACAAGGACTGGCTGGGCATTCTGGGGCTGGGCTTCAGTGGCTACTACCTGGCCAGTTACCTGGATTTTTCCGGTTTGTCCTACATCAGCGCCTCGCTCGAGCGCCTGATCCTGTACCTCAATCCGACACTGGTGCTGGCGCTGGCCTGGCTGATGTACCGCCGCACCATCAAGCGCATACAGGTCATCGGCATGCTTGTCAGTTACAGCGGCGTGTTGCTGGTGTTTGGTCACGAGGTCAGGCTCGAAGGCGGCGACGTGGCACTCGGTGCGCTGCTCGTGTTCCTGAGCGCGGTGAGCTATGCCTGGTACCTGATCTTCAGCGGCGAACTGGTGCAGCGCCTGGGCTCGCTGCGCCTGGTGGGACTGGCCACCAGTGTCGCCTGCCTGCTGTGCATCGCGCAGTTTGTGCTGCTGCGTCCCTGGTCTGCGGCGCTGGTGGCTCAGCCGGTGATCTGGCTCTCCGTGCTCAATGCCACGCTGTGCACGGTGCTGCCGGTGCTGCTGGTGATGATGGCGATCGAACGCATTGGCGCCAGCGTGGTGTCGCAGGTCGGCATGGTGGGGCCGCTCTCCACCATCCTGATGGGCGTGCTTGTTTTGGGTGAGCCGTTTACACTCTGGGTCGCTGGCGGCACCGTGCTGGTGATTGCCGGAATCTTTGTTTTTACGCGTCGTGGCTGAGCTACCCTCATGTTGCCCAAACTGATACGGAACCTGGTGCTGGGCGGATTGGCTCTGTGCCAGTTCGCCACGGCGCTCGCATCCGAGGCGCCGATTGCAGCGGCATCGGGTCGGTCGTCCTATGTGCTGGCCGACTCCATTGGCCTGGGGCTCCATCTGGACAAGCTTGAAGCCAGGTTGCAAGCCAGGCTGGGAGGCCCGTCGCTGATCAACTATGGCGCTGGGCGATCAATCACCCATGCTGGAAGTCCGCAGGACAAGTCCGCGTTGGCGAGCGTGGCTGCAGACCGTGAAATCATCGCCAAAGCCAGCGTCATCATCATCATTCTTGGCATGGAACAACGCGAAGCATCGTTCGCCGACAGCCAGCAGGAACTGATGCGAGAGCTCAAAAGCATTGCGCCCCAGGCCAGCTACTACTGGGTTGATATTGGTGCCACGATTTCGGTTCATGCTGCCAACTGGAGCGCGCGCAACAAGATTATTTACGACAACGCTGGCCGGCTTGGCTACAGCGTCATCAGTCGCTACAAGGCGATCTTCGGAGCCGCCGCAGATCCACTGAACATCCGGCCCGGACAGAACTTCCCTGCATGGAGCACGGAAGCCGGTTATGGGGGGGCGGGCAATGTTCACGGCTTTGATGCGGAACTGTCGCTCGCTATCGTCGCCGCGCTGGACGCAGCAGATACGCGGGCAGCCTGTCGCAGGGCCGCCAGCCGGCGCTCATATGTTCTGGGCGATTCCATTGCCTACGGTCTGCAAATGAATGGCCTGGCCTTGAAACTACAGGAAAATCTCGGTGGTACTTCAATCATCAACTACGACGGAGGTCGTTCGATCAACCATCGCGGCAGCCAGATCGAGAAGTCCGCTTTGGAGAGTGTTGAAATCGACCGGGAATTCATTGCCGGTGCCCATGTGGTGGTGATTGTGCTGGGAACCAATCAGTATGAAGCCTCGTTTGCGCAGAGTCAGCGGCAACTGCTGCAGGCGCTGAAGGCCATCGCGCCCCATGCCAGGTACTACTGGGTTGACATCGGGGCCACGCTGGCGACGCAGGTTGAGGGTTGGAACGCGCGCAACAAGATTATTTATGACAATGCAGCCGAACTGGGCTATAGCGTCATCAGCCGCTACAAAGCGATTTTTGGCCCCAGGGCTGACCCGCTGCGTATCGTGGCTGGCCAGGACTTTCCGGCGTCGACGGCAGACCCGGTGGGTTGGCCACCCGACAACATTCATGGTGCCTATGGAGCGCTGTCCAGAGCGATTTTGGAAGCAGTGAGCTCGGGTTCCTGTGCTGTGGCAAACTGACGGCATGAATCAAGGACAATGGGTAAAACAGATGGAGGAATGACGATGGATTTAGGTATTTCCGGCAAATGGGCTCTGGTGTGCGGCGCCAGCAGGGGACTGGGTTTTGGCTGCGCCCAGGCACTGGTGCGCGAAGGCGTTCATGTGCTGATGGTGGCGCGCCGCGCAGAAGTACTGCAGGCCGCAGTGGCGGCGCTTGAGGCAGACGCGCTGCGCCCGGCCGGTGCCAGTGTGCAATCTGTGGCTGCGGATATCACGACGGTCGAAGGGCGCGAGGCGGCGTTTGCACAGCGGCGTGACTTTGATATTGTGGTCACCAACGCCGGCGGTCCGCCACCTGGTGATTTTCGGGACTGGGATAGAGCGGCGTGGATCAAGGCGCTGGACGCCAATATGCTGACGCCGATTGAACTGATCAAAGCGACCGTGGACGGCATGATGGCGCGCGGCTTTGGTCGCATCGTCAACATCACGTCGGGTGCCGTGAAGGCACCGATTGACATTCTGGGGCTTTCCAATGGCGCGCGCAGTGGCCTCACCGGCTTCGTGGCGGGGGCTTCGCGTAGCAAGCTCGCAGGTCAGGGCGTCACCATCAATAATCTGCTGCCCGGCGCCTTTGACACCGACAGGCTCAAGGCGCTCATGACCGGGGCCGCGCAAAAATCCGGCGTGAATATCGAGACGGCCATCGAAGCGCGCAAGAGAACCATCCCCGCGCAGCGCTTTGGTACGCCCGAGGAATTTGGCGCCATCTGCGCCTTTTTGTGCAGTCAGCATGCCGGCTTCATCAACGGACAGAACGTGCTGGCAGATGGTGGTGCTTACCCGGGCACGTTCTGAGCCCGTAACCTTTTTCTTGTTTTCTATTGGAGTTTCGAATGATCAAATCATCGCTTCCACGCCTCGCAGGCCGGCTTGTCAAATCCATTGCGATCGGCGCCTTTCTGCTGGGCAGCCTGGCGCAGGCGCAGACCGGCACCATCAAGCTGATGGTTGGTTTTCCGCCGGGTGGTGGCACCGATGCCATTGCTCGCACCCTGGCGGACAAGCTGAAGGATCAGCTTGGCACCACGGTGATTGTGGAAAACCGTGCCGGTGCGGGCGGCCAGATTGCCGCGCAGGCGCTCAAAGCTGCAGCACCAGACGGCACCACCTTCTTTCTCTCGCATGACCACACGATTTCGATTCTGCCGCTGGTGGTAAAGAACCCTGGCTTCGATTCAGCCCATGACTTTGTCTCGGTCGCCGGCTTTGCCACCTTTGTCAATGTGCTGGCGGTATCGGGCGGCACGCCGGCCAAGTCCATGAATGAGTATGTGGCCTGGGTTCGCAGCCAGGGCGCCGGCAAAGGTACGGTAGGGGTGCCGGCACCCGCTTCGGTGCCTGAGTTTCTGGTCAAGGTCATAGGTCAGAAGTACGCACTCGACCTGCAGGCCGCGCCCTACCGTGGCAGTGCACCCATGATGGCCGACATGCTGGGCAACCAGATCAATGCCGGCGTGGCCTCGGTTCCCGATTTCATCGAGAACCACAAGGCCGGCAAGGTTCGCATCGTGGCGGTGCTGGGTGGTGCGCGCCAGGCGGCCTTGCCAGATGTGCCAACCTTTGCCGAACTTGGACTGGCTGGCTTTGAAGACGTTCCCTACTACGGCATCTTTGCGCCAGCTGGCACTTCCAAGGCAGTCATTGACCGCTTCTCGGAGGCGGTAGCCAAGGTGATTGCCATGCCCGATGTGCGTGAGCGTCTGACCGCCATGGGCTTGACGGTGGGCTATATGTCGCCGCAACAACTCGCCAGCCGCGAGCAGGCCTACGCTCAGACCTGGGCTCGCATCATCAAGGCCAGCGGCTTCCAGGCACAGTAGGGTTGTCATTGCTGCTCAGTTTGTCATTGCTGCCCAGTTTGTCATTGCTGCCCAGTTTGTCATTGCGGGCTTGACCCGCAATCCAGTGGTGGCGCAGCACTGGATCCCGGGTCAAGCCCGGGATGACAAGTTCCTATGTCCCTGGATGACAAATCCCTATGTCACGGGATGACAGCTACCGAGTCCGGCATGACAACGCAACGCCAGGAATCTCTGTCACCCTCAGCGTCTTGAAGACACCACGATGCCGCCCATGATCAGGGTGAAGGCGAGCAGGGCGGCGGCGGTGGGGGCCAGTCTGGGATGCATGGCAGGACTGTAACAAGACACGGGTGATTTCCCTATGACCTTGCGACGGCGTTTTGCGCCATTTCGTGGCACGATAGAGGCAATCTCACCAACAAGGATTCCTGACATGAGCTCACTGACTTCCCGCGCCATTCGTATTGACCAACACGGCGGCCCCGAACAACTCAAACTGGTCAACGTGACGGTGGGCGAGCCCGGCGCCGGCGAGATCCGCATCCGGCATCATGCGGTGGGTCTGAACTTCATCGACGTCTATCAGCGCAGTGGTCTGTACCAGATGCCCATGCCGCTGCAACTCGGCATGGAAGCGGCCGGTGTGGTGGAGGCGGTGGGTGCGGGAGTGGCGCACCTGAAGGTCGGCGACCGCGCCGCCTACGCCAGCCAGCCACCGGGCAGTTATTGCGACCTGCGCGTGATGCCGGCCAAGTGCGTCTGCAAGCTGCCCGATGTCATTTCATTCGAGACCGGTGCCGCCATGATGCTCAAGGGCCTGACCGCGCAGTACCTGCTCAAGCGTACGCTGCCGCAGGGTGGTCTGCAGGCCGGGGACTTTGTGCTGTTTCACGCGGCGGCCGGTGGTGTGGGTCTGATTGCCTGCCAGTGGGCGCGCGCGCTGGGTCTGCAACTGATAGGCACGGCCGGTTCCGACGCCAAGTGCGCGCTCGCCAAGGAGCATGGCGCGGCTTTTGTTATCAACTATGCGAGCGAGGACTTTCTGGCGCGCGTGAAAGAAATTACCGGTGGCAAGGGCGTCAAGGTGGTGTACGACTCGGTCGGCAAGGACACCTGGGATAAGTCGCTGGACTGCCTGGCACCCTTCGGCCTGATGGCCAGCTTTGGCAACGCGTCGGGTCCGGTAGCACCGTTTTCTCCTGGCATTCTGGGCCCGAAAGGCTCGATTTATGTGACGCGCCAGACCCTGTTCAGCCACATCACGACGCGCGAGACCACGCAGGCCATGGCCGATGATTTGTTTGAAGTGGTGAGCAGCGGCAAGGTCCACATCCGCATCGACCAACGCTTCAAACTCGAAGACGTGCAGCAGGCGCACATCGCCCTGGAAGCACGCAAGACCACCGGCTGCACCATCCTGACCCTGTGACTCTGAAAATCGATCCGCAGTGGCGTGCGGCTCTGCTTGCCAGGGCCGACCAAGCGCCGCTCAGACCGCGCGTGCCGCTGCTCTGGCAGCAGCATGTGATTGGCTCGGTGGAGGCGGACTTCTTTGATCCCCTGATTTCCCGTCAAGCATCACTTGCCCGGGAGTTGCTACAGTTGGAACACAGCGGCAACCGGTCGCACTGGCGTTTGCTGGGTGACGCCACGCCGGCGCTGCAGGCATTGGCCGACGCTCTGCGGGAACAGGGAGCGGGTCGGGTGCGCCAGCACTGGCGCAACGAGCAACTTGCCGTGTGCGATGCGCAGGGGCAGAGAATTGCCCGTGTTGAGCGCGGCATCTGTCGGCCGCTGGGCATGGCGACGTGCGCCGTGCATCTGGTCGGATGCAGCAAGGACGGACGGTTCTGGGTGCAGCAGCGTTCGCTGGACAAGGCCAACGACCCTGGCCTCTGGGACACGCTGATGGGCGGCATGGTCTCTGCCCAGGACAGCCTAGAGTCGGCGCTGGCGCGCGAGACCTGGGAAGAAGCGGGGCTGCGTGTGGACGCAATGACGGAGCTGCGCCGGGGCGGTGAAGTGTTGCTGCGCAAGCCCAGTTCCGACGGTGCGGACGCAGGCTATGTGGTGGAACGCGTTGACTGGTACCGCTGCACCGTGCCCGACGGTGTGCAGCCTATCAATCAGGACGGTGAGGTGGCGCAGTTCGCCTTGCTGGAAGTGCCCGATTTGATCGAACGCCTGCAGCGTGATGAATTCACGACCGAGGCGGCCTTGATTCTGGAATGCGCCCTGGGTGCGGCTTGACCGAATGCGGTGCCACCGGGTCGCGCAAGCGGTTCGGTGCCAGGGCACCGGCTGAGTCGAGGATCGGATAAGCGATCGAGCAGATGTGCGAATTGATGCGTTTCAAGTCGCTGATCAGATCGATGTGCAGTGAACTGGTGTCCATGCTCTGAGGCGTATTGACGGCCAGACGTTCCAGATGGGTGGCGGCGTATTCACGCTCGAGATCACGAAAACGGGTTTTTTCTTCGAGCAGCTTGCGCGCGTCGCGCACATTGCCGTCCAGAAACACGCTCATGCCCAGGCGCAGGTTGTCCACCAGACGGCCATGCAGGTCGGTGATTTCTGCCATGCCGGCTTCGGAGAACTCGCGGCCCGGTTTGATCTTCTTGTTTTCGACGTCTTCCAGTACGCGCTCGATGATGTCACCGATCTGTTCCATGTTGATGGTGAAGCTGATGATGTCGGTCCAGCGGTGGCCCTCGCTCTCACTCAGCGCCTCGCGTGAAATTTTGGTCAGGTAGTACTTGATGTCGGAGTACAACTCGTCGACGGTGTCGTCCATTTTCTGCAGCGTCTGTGCCAGTTGTCTGTCGTTGTTCTTGATCACACCGTAGACACCGAGCAGCATGGTTTCAACCACATCGGCCTGGTGCATGGCTTCGCGCACGGCGCACGAAAGAGCCAGTGACGGTGTCTCCAGCGCTGAGAGGTCCAGATGACGCTGACGGCCTGCCACCGTGCTTTTCTCCAGCTTGGGCAGCCACTTCTCGACGCGTCGCGCCACGACCTGGGTCAGGCCGATGAAGAGCAGGCCCACCACGATGTTGAAGGTCAGATGGAACAGCACCACCAGCGCCGCCACTTCGCTGACCCAGGGCCGCACGTTGTCGAGCCATACGCCGATGAAGGGCACCACCACCACCAGACCGATGATCTTGAATACCAGGTTGCCAATGGGCACCTGGCGCGTTTCCACGTTGGCGTTGAGCGTGGTCAGGACGGCCAGCAGGCCGCTGCCCAGATTGGCGCCCAGCACCAACCCGAGGGCCACATCGATGGGCACGACGCCGGTGCTGGCCAGCGTGGCTGTCAGCAGCACCAGCGCCAGGCTGGAGTAGCTCAAGATCGACAACACGGCGCCGACGGTAATTTCGAGCATCCGGTCGCTGCTCAGCGACCCGAGCAAGGCCTTGATGGCCGGCGCCTGGGTCAGCACATTGGTTGACTGCGTGACCAGTTGCAGCGCCAGCAGCATCAGCCCCAGACCGATCAGAATGCGTCCGATGCGGCCCACCGTGGTGGCCTGGCGCGCGATGAAAAGCACAACGCCGATAAAGATGAACAGCGGTGAGAGCCAGGACAGGTCGCGCGAAAACACCAGCGCCATCAGGCTGGTGCCGATATCGGCACCCAGCATCACCGCCAAAGCCGACTGTAGAGTCATCAGTCCCTGACCGACAAAGGAAGCAACAATCAGCGCCGTAGCGGTGCTGGACTGCACCAGGGCCGTCACACCCACGCCGGAAGCCATGGCCGTCAGACGATTCTTGACACTCTTGGACAGGACGTTGCGCAGGCTCGCGCCAAAGACCCGCACGATGCCGGTACGCACCAGTTGCGTG
>JBAXFI010000033.1:0-23165 GCA_037139995.1 Comamonadaceae bacterium | reverse complement strand
CGGGGCGAGACCTACGCCGCCATTTTGTGCGGCGCCAACATGAACTTTGACCGTCTGCGCTTTGTCGCCGAACGGGCCGAAGTGGGTGAAGAACGCGAAGCCCTGTTTGCGGTAACGATCCCCGAGGAGCGCGGCAGTTTCAAGCGCTTTTGTGAACTGATCGGCAACCTGCCCGGCGGGCCGCGCAACGTGACCGAATTCAACTACCGCATCAACGACGCGGCTGAGGCCCACGTCTTTGTCGGTTTGACGACACACGGCAAGGGCGAATCGGGCAAGATTGCCTCCAACTTCGACAAGCATCGCTTCAAGACGCTGGATCTGACGCACGATGAACTGGCCAAGGAACACATTCGTCACATGGTGGGTGGCCACTCCAAACTGGCGCAGGATGAGCGGCTGCTGCGCTTTGTCTTTCCGGAGCGCCCCGGTGCCTTGCTGAAGTTCCTGAGTCTGTTACGGCCAGGATGGAATATCAGTCTGTTTCACTACCGCAACCAGGGCGCCGACTACGGCCGCATTCTCGTGGGACTGCAGGTACCAGAGGCGGACAACGCCGCCTTCAACAAGTTTCTGAAAACGCTGGGCTACCCCTGTGTGGAAGAAACCAGCAACCCGGTTTACCGGATGTTCCTGCAATCATGAGCACTTCCCTGGATGGCAAACTGGTGGTGGCGATCTCCAGCCGCGCGCTGTTTGACTTCGAGGAAGAAAACCTGGTGTTCGAGCAGAGCGACGACCGTGCTTACATGGCATTGCAACTGCAAAGACTGGACACGCCCGCCAAACCCGGCGTGGCGTTCTCGCTGGTAAAGAAACTGCTGGCCTTCAATCAGACGCCGCCGGACGCGGCGACCCAGCGTGTTGAAGTGGTGATCCTGTCGCGCAACGACCCGGTCTCGGGCATGCGGGTCTTTCGTTCGGCCCAGCACTACGGCTTGCTGATCGAGCGCGGCAGCTTCACGCGCGGACAGCCGCCCTGGCGCTACCTGAAACCCCTCCACGCCAACCTGTTCCTGAGCACCCATTTGAGCGATGTGCGCGCTGCGCTGGACGCCGGCGTGCCAGCGGCGCAGGTCTATCCGCAATCAGCTCATGCCAGCGACGCCTACCCCGGCGAGGTGCGGATTGCTTTTGATGGTGACGCCGTCCTGTTCAGCGACGAGGCCGAGCGCGTCTACCAGTCCGAAGGGCTGCGTGCCTTTCAGAAACACGAGCAGGACAAGGTGCTGCAGCCCCTGCTGGCAGGACCGTTCAAGCCGCTGCTGGACGCGCTGAAACGCCTGCAGAAGGAGAGCACGCCGAGCATGCGACTGCGCACGGCGCTGGTGACGGCGCGCAGCGCGCCAGCGCACGAGCGTGCCATCCGCACCCTGATGGACTGGAACATCGAGGTTGACGAAGCCATGTTTCTCGGCGGCCTGCCGAAAGGCGAATTCCTGCGCGAGTTCGAGCCAGATTTCTTTTTTGACGACCAGACCGGCCACGTCGCCTCGGCCTCCATGCATGTTCCCTCCGGTCATGTCGTCAGTGGATTGATTAACAGCCAAGGAACATAGAAATTGCAAACGCACGAGCCATTCCCCTGTCTGTCTTTGCCTTTGCCTTTGTCATTGCCTTTGTCATTGCGGGCGCGACCCGCAATCCAGTGGAGGCGTAGCACTGGATCCCGGATCGAGTCCGGGATGACAAAAGGCGAGTCCGGCATGACAACGGTTTATCAGCACTTTTCATTTCCCTAAACATGGCCAAGGAAAAAACGGTTTACGTCTGCTCCGACTGCGGCGGCAGCAGTCCCAAGTGGTTGGGCAAGTGCCCGGCGTGCAACGCCTGGAACACGTTGGTGGAGTCGCTTCCAGAGAGCACAGTTCCGGCGAAGAACCGCTTTGCCTCGCTCGCCAAAACGGCTGAAGTAGCGACGCTGGGAGAGATTGACGCGGTGGACATGGCGCGCACGCCCACCGGACACGAGGAACTCGATCGCGTGCTGGGCGGCGGCATGGTGGAAGGCGGCGTCGTGCTGATCGGCGGCGACCCCGGCATCGGCAAATCGACCCTGCTGCTGCAGGCGCTCGACTCCTTGCAGCGCAGTGGGCAGAACACGCTCTACGTGACGGGCGAAGAAAGCGGCGCTCAAGTGGCACTGCGCTCACGCCGTCTGGGCCTGAACAACAGCCAGGTGAAAGTGCTGGCAGAAATTCAGCTGGAGCGGATTCTGGCAACGCTGGAGGCGACGCAACCCGACATCGCGGTGATCGACTCGATTCAAACCGTTTACTCCGACCAGCTCACTTCGGCGCCCGGCTCGGTGGCGCAGGTGCGCGAATGCGCTGCCCACCTGACCCGTGCCGCCAAGGCCACCGGAGTCAGCATCGTGCTGGTCGGTCACGTCACCAAGGACGGCGCGCTGGCCGGGCCGCGCGTGCTGGAACACATGGTGGACACCGTGCTTTACTTTGAAGGCGACACTCACAGCGCCTTCCGACTGGTGCGCGCGATCAAGAACCGTTTTGGCGCAGTCAACGAGATTGGCGTCTTTGCCATGACGGAAAAAGGCCTCAAGGGCGTCTCCAACCCGAGCGCCATCTTCCTGAGTCAGCACAGCGAGCCGGTGCCCGGCAGCTGCGTCATGGTGACGCTCGAGGGCACACGACCGATGCTGGTCGAGATCCAGGCCCTGGTGGACAGCGGTGGTCCATCGCCCCGACGCCTGTCGGTTGGCCTGGACCGGGATCGCCTGGCCATGCTGCTGGCCGTGCTGCACCGTCACGCCGGCGTAGCCTGCATGGACCAGGACGTCTTTGTCAATGCTGTGGGCGGCGTGCGCATCAGCGAGCCCGCCTCGGATCTTGCCGTGCTGCTGGCGATCACCTCAAGCCTGCGCGGCAAACCGCTGCCCAAAGGCTTTTTTGCTTTTGGCGAAGTCGGCCTGGCCGGTGAAGTGCGTCCCGCGCCACGCGGTCAGGAACGCCTGAAGGAGGCCGCCAAGCTCGGTTTCTCTGTGGCCGTGGTGCCTAAAGCCAACGCACCGAAGAAGGCGATCGAAGGCCTGACCATTCACGCGGTCGAGCGCGTCGAGCAGGCGATGGAAGTGGTGCGCGGTCTGGGCTGAAGACGGGCCTTTAAGAAAGGCTTAATGAAGCCTGGTTATTGTTGGCGGTTCCATAGGAATTGTCATGAAACTACTCACCCTTATTGGCGCCAGTGCCTCTCTTTTTGGCGCGCTGTGCACTTCTGCCAACGCCATTACCGCCACCGAACAACTCGCTGCCTACACGGCTCAAGCAGGCACGCCGGCGCAGGCCGCTCGTGGCCAGACGCTCTTTACCAGCAAGCACGGCAAGGAATGGAGTTGTTCTTCCTGCCATACCGCCACACCGACGGTGGAAGGCAAACATGCCACCACCGGCAAGGCCATCGCACCGATGGCACCCGCCTTCAACCCGGAGCGTTTTGCCGACGCTGCCAAAGCCGAGAAGTGGTTTCGCCGCAACTGCAACGACGTCATGGGCCGCGAGTGCACAGCAGGCGAAAAGGCTGACATTCTGGCCTGGTTGCTGACCCTCAAACGCTAAGCGAAACGAAAATTTCAACCGTCCCCTTGTCATCCCAGACTCGCAGTTTGTCATCCCGGACTGGCAGTCTGTCATCCCGGACTCGATCCGGGATCCAGTGCCGCACCGCGACTGGATTGCGGGTCAAGCCCGCAATGACAAACCTGAGACCCGCAATGGCAAACTTGCAAGCCGCCCATTCACATCTTCTCGGTAACACCAAATGATCCATTCCACATTCAGACAAGCGGTAGTCATGGGCCTGCTGGCCGCAAGCTGCCTGGGTGCAGCCCAGGGCGCGACCCCTTCTGCGGGCGCTGTGCCTTTGGCCAAATACCAGCAGGAATGCGCGGCCTGCCATATTGCCTACCCGGCTGGCATGCTGCCTGCAGCTTCCTGGCAGCGCCTGATGGGCACACTGGGCAAGCATTTCGGTGCCGACGCCTCACTCGATGAGACGACGACACGCGAGATCGGCGCCTGGCTCAAGACCCAGGCCGGCACGTACAAGCGGGTCAGCGAAGAGCCGCCGCAGGACCGCATCACCAAATCAGCCTGGTTTCTGCAAAAGCACCGAGCGGGCGAAGTGCCGCCGGAGGTCTGGAAGCGCGCATCGGTTGGCAGTGCCGCCAACTGCGGCGCTTGCCACGGCAATGCAGCGCAGGGCAACTTCAGCGAACGCGACATCAGGATCCCGAAGTAAGGATGAATCCTGCGGTTTTTTGCAGGCATGATGTCAGACTGAAGAAAAGCGGAGATTGCTGATGCGCATTTTGCTGGCTGAGGACGACGCGATGCTGGGCGACGGTTTGCGCGCAGGGCTGCGCCAACTCGGCTTTCAGGTCGACTGGGTGCGCGACGGCGCTGCCGCCGAACGCGAAATAGCCTCCGGCGACTACGCGGCGGCCGTGCTCGATCTGGGCTTGCCGGTGAAAGACGGCATAGACGTGCTGCAATCCCTGCGCGCTCGCAAGATCGCCACACCGGTGCTGGTGCTGACGGCGCGTGACGCGGTGCCGGATCGCATCCGAGGCCTGGACCTGGGGGCCGACGACTACGTGATCAAACCGGTTGACCTGCACGAACTCGGCGCCCGCTTGCGCTCGCTGGCGCGTCGGGCCCATGGCCAGTTGCAGGATGTGTTGCGTTGCGGTGCGGTCTCACTCGACGCTTCAGCGCGGCAGGTCACGCTGCATGGCGAAGTGGTGCTGCTGTCGACCCGTGAATTTGATTTGCTGTACGCCTTGATGCTCAGTGCGGGGCGCGTCATGTCGCGTGAGCAGTTGGAGCAAAAACTTTACAGCTGGGGCTACGAGGTCGACAGCAACGCGATCGAGGTGCACATCCATCATCTGCGGCGTAAGTTGCAGCCCGACCTGATTCAGACGGTCCGTGGCATCGGCTACACGGTGGCTCGGTCCAAGGACCCGGCATGAAAGCCTCTCGACGCCTGAAGTCCCTGCAGAGTCGCCTGCTGGTGCCCTTGCTGGCACTGCTGACGGCAGTCTGGCTAGCTACCGTGCTGCTAACCTGGTTTGACGTGCAGCATGAACTCGATGAGTTGCTCGATGGCCATCTGGCGCAGGCCGCCGCCCTGCTGGTCATGCAACAGGCCGGCGAGAGCGACCATGATGGCGTTGAAGATTCGCCCTCGCTGCACAAGTACGCACCGCGGGTGATGTTTCAGGTGTTTCACGAAGGGCGTCTGGTGCTGCGCTCGGCCAATGCCGGTGCCACACCGATGTCAAGCCACGGGCTGGGCTTTGCAACTGAGCGCTTGGACGGCAAACTATGGCGCGTCTTCGCTACCAGGGGAGCCGAAAGCGATGTGCAGGTCTATGTCGGTGAGTTGAACGAATCACGCGACGCGATACTGATGGCCGTCTTGCAGGGGGTGATGTGGCCACTGGCCTTTGCATTACCCTTGCTGGCGCTGGTCGGCTGGTGGACGGTACAAAAGGGACTGGCACCCTTGCGTCAACTCAGCCAGTTGCTGGGACAGCGGCGTCCGCAGGCCCTGGAGCCGCTGCAAATTGACCGCCTGCCCTCCGAAATGGAACCGGTGGTTCAGGCGCTCAACGCCCTGTTTGACCGGATCGAACACATGGTGGCTGCCGAGCGTCGCTTCACCGCCGACGCGGCCCATGAACTGCGTACGCCGATTGCCGCGATCCGCGCCCAGGCGCAGGTCGCCATGGGTGCCGGCGACGACCTGGCACAGCGCGAACACGCTCTGCAGGCCACGCTGGCCGGTTGTGACCGCGCCACCCGGCTGGTCGAGCAATTGCTGACGCTGGCGCGGCTGGAAGAGGCGCCGGTCAGCTCGCTGACCAGCGTCGACCTGAGCACGCTGGTGCGACGCGTCGCGGCCGATCTGGCTCCGACCGCTTTGGCCCGACAACAGTCGATCGAGCTTGACGCCACCAAACCCTGCGCCGTTCTTGGCGCCGAGATGCTGGTGGCGGTGATGGTACGCAACCTGATCGATAACGCCATTCGCTACAGCCCGGATCAGGCGCGGATCTGGGTCAGCGTCCAGAACGAATCCGGACAAACAGTGTTGCGGGTACAGGACAGCGGACCAGGTATGACAGAGGCCGAACTGGCGCGTCTGGGTGAGCGCTTCTTCCGTGTCCTGGGTACCGAGCAGACGGGCAACGGCCTGGGTTGGTCCATCGTTACGCGAATCGCAGCCGTGCTGAACGCCGCCATCGAGGTCAAGCGTTCCGAGATGCTGGGCGGCTTGGCGGTCACCGTGCGTTGGCCGATATCAGCCCAGGCCTGAAGCTTCACCCGTGGGCAGCGACATCGGTCAGAATCGTGCCATGCAGTTCCAAAACATCCTTGTTCCTGTTGCGGCCGTTGCCGGGGTGATGGCTGCCTACAGTTCGTATGGCTGGCCCGGTGTCGCCATCGCCAGCGGCTTGCTGGTGATGTGGCTGCTCTTGCATTTCACCAGGCTGATGCAGGTGCTCAAGCGCGCCGCCAATCGACCGATCGGCTACGTCGGCAGTGCCGTCATGCTCAACGCCAAACTCAGACCCGGTGTCAGCCTGATGCACGTGGTGGCCATGACCAAGGCACTGGGAGCACTTGACAGCGTCAAGGATGCGCAGCCCGAAGTTTTTCGCTGGACCGATGAAACCCAGTCCCATGTCAGCTGCGAATTTCACAATGGCAAACTGAGAAAATGGCAGTTGCATCGCCCGGCGCAGAGCGAGACCGCCGTGCCATCGCCCGACGCCACCCAAGCCCCGTAAAATCTGCTTTTGCATGCAGGAACCTCTTCACAAGGAAATACCGATGAGCCCAACACCCCCCTCCATGTCTGACCGCGATGGCAAAATCTGGATGGACGGCCAGATGGTGGACTGGCGCGACGCCAAGATCCATGTTCTGACCCATACATTGCACTACGGCTGCGGCGCCTTTGAGGGCGTGCGGGCCTACAACACCGTCGATGGCACAGCCATCTTCCGCCTTGACGATCACACCGATCGTCTGTTCAACAGTGCCAAGATCCTGCGCATGAACATCCCGTTCACCAAGGAGCAGGTCAACGAAGCGCAAAAAGCGGTGGTGCGCGAAAACCAGCTCGAATCCTGCTACCTGCGACCGCTGACCTGGATTGGCGACAAGAAGCTGGGGGTTTCGCCCAAGGGCAACACGATTCACCTGATGGTGGCGGCCTGGCCCTGGGGCGCCTACCTGGGTGAAGAGGGCTTGAAGCGCGGCATCCGCGTCAAGATCTCGAGCTACACACGGCACCACGTCAACATCACGATGACGCAGGCCAAGGCGGTCAGCAACTACACCAATTCGATTCTGGCCAACATGGAAGTCACCGACGAGGGCTACGACGAAGCCATGCTGCTCGACGCCAACGGTTTTGTATCGGAAGGCGCTGGCGAAAATCTGTTTGTGGTCAAGGGCGGCGTGGTTTACACGCCCGACCTGTCAGCTGGAGCCCTGAACGGTATCACGCGCAACACGGTGTTTCACATCTGCAAGGATCTGGGGCTTGAGGTGATCCAGAAGCGCATCACACGCGATGAGGTCTACATCAGCGACGAGGCCTTCTTCACCGGCACCGCGGCTGAAGTGACGCCGATCCGGGAGCTTGACCGGATTGAACTCGGCTGCGGTTCCCGCGGCCCGATCACCGAGAAGATCCAGAGCGCGTTCTTTGACATCGTCAATGGCCGCAATCCGAAATACTCACATTGGCTGACAAAGGTATCCTCATGAGCAAGTCCGTAATTCAACTGGCGGCCAAAGACCTGAACCATCAGGGTGGCGTGTTCTGCCCGAGCCCGCTGGCCGACATGAAACTCTGGAACAGTCACCCCAAGGTCTATCTCGACGTCGCCCACAGCGGGCAGGCCAAGTGCCCGTATTGCGGCAGCGTCTACCAACTCAAGGAAGGCGAGCACTTCGACGCTCATCACTGAGTGGCGATGAAGCCAGGCGCCGCCAGCCTGATCATCGCGCCCCAGTGGATTGGCGACGCGGTGATGACCGAGCCGCTGCTGCGTCGTCTGGCCGCGCGCGGCGAGCGCCTGACGGTGGCTGCCCTGCCCTGGGTGGCAGCGGTCTACCGCTTGATGCCGCAGGTCAGCGAGGTGATCGAGTTGCCTTTTGCCCATGGCGACCTGCAATGGCAGGCCAGGCGCACTCTGGCCCGGAGAATCAGGGACCGGTTTGACACCGCCTACGTCTGTCCCAATTCCCTCAAAAGTGCTTTGCTGCCGTTCTTGGCTGGCATCCAGCAACGCATTGGCTACCTGGGTGAGGCGCGCTTCGGACTGCTGACGCAGCGCCTGAAAAATCCGCCCAGGAACCGTCGACCGCCCATGGTGGCGTTCTATTCTGCGCTCAGTGGCGAGCGCGATCTTGACCGGGATCGGCCGCTGCTGCAGGTCGACAAGGTCACTGTCGAGCAGACGCTGCAGCAACTGCGCCTGCGATCGGCTGCCTACTACGTGTTTGCACCGGGTGCCGAGTTCGGTCCGGCCAAACGCTGGCCGACCGACCATTTTGCCGAGCTGGCACGCAATCTGGACCATCCGGTACTGCTGCTGGGCTCCGCCAAGGAACATGCGCTGTGCGAAGAAATCGCCACCCCGGTCAACGCCTCGCAAGCCAGCAAGTGCATCAACCTGGCCGGCAAGACGTCGCTGGCGCAAGCATTCCACGCAATCGCCGGGTCCCTGTGCACCGTCAGCAATGACTCCGGTCTGATGCATGTTGCCGCTGCCCTGGGCGTGAACCAGGTGGCAATTTTTGGCTCCAGCAGTCCGCTGCACACGCCGCCGCTCAACACCAGAGCCGATGTGCTCTGGCTCAAGAATGAGCCCGCATACCAGCCCGCGCTGGACTGTGCGCCCTGCTTTGAGCGCTGTTGCCGATTCGGGCATACGCGCTGCCTAAGCGATATTTCATCCAGCCAGGTGTTGCAACGCATTGAGCAACTGAAGCGCGTTTGAAGTTCGAAAAAAAGCCACCCGAAGGTGGCCTTAAAAAATCCCCCGAGGGGGACTCGTTGGAGCTTACGCTTGAATCACTGTGACAGCAGTTGTGCCGACTTTAGCCAGCATCAGGTCACGGCGCTATCCCCCATTTGGGGGATATGGCGGCATTTCACTCGAATTTATGTGCCTTTTGACAATAATTCGCTCGCGCCAACCGCGCCAAGTGGCAACGAAACAACAAAACAGGCGCCACCATCGGGACGGTTCTCGCATTGCACCGTGCCTCCATGGCGAATGGCAATCGATTTGACCAGGGCCAAACCCAGGCCAACACCGCCGTCGCGTTCGGTCGCACCAGGCAGACGGTAAAACGGCTCAAAAATGCGCTCGCGCAGTTCGACCGGCACGCCGGGGCCACGGTCGCCGACCTGGATCACTGCACGTGTATCCGTTCGGCTCAGTGTCACCGTGATTTCGCCCGCCGCGTGGCGGCGCGCATTCTCCAGCAGATTGCGCATGACTCTACGCAGCAGTTTGGCAACGCCGTGCACCGACAAAACAGAATCGGTCTGCTCCGACCCGGGCAAGACCTCCAGTTCGGCCCCGACGCGGGCGCACTCCTCGGCCGCCATGCCAATCAGATCGACCGACTCGATCGTGCCCAGATCCGCCTCACGCGCATCGAGCCGACTGGCCAGCAGAATCTCCTCAATCAGCAGATCAAGCTCGCCGATATTGCGCGCAATTTCATTCTTGAACGCTGGCGAAGAGCCTGAGCCCATCAGTTCGAGTCCCATGCGGATACGCGTCAGCGGCGAGCGCAATTCGTGTGAGGCGTTGGCAAGCAGTGACTTTTGCGAGGCCAGCAGGGACTCATGTGACTTGACGAGATTTTCGATGCGCTCGGCCGCATGGTTGAAACGTGCGGCCAGAAACGCCACTTCATCCTGCCCGTCCTCGGCGACGCGAATGGAGAGGTTTCCCTCGCCCCATTTTTCGACTCCGTTCTGCAACAACTCAAGGCGACGTGTGAGCTTGCGAATGATCGGATAGGTGGCCAGGGCGACCGCCAGCGCCACCAGCGTCAGGGTCCAGAAGAATCCGTATGGCGCCAGATTCCAGGGAGAACGCGGGCCCCGCGGCAATTGCATGTGGACGATCTGGCCATCGAGCATCAGCACCACAAACTCGGGGCCGCTACCGCTGTGACTTTGCAGACCAAACGATGGCGCCTGCGCTTCAGGTTCTCCCTGCGGATGGGCACCAATGCCGGCACCTGGAGGGCGGCGCCGGCGCGAGTGGCCGTTGCCGATAATCTGCCCGGCTTCGTTGCGAATGACAACGTCGCGCAGTGGCGGCTCCACCGTCAGCCGCCAGGCCCAGCCGACCAGAAAAGTCAGCACGGCTACGGCCAGCACGACCGCCAGCCAGATCCGCGTGTACAAGCGCTTCAGGAACACGCTGTGCTCAGTCCTGCTGACGGGCAAAAACGTAGCCCACGCCGCGCACCGTCAGGATCCGCTTGGGATCCTTGGCGTCGAGCTCGATGGCAGCGCGAATGCGCCCCATGTGGACATCAATCGATCGGTCGAAGGCGTCGAGCTCGCGGCCCCGCACCGCCTCCATGATCTGATCGCGCGTCAGGACGCGTCCGGCCCGCTCGGCCAGCGCCACCAGCAGATCGAACTGATAGGAGGTGAGATCACAAACCTGGCCTGCCACGCTGACGGTTCGCGCGTCACGGTCGATCTCGAGCGTGCCAAAGCGCAGCTGTTTGTTGACCTGGGGCAGTCCCTCGCCGCGCCGGCGCAGCACGGCGCGAATGCGCGCCAGCAACTCGCGCGGCTCAAAGGGTTTGGGCAGATAGTCATCCGCACCAATTTCAAGTCCGATGATGCGGTCCATCGGATCGCCCTTGGCGGTGAGCATGAGCACCGGTATTTGCGCCAGTGCGCCAGGCATGGATCGAATGCGGCGACAGACCTCCAGCCCGTCCATATCCGGCAGCATCAGGTCAAGTATCACCAGATCGGGTGGACTTGCTTGCAGGGCCAGCAGGCCGCCGTGACCGTCACCCGCGTGCTGCACGGCAAAACCGGACTGGCCCAGGTACTCGCCAACCATCTGGGCCAGACGAGCGTCGTCCTCAATCATTAGCAAGTTTTGACTCATGGATGCAGTCTAGGGCAGCGCGCGCCCGAGTGCTTGAAGTAACAGTAAAGTTAAGTAAATGAAATCCGGCACATGCTAGCGGGTTTCGATTCTTGAAGCCAGCGCCACCAGCAACAGTACCGGCACGCCCAACAGGGCGGTGGCAACAAAAAAGTCCTGATAACCGAAAGCATCGACGTAGCGCCCCGAATAACCGGCCAGGAATTTTGGCGCCAGCAGCATCATGGAACTGAATATCGCGTACTGCGTGGCCGAGTATTGGATATTTGTCAGACTCGACATATAGGCAATGAAGGCGGCCGACGCGATGCCGCTGGACAGATTGTCGGCCGAGATCACGAAGATGAGTGCCGTCACATCGTGACCCCGACTGCCGAGCCAGGCAAACAACAGATTGCTGGCAGCGCTCAGGATGGCGCCCAGCATCAGCACCCGCATGACACCCCAGCGCAAGGCCATGGCACCGCCAACGAAGGCACCGGCCAGCGTCATCAGAACACCGTAGATCTTGGTGACCGCCGCCACCTCGTCCTTGCTATAGCCCATATCGACATAGAACGGGTTGGCCATGATGCCCATCACGACATCGCTGATGCGGTACACCGCAATCAGCGCCAGAATCAGTGCCGCCTGCTTGCCGTAGCGTCGCAGAAAATCGGCAAAAGGCTCGATCAAGGCGCTGTGCAGCCAGGCCCGCACGCTGCTCGCTTTGGCCCTGACACGGGGCGCAGGCTCAGACGACAGCAGCACCGTCAGCACACCCAGCAGCATGGAGGCCGCCATCACCAGATAGGCACGCTGCCAGGCGCCGTGCTGATAATTCGCGACGCCCGCCACTTCGGCGCGTGCAGCGAGCCAAAGCACTCCGGCGCCGGCCCATATCATGGCCAGGCGATAGCCGGTCTGGTAGGCGGCAGCGAGCGCTGCCTGACGCTCGCTGCCAGCCGACTCAATGCGAAAAGCGTCCAGCGCAATGTCCTGCGTTGCCGAACCGACAGCCACCGCCAATGCGCCCCAGACGACCGGCTGCAGGGCCACACGCGGGTCATTGAAGGACATCGCGACCAGCCCCACCATGATGCACAGTTGCGCCAGCAGCAGCCAGCTGCGCCGGCGTCCGAGCCAGGTCGTGAGCAGGGGAATAGGCATCCGATCCACCAGCGGCGCCCAGACCCATTTGAAGGCGTAGGCCAGGCCAACCCAGCTCAGGTAGCCAATGGTGGTGCGATCAATGCCTGCTTCGCGCAGCCAGAAACTCAGGGTGCCGAGCACCAGCAGCAAGGGCAGGCCGGCAGAAAAACCCAGCGACAGCATGCGCAAGGTGGCTGGTTCCAGATAAACCTTGAAACTGGCAAGCCAGCCGGGCTTGATTTCGCTGAGCTTGGGTGCACTTGCTGTCATGCGTGAATAATACGCGCAGCCTCCTAATCGACCTGATGTTCAGCATGCCCCTTGATTCACCGCGACCGAAGCGCGCTCGCTGCCGCTTGCCCCAACACGCCCTGCTACTACCCGCCCTGGCCCTGGTCCTGTCCGGCCTGGGGCTGACCCAAGCGCATGCGCGCGAGGGCGTTGACGTTGGCAACAACTCGGCGTTCAGCAGACTGGTCCCGGCCGACAGCGTGGAGCGCTCAGCAGCGCAGCAATACGCCCAGATGCTGCAGCAGGCAGGCAGCAAGAACGCCCTGGCGGGTAAAGAGCAAGCCCAGTTAAAGCGTCTGCGCGCGATTGCCCAGCGCATCATCCCCTTTGCCGCAGCCTGGAATCCGCGCGCCAAAGACTGGCGCTGGGAGGTCAACCTGATCGGCAGCCAGCAAATCAACGCGTTTTGCATGCCCGGTGGGAAGATCGCCTTTTACAGCGGCATTCTGCAGCAGCTCAAGCTCACGGATGACGAGGTGGCGATGGTCATGGGACACGAAATCGCCCATGCACTGCGCGAACACGCCCGCGAGCGTATGGGAAAAAGTGCCGTGACACAAGGCGCGGCGCGAATCGGCGGCGCAGTTGCAGCCGGTGTTCTTGGTGTCGATCCGCGCCTGACGGACGGTCTGGCGCGTGGTGGCGCCAACCTGCTGACGCTCGAATTCAGCCGGGAGGACGAGTCGGAAGCCGACCTGGTCGGTATGGAACTCGCAGCACGCGCCGGCTACGACCCACGCTCTGGGGTCAGCCTGTGGCAAAAGATGGGCACCGCCAGCAATGGTGCGCCGCCGCAATGGCTCTCCACCCACCCCTCCGGCAAATCGCGCATTGCCCTGATTGAAAAAAATCTGCCCAAAGTGATGCCCTTCTATGAACGCGCCAGCAAGGACCGCCCCTAAAGTTCGGGTGGCTGGTAGACTTCTGCGAATGAAATCGTTTCGGTCACTGCTGCTGTTCTGCCTTGTCAGCACCTCATCGCTGGCGCTGGCAAAAACTCCGGGTGAGGTCGAGATTGGCGGAGCCCTTCGCGACATCGCTATGCAGGGCTTGTCCGGCCCATCGCGCAAACTGTCGGAGTTTCGCGGCAAGCCGCTGATCATCAACGTCTGGGCCAGCTGGTGTGGCCCGTGCCGTCAGGAAATGGGATCGTTGGAGCGACTCTCGCGCAGCAAGATCGGTAAACAGTTCACGGTGATCGGCATCTCGACCGACGACTATCCGGAACTGGCCAAGTCTTTCGTCAAAAAAACGGGCACCACGTTCAGCCACTTCATCGACCAGCGCCTGCTGCTGGAAAACATGCTGGGCGCCGAGCGCCTGCCGTTGACGCTGTTGGTCGACGCCAACGGCAAGGTGCTGGGCAAGTACTACGGCGCCGAGGAATGGGACAGCCCGCAGGCTTTCAAGCTGGTCTCGAAGGCATTTCGCATTCCGATGTGATGGCTGCGCTGCCGAGCACAGGACGACCCAAGAACCAGCTCGCGGCGCATGCGCCCTGTCCTTGCGGCAGCGGCCAGACTTGTCTGGATTGCTGCGGTCTGTGGCACACCGGTTTGCGCGAAGGTCACCACGCACCGACACCCGAAGCCCTGATGCGCTCGCGCTACAGCGCCTACGTACTGGGCTTGATCGACTACCTGCTGGCGACCTGGCACCCGGCCACCGCACCGGGCGAACTGGAGCTGGCACCGCTCAAATGGCTGGGACTGGAAGTACGCCACAGCGAGCAGTCGGGTGACGCAGGCGTGGTGGAGTTTGTGGCGCGTTGCCGCGAGCACGGCCGCGCGCAGCGCATGCATGAGATCAGCCGCTTTGTGCGTGAAGGCGGCCGCTGGTATTACATCGATGGACAAATGCCGGAGGCGGACTGACTGGATTGCCCGGTCACAACATGCACCGATTTGTCATCCCGGGTGCTCAGTTTGTCATCCCGGACTCGATCCGGGATCCAGTGCCACGCATGCGCTGGATTGCGGATCAAGTCCGCAATGACAAAGTAGAGGCCCGCAATGACAGCCCAACTACCTTCCGTAGCGCGCCGTGAAAGTGGCCTTGCCCAGGCTGGTCGCGTTGATCATGAAACCTGCCAGCGCGGCGGTTGCGTCCGCAGGAATATCGAGAACCTCTTTCAGCGCGTGCACAGTGAAGACGTAGCGGTGCGGCGCGTCGCCCGGCGGTGGCGCGACACCCCCCCAGGCCGCCACGCCGTAGTCGATGCGCACATGGCGTGCGCCCTTGGGCAGATTGGCGCCACCCTCGGCGCCCGCGTTGGGCGCCAGTTCGGTCACGTCAGCCGGGATGTTGATCACCACCCAGTGCCACCAGCCGGAGCCGGACGGTGCGTCGGGGTCATAGACGGTCACGGCAAAGGCTTGGGTGCCGGCGGGCGCGCCGCTCCACTTGAGTGCCGGCGACTGGTTGTCTCCGGAACAGCCGAAACCGTTGTACTCAAAGCGTTGCGCAATCAGGGCGTCGGCCTTGATCTCTGAACTGACCAACGTGAATCCAGCGGTAGAAATGGTTTGGTTCATGACACTCTCCTGTGTGAAGAATTGTTATGTTATGCCAAATGCTTGCCAACGATTCCGGCAAGTTCAAACATCGTGATCTGCGGCTTGCCGAAGACCGCCAGCAGCTTGGCGTCGGCGTTGATGGCACGTTTGTTGGCCGCGTCCTGCAAGCCGTTGGCCTTGATGTAATCCCACAACTTCTTGATCACCTGCGGTCGCGCGACGGCGTCCGAACCGATCACGGCGGCCAGTGCCGCGCTGGGTTGCAGGCCGGTGCCGGCTGTGATCTTGCGCGGTGCCTTGGTGGCCTTGGCTGCTACTTTCTTGGCAGCGACCTTGACGGCTGGCTTCTTGACGGCTGCCTTTTTCGCCGCCACCTTCACCGCAGCGCCGGCCTTGGCGGCGGCGCCGGTAAAGGCTTTGGCAGCGGTCTTGCGCGGCGGGAACTTGCTCGGCGCAAACTCGAAGTTGACTTTCCCGGCCGCTGCATCCCACGCCAGCATGGCCTTGAAGCCGCGGCGCGTGCGCATGGAAACAAACTTGTCCAGCAGATCGGTCTTGCCAGTAGTCAGCAGTTTGCTCATCTGCTCCCGCACCACGGGCTGCTGAAGAATGATCTGACCGCTCTTGAAATCACAACTGGGCGTCGCTTGCGCGTGTGTGGGCACTGACTTTTCACAAACATAGCTCTTGCCATGTTCGTAAACGGCAGCGCCACATTTGGGGCAGGCACCCAGCGTCTGCTGGGCCGAGAAATCGATCAGCTCGCCGCTTTCCTCGCCCTTCCTGTCGTCACCAAAGTCAAACTCAAGCTTGAAGTTCTTGCTCTCTTCGTCAAACTTGATGATCATTTCAGCGGTGAAGGGCCATCCCGCCTTGGAGCGGAAACCGTCGAGCGGACCGATTTTCCGATCCCGCAGGAATTGCTCGACCTCGGCGACTTCAAAGGTGCGTCCGGCAGGCGTCTTGCCAAAAGAAAAACCGCAGCCTTCTTCGCTGCCGCTCTTGCCAGTGCAACTGTATCGGCGGTAGTTTTCTTTCATGATGCCGGCGCAGTTGGGGCATGGCGCCTGCAGGGTAGCGTAGTCACCGGGCACGGTGTCGCGGTCGTATTCCTTGGCCTTGCGGACCATACGTTCAGTCATCGCGGCAATCTCGGCCATGAAGGTCTCGCGCGTGAGCTTGCCGTGTTCCATCTGCGCCAGCTTGTATTCCCACTCGCCGGTCAACTCGGCCTTGGAGAGTTCTTCCACCCCCAGACCCCTGAGCAGCGTCATCAGCTGGAACGCTTTGGCGGTCGGTATCAATTCGCGACCTTCGCGCAGCATGTATTTTTCAGCAATCAGACCCTCAATGATGCTTGATCGCGTGGCTGGCGTGCCCAGGCCCTTCTCGTGCATGGCGGCGCGCAATTCGTCGTCCTCAATGGCCTTGCCGGCACCTTCCATGGCACCGAGCAGGGTGGCTTCCGAGTAGCGCGCCGGCGGTCGGGTCTTCAAGGCTTTGGGTTCAACGCTCTGCGCGTTCACCTGCTCGCCCGGCTTGACCGGCACCAGGTTGCCCGGACTCTTGTCATCGCCGTCCTTGACCTCGTCGGCGGCTTCCTTGCCGTAGATGGCGAGCCAGCCTGGCTTGACCAGGACCTTGCCTTCCGTCTTGAAGTTGTACGCCAAATATGCCCCCACGCTCGCCACTTCGTGTGCTTCGCTGCCCCCCACGGGGGCCGTGCCTTGCTTGGGGCGGCCCGGCGCTGCGGCGACCGTCGTGATTCTTGTCGTAATCTGGTACTCGGCACTGGGGAAAAACACCGCCATGAAGCGCCGCACCACCAGATCGTAGATTTTCTGTTCGGCTTCGCTCAGGCCGTGCGGTGCCTGCAAGGTCGGAATGATGGCAAAGTGGTCACTGACCTTGGCATTGTCAAAAACGCGCTTGCTCTTGACGATGTAGTGACTCTTCAGCGCTGTTGCCGCATGGGGGGCCAGGTGCTTCATGGGGCTGCCAGCCAACATCTCGAAGGTCTGTTTCACCACGGGCACGTAGTCTTCCGGCAGCGCGCGCGAATCGGTACGCGGGTAGGTCAGAGCCTTGTGGCGTTCGTACAGGCTTTGCGCGATCGACAGTGTCGTCTTGGCCGAGTAGCCAAACTTGCCGTTGGCCTCGCGCTGCAAACTGGTCAGATCAAACAGCAACGGGGATGCTTGCGTCGTCGGCTTGCTTTCTTCCGTGACGCTGGCCTTCTGGCCGCGCACAGCGTCGGCAATGGCGCGCGCCTCGCGCTCGCTCCAGAGGCGATCGGCCTTCAGTTCCGCATCGGGCTCGTCCGTATTGCCGGCCGCCAGATTAGCCGCGGCCTTCTTCCAGGCCGGATCAAACCATTTGCCGTTGTAATCACCAGCGCTGGCGCCGAATGTGGCATGCACCTCAAAGTAGTCGCGGCTGATGAATTTGCGAATCTGCTCCTCGCGCTCCACCACCACACTCAGGGTTGGCGTCTGCACCCGACCCACCGTCGTCAGGAAAAAGCCGCCATCGCGCGAATTAAAGGCGGTCATGGCGCGCGTGCCGTTGATGCCCACCAACCAGTCGGCCTCGCTGCGGCAGCGCGCCGCGTCAGCCAGAGGCAGCATCTGCTGGTCACTGCGCAGCGTATCAAAGCCATCGCGTATCGCTTGCGGCGTCATTGACTGCAGCCAGAGCCGTTGCACCGGCAGCTTGACCTTGCTGTATTGCTGGATCAAGCGAAAGATCAGTTCACCTTCGCGCCCGGCATCGCAGGCGTTGATCAGGGCCCCCACGTCCTTGCGCTTGGCCTGCTTGACGATGGCATTGAGCCTCGTCTTGGTCTTGTCCATGGGTTTGACGTCAAAGTGCGGCGGGATCACCGGCAGGTGGGCAAAGCTCCACTTGCCGCGCTTGACGTCAAATTCCTCGGGCGCCTGAATCTCAAGCAGATGCCCGACGGCGCTGGTAACGACGTACTTCTCGTTTTCAAAATGTTCCTCGTGTTTCTCGAATTTGCCGGATGCCGTGGTGAGCGCCCGCACAATGTCCTGAGCGACCGAAGGCTTTTCGGCAATGACCAATGTCTTGGTGAAAGCTGTATTCTTCATCTGACTTTACAATCCGTTTTCTCGCGGGCGCACAAGCGCACGCACATACACGTGAGCGCGCACCCACGCGCCCATACGAGTTCACCATACCAAATTTTTTGTTGTGTCCCAAAAAACCACCCGCCTAGCCAGCCGCCGTATCCAGGTCCGCCGCTCCGGCGTGCATGGCAAAGGGGTGTTCGCCCTGCAGGATATCGCAGAGGGTGAGGTGCTGATTGAGTACGTCGGTGAGGTCATCAGCTGGCCCGAAGCGCAGCAGCGCCATCCCCACGATCCAGCCGACCCGAACCACACGTTTTATTTTCACATCAATGAGAGCCGCGTGATCGATGCCAAGGTCGGCGGCAATTCATCGCGCTGGATCAATCACGCCTGCAGCGCCAACTGCGAAGCGGACGAAAAGGACGGACGCATTTTCATCAAGGCCTTGCGCAACATCCTGGCTGGCGAAGAGCTCAACTACGACTACGGCATGATCCTCCATGAGCGCCACACACCCAAGCTCAAAGCCGAGTACCCCTGCTGGTGCGACTCCAAAGACTGTCGCGGCACACTGCTGGCACCCAAGCGCCGGCGCGGCTAGCAAACGCCATGAGCAGCGCAAGGGACTGGCCAGCGCAGCAGATCGAGCAGGCCATTGCGCCCGATCTGCCCGACTTTCACTTCGAAGTGCTTGCACAGATTGATTCCAGCAACAGCGAATTGATGCGCCGTGCGCGCGACGGGCAGATCCAGCCCGTGCTGCTATTGGCCGAGCACCAGAGCGCTGGCCGTGGGCGCCTCGGACGTCAGTGGTCCAGTGACTTCTCTTTTTCCCTTGGCCTGCCCTTGGCACCTGACGATTGGTCCGGCTTGTCTCTGGCTGTGGGTCTGAGCATTGTTCAGAGCCTGCACCCTGATTTGCGCCTGAAATGGCCGAACGATCTCTGGTGGCAAGGACGCAAGCTGGCCGGGATTCTGATCGAAACGGCCAGCTTCGGCAGCAGCCGGTATGTCGTGGTCGGCGTAGGAATCAACATCCGCCCGCGCGCGGGCGCCGGCCTTGCCACGCCACCGGCATGGCTGCAGGAACTGCTGCCGGACATCGACACGACCGAAGCACTGCTGAAGGTCGCAGCACCGCTGGTACAAACCATCAAGGTCTTTGAACAGCATGGTTTCGCCCCATTTCAGGCTGAGTTCAATCGCCTTGATGCGTTGCGCAACGTGTCGGTGACGCTCAGCAACGGGACCGTCGGCATCGCGCAGGGGGTTGACCGCTCCGGGGCGCTGCAGCTTGAAACAGCGCAGGGCTTGACCCGTGTGACCAGCGCCGAGGTCAGCGTGCGCCCACTCGGCGCATCGTCTGCCGACCCTTCTTGAGGCTTCGCATGCTGCGCTTGCTGGTCCTGTGCTTGCTGCTGGTCAATGGCCTCTATTTCGCCTGGACCGAACGCGTCTTTCCAGGTTGGGGCCCGCAGCAGCAGACGGAACCACAGCGTCTGCAACGACAGATCAAGCCCGAGTCCCTGCACTTGCTTACCGCGCAGGAATTGCTTCATTGGGAGACGGAAGCGACAGCGGGCAAATCAGGCGCATGCCTGCAAGCGGGTCCTTTTGAAGAAGCCCAGGCCAGCTCCTTGCGCGCTGCCTTGACCGCCGTCCTGCCACCGGGATCCTGGACCCTGAGCAACACAGCGGAGCCGGCGCGCTGGATTGTCTACATGGGCAAATATGCCAGCCCCGAGGCCCTCGCAAAGAAGCGCTCCGAACTGGCCTCCTTGAACCTGCGCTTTGAGCCACTGACCGATCCGGCGCTGCAGTGGGGAGTGTCGCTTGGTGGCTTTGCGACCCAGGCCGCGGCCGATGCTGCGCTGGCCGGTCTGAGTCAGCGCGGCGTGCGCACAGCGCGTGTGCTGCAGGAGCGTGCGCAGCCCAACCGCATCATGCTGCGACTGCCCGCCGCGGACGAGGCACTGCAAGCTCGACTGAGCGATTTGCAGGCGGCTTTGGGTGGCAAGGCACTGGTGGCGTGCAAATGATCACTGTGCAACGGCAGCGCTGCCTGATTCGGCGACAAAGCGCACATTGAAGCGCGCCCCGGGCGGCGATTGCCCGGGGCGCGTATCCTCCATAGCGACCGTAGCATTGTGCAGATAGGCAATTTCCATCACGATGCGCAGGCCCAGACCGGAGCCGTCGACTTCGGTCCCCAGGGCGCGGTAAAAGGGTCGAAAGATCAGTTCGCGTTCCGCTAGCGGAACGCCGGGACCGGAATCTTCCACCTGCAATACCAAAGTCTTGCCAAAAGGATCGGTCAGCACGCGGGCCGTGATGACCCCGGGCTTGGCGGCGCTGGAAGGTGTGTAGTTGATGGCGTTGTCCAGCAGATTGCGGATCAGTTCCTTGAGCAGCGTCGGATTGCCCGCAAGTTGTCCGCCTTCGGCGCCGGGCTGCGTTCCCTCAAAACCGAGGTCAATATATTTCTCCATGGCGCGCGGCACACAGTCGCGCACCACCTCCATCGTCAACTCGGCCAGATCGCAACTACTGCGTGGCATCGCCGAACCGCTGCTCTCGGCCCGCGCCAGCGCCAGCAACTGATTGACCGTGTGCGTGGCACGGATGCTGGAACGCCCGATCTGGCGCAGCGACTGCTTGAGTTCTTCGGTGTTGGCACCTTCCCGTTGCGCCAGATCCGCCTGCATGCGCAGGCCCGCCAACGGTGTCTTCAGTTGATGGGCGGCGTCGGCCAGGAAGCGTTTTTGCGTCGCGATCGAGTCTTTCAGTCGCATCAGCAAGTCGTTGACCGAGGACACTAGGGGCGCGACTTCCAGCGGCACAGCACGCGCATCGATCGGGCTCAGGTCGTCGGGCTTGCGCGCACGTATCCGCTCTTCAAGCTGATTGAGTGGCTTGATCGCCTGCACCAGAGCCAGCCAGACCAGCAGCACCGCCATCGGCAGGATGACAAATTGCGGCAGCATGACGCCCTTGACAATTTCTGTCGCCAGCACGGATCTTTTTTCAAGGGTTTCGGCCACCTGCACCAGAGCCGGTCTGGCCCCTGGCAATGGCAACTTGACCCAGGTGTAGGCAATCTTGACATCCACGCCGTGGACTTCAGCGTCACGGATCCGGACTTCACCAAAAAAGACCTTCTCGTCCTCGGCCGGCGAGGGCAAATCACGCTCGCCACTCAGGAATTCGCCGCGACTACCCAACACCTGGTAGTAGACCGTGTCCGAATCGTCGGCGCGCAGCAACTCGCGCGCCGGAAGCGGCAGGTTGAATTGCACCCGATTGTTGCTGACATTGACCAGTTGCGCGAGCGCGCCGGCGTTGTACTCCAGCGCCCTGTCAAAGGGTTTGCCGGCAATGCTTTGTGCAACCAGCCAGGTCAAGACCAGACTGATGGGCCACAGCAGGAGCATGGGCGTGAGCATCCAGTCCAGAATCTCCCCGAACAGCGAGCGCTGTTCCTGATGGAAAATGTTCACGAGACGTGGTCAGATCCCTAGTTCGGGATCTTTTCAAGACAGTAACCAAGTCCTCGCACCGTAGCTATGCGGATCGGGCCTTTTTCGATCTTCTTGCGCAGGCGGTGGATGTACACCTCGATCGCATTATTGCTGACTTCTTCGCCCCATTCGCAGAGTCTCTCCACCAGTTGGTCCTTGCTGACCAGGCGACCGGCGCGCTGCAGCAGGACTTCGAGCAGGCCGAGTTCGCGCGCCGACAGCTCGATCATGACGCCATCAATCGTGGCAACCCGGCCGGATTGGTCGTAAATCAGCGGGCCATGCTTGATCATGCTGCTGGCCGTTCCCATGCCGCGCCGACCCAAGGCGCGTACACGTGCCTCAAGCTCCTGCAGGCTGAAGGGTTTGGCCATGTAGTCGTCGGCACCATAGTCCAGGCCCTTGACGCGCTCTTCGACGCTGTCGGCGGCGGTCAGAATCAGCACCGGCAAAGAAGAGCCACGCGCCCGCAGCTTCTTCAAGACCTCCAGTCCGTGCATCCTGGGTATGCCCAGATCCAGGATCAGCAGGTCGAATTCGGTGTTGGTCATCAATGCTGCGTCGGCCTCGGCACCACTGGCAACGTGATCGACAGCAGCACCCGAACTGCGCAATGTTCGCAACAGGCCATCGGCCAGCACCTGGTCATCTTCCGCAATCAGAATTCGCATGTCTGTCTCCTATGTGGGTGAAAACCGGAGGCCGGCATTTCCATTTTTCAAGCGATTCTAGGCGTCCGCGAATCTGCCTGTAATTTTCGCGACAGAATTAACAGGGTTTCACGCTGCATAGGCTTCCAGACCCATGGCCATCACGGTTGCAACCTCTGCCCCAACGGCCGCCCTGAGTTCGTCCTGCGCCTGCGCAACGGCATCGCCAAAGGCTTGCAACCAGGTCAGCCCAACCGACGTGAACACAATGCGTCGCGCGCGCGCATCGCGGGGATCAGCCATTTTTCCAACCAAACCCCAGGCCTCGCACTGCTCCACCAGTTTGCCCATGGCCTGTTTGCTGACACCGGCACGCTGAGCCAGTTCCGTCAAGCGCGACCCCTCCAGTGCCAGATGGCGCGTGATGTGAATGTGGGACGCGCTCAGGCAGCCACGGGCAGCGAGGTTGGACAAGGCCAGTGGCACCGCCTCGTTGCGCGACATCAGGAACAGCACCCGGGCATCAAAGCGTTGCAGAGCCAGGTTCATCCAGTGCCCCAGATGGGCCTGGCGCCATCCTGGCCTGCGGACCATTTCGCTTGTTTCGGGCATGCCGCATATAGTAAATCAAATTGACTAAAAATACAGCTTTTCGATTTCAATAGTTGCGTTACACTACTGTTCAAGCATCCAGCCTGTTGTTAAAACCAGAAGATGCTCTGATCGAAGCCAAAATCAACCCGTTGCCATTCAAGGAGTACTTTATGGAC
>JBAXFI010000032.1:0-23198 GCA_037139995.1 Comamonadaceae bacterium | reverse complement strand
ATTACGCACCTGTTGAATTAGTCAATTTTCCAGCGAACAACTATCCGCCACCATATCCCCTGACAAAGGCCGCCAAGGACATACACTTGGTGGCCTTTTTCTTGTCAATGGACGGGGGGACCATGATCAAAATCAAACCGGTGGCGGCCGAGCGTTTGCCAGACTTGCTTCGGCTTATGCCCAAGGCCGAACTGCATATGCATATCGAGGGCTCGCTTGAGCCCGAATTGATGTTTGCGCTGGCGCAGCGCAACGGCCTTGCCATGGCTTACCCGGATGTTGCAGCGCTGCGGCGCGCCTACGTGTTCGATGACCTGCAGAGTTTTCTCGACATCTACCATGAAGGCACACTGGTGCTGCGCACCGAGCAGGACTTTTACGACATGACGCTGGCCTATCTGGAGCGCGCCGCAGCCGACCATGTTCTGCATGCCGAGATATTTTTTGATACCCAGACGCATACCGGTCACGGCCTGAGCGCCGATGTGGTCATCAACGGTTTGCACCGCGCCTGTGTTGCCGGGCGTGCCCAATTTGGTATCGATTCGTCGCTGATCCTGTGCTTCTTGCGGCACTTGAGCGAGCATGAGGCATTTGAGTGTCTGGAACAGGCCATGCCGTACCGCGACAAACTGCTGGGAGTGGGCCTAGCGTCAAGCGAGGTGGGGCATCCGCCTGAAAAGTTTGCCGGCGTCTTTGCCAGAGCGCGCCAACTCGGCTTTCGGCTGGTGGCCCATGCCGGCGAGGAGGGTCCACCGGCCTACATCTGGAGTGCGCTCGATGTGCTCAAGGTAGAGCGCATCGATCACGGTGTGCAGGCGCTGCAGGACCCGGCCTTGATTGCGCGGCTGGTGAAGGACCGAATCGCCCTGACGGTTTGCCCGCTATCGAATCTGAAGCTGCGCGTTTTTCAGAATCTGGCCGAACACAACCTGGGGCGCATGCTGGAGGCTGGCATCGTGGCTACGGTCAATTCCGATGACCCGGCTTACTTTGGCGGCTACATCAACCAGAACTTCTGCCAGAGCTTTGTTGCACTGGGGCTGACGGCGCAGCACGCCTACCAACTGGCGCGCAACAGCTTCCAAGCGAGCTTTGTTAATGCGACAGCCAAATCGGATTATCTGGAGCGACTCGACGCGTGTTTTGAGACTTTTGTCTGAGTTCACGCCACCGGCACCCAGCGCTGCAGGCTCGGCAGCATCAAACGGTAGGGGGCCAGCAAGACGGCGGCCATCAGCCATTTGATGGCAAGGTCTCCGGCGGCAAGTGTTCGCCAGTCCAGGTCGGTGCCGGCAAACGCCAGGAAGAAGAACAGGCCGGTGTCAATCACCGATGCCACCAGCGAGCCAAAGAAGGGTGCTTTCCACCACGACAGCGTGCGCAAGCGGTTGAAGGCCACGATATCGAGCAACTGCCCCATGATGAAGGCCACGCCCGAGGCCACAGCGATACGCCACGGTGCCAGGGCCAGCGACACGATGACCGCGATGGAAAAGCCGACCCAGGCGACGCGCCGGGCCGCTTGGGCACCGACCGCTCGATTCGTCAGGTCCGTCACCAGGAAAGCGACGGGAAAAGTGAAAGCGCCCCAGGTCAACCAGTCGTTGATCGGAAATTGCACCAGATAGTTGGAAGACACAATGACGATCAGCATGGCCAGAATCGGACGCCAAAGCTGCGTCAGGGTCGGTGCAGGAGTGGATGTTGCTCTATTCATGGCGCGCATTATCGCAGGGGCTTGGCCGCCCTGCAGCGCCTGCCCCCGGGCTGCGCGGCAGCTCAAGTTGGCTTGACTTTGCTCTAGACTCCTGCTTATGAAAGCCTACCGCGCCTCCCTGCTCTCGTTCGCACCTGACAGCGCATCCGGACCTTGTGCTGCGCTGGAAGAAGACGGTTTGCTGGTGATCGGGCCGGATGCCTCGGGCCGACAGAGGGTGCAGGCGTGCGGGTCGTATCACCAGCTCAAGGGGCGTTTTGAGAAAGTGCCAACCGAGCACTTGCCCGGTCGCATCATCGCGCCGGGCTTCATCGACATGCACAACCATTTTGCGCAGACCAACGTGATTGGCTCGCCCGCGGACGGTTTGCTGCCCTGGCTTGAGCACTACACTTTTCCTGAAGAACAGCGCTTTTCGTCGGCTCAGTACAGCGCCAAGGCGGCCCGATTCTTTCTGGATGAACTGCTGCGCAACGGCGTCACGACGGCGCTGACTTTTGCCACCTGCAGCACGGAGTCGGTCGAAGCGCTGTTCTGTGAGGCGCAGCAGCGTCGTCTGCGACTGATCAGCGGCTTGTGCCTGATGGATCGCCATGCCCCGGCAAGCGTGCTCAACCGCGCCGCGCCGGATGGCTCGCGCAATGCCTGCGAGCAAAGTCTGCTTGATTCAGAGGCCTTGCTGCAGAAGTGGCATGGCAAAGACCGTTTGGGTTACGCCATCACACCGCGTTTTGCGCCCAGTTGCAGCGACCAGCAGTTGCGCGGCGCGGGCGACCTGGCGCAGCGCTATCCCGAAGTCTGGATTCAGTCGCATGTGGCTGAAAACAAGGATGAAATCGCCTGGGCGCGTCAGCTGTTTCCGTCCTCGCGCAGTTACCTGGCGACTTACGCCGATGCCGGCTTGCTGCGCCGCCGCGCGGTGTACGCCCATTGCCTGCATTTTGACGATCAGGATCGGGCGCTGATGCGCAGCAGCGGCGCGGTTGCGGCGGTCTGTCCGACCAGCAATCTGTTCCTGGGTAGTGGCTTCTTTGACTATGTGGCGGCTGATCGAGCCGGGCTTCAGTACGGCTTGGCCAGTGACGTCGGGGGTGGCACCAGCTTCAGTCCCTTTCATACCATGCTGGCGGCCTATTACGTGGCTCGCGAAGGTCAGGGCAAAGCGGGGTGGTCGCTCTCGCCACAGCAACTCTGGTGGCAACACACGGCGGGCGCTGCCAGGGCGCTGGGTCTGGACGGCGTTGTCGGAAACCTGCGGCCAGGCTGTGAAGCTGATTTTGTGGTGCTCAATCCGCAGGCGACACCGCTGCTGGCACGCCGCAGCGCGCAAGCCGGCAACCTCGACGAACTGTTGTTCACCATGATTGTGCTGGGCGACGATCGCCTTATCGAGAGAACCGTGATTTCGCAGGCACAAGAGGCACTGTTTACAATCGACGGACCTTAGGAGTTGTGTCCCGATGAGCATCAAAAGCGATAAGTGGATTCGTCACATGGCCGAGACGACCGGCATGATTGAACCCTTCGAGCCGGGCCAGGTGCGCGAGCGCGACGGCCAGAAGATTGTCAGTTACGGCACCAGCAGCTATGGTTACGATATTCGCTGCGCGCCTGAGTTCAAGGTCTTTACCAACATCCACAGCACGGTGGTGGACCCAAAAAACTTCGATGAAAAGAGCTTTGTTGACTTCAACGACGAGGTCTGCATCATCCCGCCCAACAGCTTTGCGCTGGCGCGCACCATGGAGTATTTCCGGATTCCGCGCAACGTGCTGACCATATGCTTGGGCAAGAGTACGTATGCACGTTGCGGCATCATCGTCAACGTGACGCCCTTTGAGCCAGAGTGGGAAGGCTACGTCACGCTCGAATTCAGCAACACCACGCCCCTGCCGGCCAAGATCTATGCCGGCGAAGGCTGTGCCCAGGTGCTGTTTTTTGAAAGCGACGAAGTGTGCGAGACCAGCTACAAGGACCGTGGCGGCAAGTACCAGGGACAACGTGGCGTGACGCTGCCCAAGGCCTGAGCCCTGGATTGGAGGATAATGCGGGTTTGCCCCTAGTCCCAGGGCGCACCGAGCTATCGGATTGATAGCACCCTGAACTGGCTATGAATGACCGATTTGACTTCTGATTTGACTCCTGAACCCTTGCCGATGGCCTTTGCCCAACTGCAACTGGCAGCGCCGCTGGCTCGTGCCGTGGCCGAGATGGGCTACGAGTCCATGACCCCAATCCAGGCGCAGGCCATTCCGGTGGTGTTGCAAGGCCGCGATGTGATGGGCGCAGCGCAGACCGGTACCGGCAAGACCGCTGCTTTTTCCCTACCTCTGCTGCAGCGCATGCTCAAGCATGAGAGCAGCTCGACTTCGCCGGCACGGCACCCGGTGCGCGCACTGGTGCTGCTGCCTACGCGGGAACTGGCCGACCAGGTGGCGCAGGCCATCAAGGACTACGCCAAATACACGCTGTTGCGCAGTGCTGTGGTGTTTGGCGGCATCGACATGAAGCCCCAGACCATCGAGCTGAAAAAGGGAGTTGAGATTCTGGTTGCCACACCGGGGCGGCTGCTTGACCACATTGAGGCCAAGAACGCGGTACTGAACCAGGTCGAGTACGTGGTGCTCGATGAAGCCGATCGCATGCTCGACATCGGATTTCTGCCGGATTTGCAACGCATTCTGAGCTTTTTGCCCAAGCAGCGCACCACGCTGCTGTTTTCTGCCACGTTTTCACCCGAGATCAAGCGCCTGGCCAGCAGCTATCTGCAGAACCCGGCGACGATCGAGGTTGGCGGCTCCAACGGCACGGCTTCCACTGTTGAACAGCATTTCTACAGCGTGGGCGATGACGACAAGCGCCATGCCCTGCATCAGATTCTGAAGGCGCGCGCTATCAAGCAGGCTTTTGTTTTCGTCAACAGCAAACTGGGCTGCGCGCGGCTGGCCCGCTCGCTGGAGCGCGAAGGCCTGAACACCACCGCCCTGCATGGTGACAAGAGCCAGGATGAGCGTCTCAAGGCACTGGAGGCGTTCAAGAGCGGAGAGGTGAATTTGCTGGTCTGTACCGACGTGGCAGCACGCGGTCTGGACATCAAGGATGTGCCTGCCGTCTTCAATTTTGATATTCCGTTCAATGCGGAAGACTACATCCACCGCATTGGCCGCACCGGGCGCGCGGGCGCTTTAGGCCTGGCTCTGAGTTTTGTCTCCAAGAGCGATGCTCGTCTGGTGGCGGATATCGAGAAGTTACTGAAGACAAAAATCGAGTTGGAGGCGGTCGAGTTTGACGAGGATACGCCTGACATTCGGCGTCAGGGTCGCATCAACGACGGCCGGCGTATGTACTCCCAGCCGGTGCCCGATGACTCGCACCATGGCAGTCACCACCCGGGAGCGATCCGCGATGTGGCGCGTGAAGGGCAGTTTGCCAGACCCGTACCATCGCAGCGTCGCGACTACTCGCGGCCACCAACCGCTGCGCGCGATCCGTTTTTTGACAAACCCTACGAGGCGCCGGCAGCACCTGACGCAGCGCCCGCTTGGGACGCTACGATCAGCCGGCACGGCGCCGGGCGCAGCATATCGGCCAACATCAAATCGAAGCGCCGGGTCGCGGCGCTGTTCAAGTCCGAATAGCGCGGCGCTCAGCCCGGCTGCTGGGCTTGCTCACACTTGACCTGGATGAGTTCGTGCGCCAGCACCCTGTTGTTTCCTGACCTCTTTGTGCCACCCAGGCGCACAGCGCTCAGGCAGCCGCCCCAGACACAGCCGGTGTCGAGTGCCAGGACATCAGGCCGGTCGAGCCAGCCCAGTGTTGACCAGTGCCCAAAAGCCAGCGTGATAGCGGCCGTTTGTCGCCCGGGTACGTCAAACCACGGCATATAACCGGGTGGCGCAGCGCTGCTGCCTTCCTTGCTGCTGAACTCCATACGCCCCTGGGCGTCACAAAACCGCATTCGCGTCAGGCTGTTGACAATCACGCGCAGCCGGTCAGCGCCCGTTAGTGTGTCGTTCCAGGCATGGGGTTCGTCGCCGTACATCTGCTGCAGGAAGTCCCCCAGCGCCGGGCCACGCAGAACCGCTTCCACCTCGGCGGCCAGAGCCATTGTCTGGCTGGCGCTCCAGCACGGCAGGACGCCAGCGTGAACCATCAGCAGATCGTGCCCGTCGATGCTGAGAGCCATCGCCATCTTTTGCCAGCGCAACCATTCGAGCATGGCATGACGATCCGGCGCCTGCAGAATATTGTTCAAGGTATCGTGGCGGCCCGGCTTGCGCACGCGCTGCGACAGGGCCAACAGATGCAGATCGTGGTTGCCCAGCAGACACTGTGCTGCATCGCCATAGGCCATCAGGCGGCGCAGCACGCCAGCCGAATCGGGTCCGCGGTTGACCAGATCGCCGAGCAGGTAGAGCGTGTCACGGCTGGCGGAGAAAGAAATTTGATCGAGCAAGCGTTGCAATGCGCTGTTGCAGCCCTGAACGTCGCCAATGAGGTAGAGTGCCATGGTGTTCATTTTCGCTCCTGGCCCATGGATTTCCTGCTGATTGCTTTTCTGACCTTGCTCAACGGTGTGTTTGCCATGTCGGAACTGGCGTTGGCAGCAAGCCGGAAAACAAGGCTCAATCTGATGGCGGAGTCTGGTGACAAAGGTGCACAGGCGGCGCTGACCCTGCTGGGTAACCCGAACCAGTTTCTGTCGACGGTGCAGGTGGGTATTACCTCGATTGGTGTTCTTAACGGTATCGTCGGTGAGGCGGCGTTCAGCGACGGTGTTGCTGCCTGGCTGCATGGTTTTGGTGTTGCCGACAAGCCGGCCGCTATTTCGGCGACCGCCCTGGTAGTGACGCTGATCACCTTCATCACCATTATTTTTGGCGAGCTGGTGCCCAAGCGCATTGGCCAGCTGTATCCGGAGCGGGTGGCACGCTGGGTCTCCCGTCCCATGCTGTGGCTGGCAACTGCCGCCAAACCCTTTGTGCGATTGCTCTCCGGTACCACCGCCATCGTGCTCAAACTGTTGCGCATCGATACCAGCGCCGCGCGTCCGGTGACGGAAGAGGAAATCAGCGCCAGTCTGGAGGAGGGGGTCGACGCTGGCGTGATCGAGCAACACGAGCATCAGATGGTGCAAAACGTGTTTGAACTCGATGACAGGCCTTTGACCTCCTTGATGGTGCCGCGCACCGACGTGCAGTGGCTTGATGCCTCCAGTTCGGTGGCGCAAAGTCTGACCTGGGTAGGCAGCAGTGGCCCTGCCGGAGCGCACTCCTGGTATCCGGTCTGTCGCGGCTCGCTCGATGAAGTGATTGGCGTGATCAGTGTTGCCCGTTTGCTGCAGCTGGGGCCTCAAACGCTCGATAGTCTTGAGGCCTTCGCCACACCGGCCACTTTTGTACCGGAGACCTTGAGCGGCATGGAGTTGCTTGAACAGTTTCGCGCCAAGGCTGGCCGCTTTGTGTTTGTGGTGGACGAATATGGCGTTGTGCAAGGTACCTTGACACCGCGCGATCTGCTTGAAGCCATTACCGGCGAGTTGCAACCCGGCGCGCAGGTGGACGCGTGGGCCACGCGGCGCGATGACGGCAGCTGGCTGCTCGATGGCCTGATGCCGGTGGGCGAACTCAAGGTCCGGCTGGATCTGGAAGAGCTGCCGGAGGAAGAGCGGGGTCGCTACAACACGGTCGCTGGATTGCTTATGTCGGTGTCAGGGCATCTGCCTGAAGTCGGCGAGCGCATCGAGTGTGCCGGCTGGCGGTTTGAAGTGCTGGATCTGGACCGCAAGCGCATTGACAAGGTGATGGCAAGCCGACTTGCTAGCTAGCTGATGCTTGATGACCGTCAAGGCATTAAGGGGGAGATGGCCTGATACTGCTCAGAACCGAAGGAGGTTATGCCATGTTCAAAAACATACTTGTTCCAGTGGATGGCTCTGCGACAGCACAACTGGCGGTTGAGAAGGCGATTGGTCTGGCCAAAGCTTTTGACAGCCGCGTTACCGCGATCTTTGTCATCGATCCTTATCCCTTTACCGGTGTCGGCACTGATTTCGCCTACGGCCAGGCGGAGTACCTGAGTGCCGCCACGGCGGAAGCGAACGCCGCCATCAAAGTCGCCAGGACCGCGTTTGAGCAGGCTGGCGTCAGCGTTGGTACCTCCGTGATTGAATCTCACGCCGCCTGGCGCGGTGTGGTCGAGGCGGCTGCGTCCCTGCACGCTGACCTGATTGTCATGGGCTCGCATGGCCGCAGTGGCCTGGAGAAACTGGTGCTGGGGAGCGTTACGCAAGCTGTCCTGTCGCACACCCAGCTACCGGTGCTGGTCGTGCGCGACTGAATTCAGCTGCCTAGCCGCACTGCCCGACGTAGCCGCAGGCGGTGCAGAAATCGCAACCGTCCTTGTGGATGACGGTCGGGTTGCCGCACTCCGGGCATACCTTGCCAGCCATGGTGCTGGGCGCTTCGTGATTCTTGGGCGCATCGAGCACGCCCATCTCGCGCAGCGGCAAGCCTTCTTCATCGAGGATGCCGAGCATCGCGTAGCGGTGAATGATGAGGCGCGCAATATAGGCCACCGTTGAAGGCCAGGTTTGCTGACGGCGCTCGCCGTGCGGCAAGCCCGGCACAAAGGCCATGAAATGACCCAGTGGCTCGGCATAGTTGAGCAGCTTGCGCAGCTTCATGCCGATCCATGCCGGATCGATGACCCGCATATCGAGTGACAGCAGCCGCGCCAGGCCATCCAGCGCCCGTGGGTAGTTGCCCGAAAACCCGACCGCGCAGGGACGCGTCACGATGACGCCGTCATGGCCCGGCAGATTGACTTCTTTGAGCGTCACGGTGAAGGCTTCGCCGGTGGCCGGGTTGTCCACGTCAACTGCCCAGGCCAGCGTGCCCGAGGGGCCGGTCTGGGGCTCGCCACGGCTGAACATGGCGTCCATCACCGGCGTTGGTATTTGCGTGTCGGCGCTGGCCAGCGCCTTGAGTTGGTCGCAGCGCCAGCGGATCACCGCTGCGGTGGCGGCCACAACACCCGGGAACAGGCGCTTTTCACCGTGCGGCGGAAACGGCATTTCAAACGAATGCTCCTCGGCCACCGTGGCCAGGGCGTCGAGTTTGAGTTGCAGCCAGGCGGGGTCGTTGGCGCGCAGGTCCATTGACAGGGTTTTGGCCAGGGCGCCCAGGCCACGTGGCTGGTCGGTGCCGTTGACCCAGACTTCGAACGGCTTGGGTGCGCCGCCTTCTTCGGGTGCGAGCTCGCCGACAAACAGGGCGAAGTCGCCGAACGGGTGATGCACCATGAAGGTCCAGGCCGGGTTGCCACCAGGCAAAGCGGGCCGGCTTGGCCAGCGCAGCGAGGACAATACCGGAACGGGTAGTCGCTCCAGCGCCAACCGGTGGTTGGTGCCTTCAATCTGCAGCGGTGTGGTGGCAGCGGGCGTGGTCGTTGGCGTCACGCTCAGGACCGACCCCAGGATGGAGTTGGGCCGGTAGGTGGCCAGACCTTTCAGGCCCGACTGCCAGGCTTCCATGTAGAGGTGTTGAAACTCGGCATAGGGGTAATCGGCCGGCACGTTGACGGTCTTGGAAATGGCTGTGTCGATAAAGGGTGCCACGGCAGCCACCATGGCCTCGTGCGCCTGCGCACTCATCTCCAGAGCGGTCACGAAGGCGGATGTCAGGGGGGTGTCTTCGCCAAACATGTGGCGATACAGGCGCCATGCGTGATCCTCTACCGCATACTCCTTGAAGCTGCCGTCCATCATGCGCTTCTTGCGCGTGTAGGTCCAGCTGAAGGCGGGCTCGATGCCGTTGCTGGCATTGTCTGCAAAAGCCAGGCTGATGGTGCCGGTCGGCGCGATCGAGAGCAGGTGCGAGTTGCGCAGACCATGCGCGCGCACACGCTCCTTGAGCGCTGGCGACAAACGCGAGGCAAAGGTCTGGCCACTGAGGTAGAGATCCGCATTGAAGAGAGGGAAAGCGCCGCGTTCGCGCGCCAACTCAACCGATGCGTCGTAAGCGGTGTCGCGCATCAACTCCGAAATCTGGCGTGCCATGTCACGCGCTTCGGGTGTGTCGTAACGCAAATTGAGCATCACCAGGGCATCGCCCAAACCGGTGTAACCCAGGCCGACGCGGCGCTTGCTGCGTGCCTCTTCCTGCTGCTGTGGCAGCGGCCAGACGGTCACGTCCAGCACGTTGTCCAACATGCGTGTTGCAACGCGGGCTACCTCGGCAAAGCCAGCCTGGTCAAATCGCGCGTTCTCTTCAAACGGGTTGTTGATGAAGCGGGTTAGGTCAATCGAGCCCAGGCAGCAGCAGCCGTAGGGCGGCAGGGGTTGTTCGGCGCAAGGGTTGGTGCTGGCGATGGTCTCGCAGTAGGAAAGATTGTTGTCGCGATTGATGTGATCCAGAAAGAGCACGCCGGGCTCCGCATGGTCGTAAGTCGAGCGCATGATCTGATCCCACAAATCGCGCGCCTGCAACTTGCGGTAGATCCACATGCCGCTGCTTTTTTCCTGGTAGGCGCCGGCTGCCTTTTGCGCAGCGCCGGGTTCGGCACGGTGCACCAGAGTGAATTCGCCGTTTTGCTGAACCGCGGCCATGAAGGCGTCGCTGATGCCAACCGAAATATTAAAGTTTTTCAGATCGCCCGTGTCCTTGGCGTGAATGAACTCCTCGATGTCAGGATGGTCGCAGCGCAGGACACCCATCTGTGCACCACGCCTGGCGCCAGCGGATTCGACGGTCTCACAGGAACGGTCGAAGACACGCATGTAACTCACCGGACCGGAGGCACTGCTCTGGGTGCTGCCGACCCAGGCGCCACGCGGCCGGATGCGGGAAAAATCGTAACCGACGCCGCCGCCCCGGCGCATCGTCTCGGCGGCCTCGGTCAGGGCGGTGTAAATGCCGGGATGTCCGTCTTCCAGGTGTGCAATGGCGTCACCGACGGGCTGCACGAAACAGTTGATCAGGGTGGCGGCCAGATCGGTGCCTGCCGCTGACTGGATCCGACCGGCCGGCAGAAAGCCGTTTTGCAGCGCCTGCAAAAATTTGGTCTCCCACTGCTTGCGCTGCTCCGGCGCTTCGGCGGCCGCCAAAGCGCGAGCGACCCGCTGGTTGACATCCAGAATGGTCTTCTCGTCTCCTTTGCCATACTTTTCTAGGAGAACTTCCTCGCTGATTTGCTGCGGTGCCAGCGCCAGCGCTGGTTTTGTTCTTTCGGGTGTTTTTTGCGACATGGCTTGGCTTCTTGAGGTCTGGGCTGTGAAATATCAGGGCTTGCAGTGAGAGCGTCCCGGATAGGACGTTCTGGTTAAATTCTGAAAATTATTGTACACGTGGAACCACTACCGGTAGTGGCTTGCGAACTATATAGCCACTACATCTAGTGTGTGTACCGGAATAACCCTGACAGCGCTGCAGCCCGGCTCGATCAGGCAGTACGCTCGAAAATGGCGGCGATGCCCTGGCCACCACCGATACACATGGTGACAAGTGCGTAGCGGCCGCCGATGCGCTCGAGTTCGTAGAGCGCCTTGACGGTAATCAAGGCGCCGGTGGCGCCAATCGGGTGCCCGAGCGATATACCCGATCCATTCGGGTTAACCTTGGCGGGATCCAGCCCGAGATCACGGCTGACGGCGCAGGCCTGTGCGGCAAAGGCTTCGTTGGCCTCAATCACGTCCAGATCCTTGACCGTCAAACCCGCCTTCTTGAGCGCCAGTTGACTCGCCGGCACCGGGCCAATACCCATGTACTTGGGGTCGACACCGGCATGGGCATAGGCCACCAAACGGGCCATCGGCTTCAAGCCGCGCGCCTTGGCGGTGGCGGCTTCCATCAGGACCACTGCTGCGGCAGCGTCGTTGATGCCGGAGGCATTACCAGCAGTGACAGTGCCGTTTTCTTTCAGAAATGCCGGTTTGAGTTTGGTCATGTCTGCGAGCGAGCAGTTGGGGCGGAAATGTTCGTCGGTCGCGTAGGCGATGTCACCCTTCTTGCTCTTGAGCATGACGGGCATGATCTGAGACTTGAAGTAGCCCGCTTCGGTGGCGCGCTGGGCGCGTTGGTGGCTTTCCACGGCAATCGCGTCCTGCTCTTCGCGCGTGATGCCCCACTTGGCGGCGATGTTCTCGGCGGTCACACCCATATGAATGGTCTGGAACGGGTCGTGCAAAGCCCCCACCATCATGTCGATCATTTTGGTGTCACCCATGCGGGCGCCCCAGCGCATGTTCAGGCTGGCAAAGGGTGCGCGGCTCATGACTTCGGCGCCTCCGCCAATGGCAATGTCAGCGTCACCCAGCAAAATGGACTGACTGGCCGAGACAATCGCCTGCAGACCAGAGCCGCACAGGCGATTCACGTTGAAGGCGGGTGTTTCTTCAGCGCAACCACCCTTGATAGCCGCCACGCGCGACAGGTACATGTCTTTCGGTTCGGTATTGACGACGTGGCCAAAGACCACGTGACCGACCTCGGTACCGGCCACGCTGGCGCGCGCCAGCGATTCACGTACCACCTGCGCGGCCAGTTCGGTTGGGGCAATGTCCTTCAAGCTCCCACCATAGGTACCAATAGCGGTGCGTACTGCACTGACGACGACGACTTCACGGCTCATGAAAAACTCCTGGTTTAAAAGATGATTGGGCAGACGACATCTTACCGGTCAGCTGCGGGTGGCTCGGGCGTCGCAATTTCATGCAGATTGCTCAGATCGATCAAGGCCGACAAGACTTCCCTTTTGAAGCCTATCCTGCTTCTGCCGACGCCATCGCCGCCGTCAAATACCAGTTGCCTGATGTACTCAAGGCACTCCTGGTGTCCCCACAGGACCAGGATAATCTTGACGATGTGTTCATGCTGTTCCCTGATCACTCCAAGTTGATGGTCGATGCGCTTGCGCTTGGGCTGTTCGTGCAGCGGTGTTGGCCGGGTCTGCAGATGCTCTTCGGTGTAGCTGATGATGGGGAAGCCTGAAAATTCGCTGCTTTTTGGCATGGCTGGCCTGCATATTTCTGATGGTGCTCAGTATCGTGGATTCTGCGGCTAAAGCAAAATGCGCCGCCGTTGCGCTCTGTCAGGTCTGCGGGCCCAGCGGCAGTTCAACATGGCTGTCGAGCCCGCTGATGCCGCTGGCGGACTCGCGGTTGGTCAGCTTGATACTGCCGGCCAGCGCCTGCACAATTTCGTGGCTGATGGCCAGACCCAGTCCGGACCCCGAGCGTACTTCGCCCGACGAAAAGGGTTGGAACAGGCGCTCGCGCAACTCAGCTGAAATGCCGGGTCCGCTGTCGCTGATGACCAGGCTCGCACGATCGGCATCGCAAGTCAGGCGCACACTTAGCGTTCCATTACCCGGCGTATGGACGATGGCGTTGTGAAGGAGGTTGCGCGAGAGTTCTCGCAGCATCCAGTCGTGCGTTCGTATCCATGCCGCCTCGGTCGAAATTTCGAAATCGAGGTCTTTTTCTGCGATCAGCGGGGACATGTCGATCGCCAGTTCGCGCAGCACCTGGCCCCATTCAACACTGCTTTCAGGTGCTTGCTGGACCAGTTGCGCCACTTTTGCCAGCGACAACATCTGGTTGGCCAGGCCCGTGGCGCGTTGCACCGTGTCATTGATCTCGTGCAGTGCCTGCAGTGCGTCCAGGTCGCCGCGCAAAGCGGACTGCACCTGAACCTTCAACACTGCCAGTGGGGTGCGCAACTGGTGTGAGGCGTCGCGCACAAAGCGCTTCTGGTGTTCCAGCAAGTGCTGCAGACGACTCATGATGTTGTTGGTGGCTTCAATCAGGGGGATCAGTTCGCGTGGCGCATCTGCCGCCTGCAAAGGGGTCAGGTCGCCGTCAGGGCGCGCCTGCAACTGGGCGCTCAGACGACGCACCGGACGGGTGGCGCGCTGCACCACCACAATCACAACCAGCGCAATGATGGACACCAGAGCCAGTTGCCGCAACAAGGTATCGATCAGAATCTGGCGTGCCAGTGTGTGGCGCAATTCCAGTGTCTCGGCGACCTGTACGACGGCCATTGCGCGCGCCTGGTTCATGGCCACCGGCTGCAGCAGCACCGCGACGCGCACCCGATCACCCTGATACACGGCATCGTAGAAATCCACCAGGGCTGCATACGGTCCATGGTCGGGCAACTTGCCTTGCCATGCTGGCAAAGCGCCAAAGCCGTCGATCAGATCACCCTGGAGGTTGGAAATCCGGTACACCATTCGGCTGCGGTTATCCGCTTCGAAAGCCTCCAGGGCAAAGTAGGGTACCGTGGCGCGCAATCGGGCAGCGGCCCCCACACCATCGGCTGTAATGTGCTCGCCGATCGATTTGGCCGAGGCCAGCAGCGTGCGGTCGTAGGCCGTGTTGACTGCTGCCAATGCCTGGCGGTACAGGCTGACGGTATCGATGACGGTGAACACGCTGATCGGCAGCAGGATACCAATCAGCAGGTAACGGCGTAGTGAGACTGTTTTCACGTCGGCATTTTCAACAGATAGCCCAGGCCGCGCAGGGTCATGAGTTTGGCACCGGTTGGCACCAACTTTTTGCGCAATCGGTAGGCTACAACCTCGACCGCTTCGAATTGCACCTCGGCCGCGCCGGGAAACACCGAGTCGAACAACTTTTCCTTGGTGACGGCGTGGCCGGGCCGCGCCAGCAAAGTCCTGAGCAGGGCCAACTCACGGGGCGTGAGTTCCAGAATCTGGTCCTGGTGGTAAATCGCACCACTGTCTTTGTCATAGCGCAAAGCGTTGCTGTGGCGCTGGGCAGACGAGTCCGTCATGCTGTCGGCATGACGGCGGTGCAATGCGCGCAGGCGTGCTTCGAGTTCGTCGAGGTCAAACGGTTTGACCAGATAGTCATCCGCACCGGCGTTGAGTCCGATCACCCGGTCGCCCACCGTGCCGCGCGCGGTCAGGATCAGCACCGGTGTCAACAGGCCTTCCTGCCGCGCCTGCTCCAGAATCTGCAAGCCATCGCGTCCCGGCAGGGTCAAGTCGAGCAACACGACGTCCGGTTGGCCAGCGCGCCAGTGACCCACAGCGGCGCGGCCATCGGCGCACACCTCGATCTCCCAACCCACTCGGGTGAGAGTGCGCAGCAGGGTCGTGTGCAAGGCAGGATCGTCTTCTACCAGAAGCAGTTTCATGGTCCACACCATAGCATCTTGCATGGTGCAGCCAGCAGCGGGGCATTGGTAGTTTCCCTAGTATCTGTGGACAGCGGCTTGACAGCCTGCAGGTGCATCATCACGCTCGTGACAAAACCCACAGGAGAACTTTGATGCGTCGTGATACCTTCCTCAAATCCATGGCAGCTTTGGCTGCAGCCGGTGGTCTGCCGCTATCGGCACTGGCTGCCAACAATATCAAGATGATGATTCCGGCCAATCCCGGTGGCGGCTGGGATACCACCGGACGCGCCCTTGGCAAGGCGCTGCTGGACGCCAAAGTGGCTGACACAGTCGTTTACGAAAACAAGGGTGGTGCAGCCGGTGCGCTGGGTTTGGCCCAGTTCGTCAATGCCAGCAAGGGCGACCCGAACGCCATCATGGTGATGGGCGCGGTCATGCTAGGCGGCATCATCACCGGCAAACCGGCCGTGTCTTTGAGCACGGCCACACCGCTGGCGCGACTGACCAGCGAGTACAACGCGTTTGTGCTGCCGGCCAATTCGCCCTTCAAGACCATGAAAGACGTGATTGAACAATTCAAGAAGGATCCCGGCAGCGTCAAGTGGGGTGGCGGTTCACGCGGTTCTACAGAGCACATTGCAGCGGCCATGATTGCGCGCGAAGTCGGTGTCGATGCCACCAAGGTTAACTATGTGGCGTTTCGGGGCGGCGGTGAGGCCACGGCGGCCATCCTGGGGGGCAATGTGACGATCGGCGGCGGGGGCTACAGTGAATTGTCGGAGTACATCGAGGTTGGCAAGATGAAAGGCATCGCCGTGACCTCGGGGACGCGACTCAAGGGTGTGAATATTGCGACGCTCAAGGAGCAGGGCATCAACGTCGAAATTGGCAACTGGCGTGGCGTATACGGCGCACCCGGTATCACGCCTGCGCAGCGCAAGGCATTGACCGACATGCTGCTCAAGGCGGCCAAATCGAAATCCTGGGCTGAGGCACTGGAAAAGAACAGTTGGACGGCGGCTGTCCTGTCCGGAGCGGAATTCGAAAAGTTTGTCGACGATGACTTTGCAGCCCTGCGCGCCACCATGGTCAAGGCCGGCATGGTCTGAACGACAGGGCACAGCACATGAATCAGCACACTCCCGTGGCGCCGTCAACGCGTCTTCAGACACTGGTCGGCGGCGGCGTGATTGTGCTGGCGCTGGGCTTGGCACTGGGGGCATTGACTATTCCGTCGAATGCTGGTTACGCCGGCGTCGGGCCCAACTTCTTGCCCTGGGTGGTAGCGACAGCGCTGCTGCTGTGCGGCGCCTTCATGGTCTACGAGGCCCGCACTGGCGGTTTTCGTGAGATGGAGGAGCCCACTGGCGACGGCGCGCCCTACTGGGGTGGTTTTGTCTGGATGTCAGCCGGCTTGCTGGCCAATGCCGCCTTGATTACGACCATCGGGTTTATTTTCAGCTGTGCGCTGTGCTTTGTGCTGGCGGCGCGCGGTCTGCGCAACGCACAGGGGCAGTCCGCAAGAGGAATCAAACCCTGGCTGAGTGATACCGTGACCGGCCTGCTCATTGCAGCGCCGGTGTACTGGATGTTTACGCAATTCCTGGCCATCAATCTGCCCGGACTGACACAAAGCGGGTGGCTCTGATGGACATCTGGAATCAGCTTTTGCAAGGCTTCATGACGGCCGGTACGCCAGTCAACCTGTTATGGGCCTTTGTCGGTTGCGCCTTGGGCACCGCAGTGGGTGTGCTGCCCGGCATTGGTCCGGCGACCGCCGTGGCCATGCTGCTGCCCATCACCGCCAAGGTGGATGCGACCGCCTCCATGATCTTCTTCGCCGGCATTTACTACGGTGCCATGTACGGCGGATCGACCACGTCGATTTTGCTCAACACGCCGGGCGAGACGGCCAGCATGGTGACAGCCATGGAAGGCAACAAGATGGCCAAGAGCGGCCGCGCTGGCGCCGCGCTGGCGACATCGGCCATTGGCTCCTTCGTGGCGGGCACCATTGCCACCGTGCTGGTGACGCTGTTCGCGCCGGTGGTAGCGGACTTTGCTGTCAAGCTCGGTCCGCCTGAATACTTTATGCTGATGCTGTTGGCATTCACCACGGTCAGCGCGGTACTGGGGCAGAGCGCGGTGCGCGGCTTGACGGCCCTCTTTGTCGGTCTGGCAGCGGGACTTGTCGGCATGGACCAGATCACCGGCCAGGCACGCTATACCGGTGGCGTGCCGGAACTGCTCGATGGCATCGAGATCGTGCTCGTGGCGGTCGGACTTTTCGCAGTGGCAGAGGCCTTGCACGCGGTGCTGTTTGAGGGCAGGGTGGTCGAACACGAAAACAAGATGAGCCGGGTCAGCATGACGCGCGAAGACTGGCGTCGCTCCATTCCGGCCTGGCTGCGCGGCACGGCCATTGGGGCGCCTTTTGGATGCATTCCTGCCGGGGGCACCGAGATCCCCACTTTTCTGAGCTACGCGGCTGAGAAGAAGCTGGCCAAGGGGAGCAACCTGGCCGAATTTGGTACCAAGGGTGCAATCGAAGGCGTTGCCGGGCCTGAGGCCGCTAACAACGCCACCGTGACTGCCGCCCTGATCCCGTTGCTGACGCTGGGCATTCCAGTGTCCAACACCACGGCGATCTTGCTCGGTGCGTTCCAGAACTATGGGATTCAGCCCGGGCCGCAGTTGTTTACCAGTTCGGCGGCCCTGGTCTGGGCACTGATCGCATCGCTGTACATCGGCAACGTCATGTTGCTGGTGCTCAATTTGCCGCTGGTCGGCATGTGGGTCAAACTGCTGAAGGTACCCAAGCCGCAGCTCTACGCGGGGATCCTGATTTTTGCCACGGTGGGAGCCTATGGCATGCGTCAAAGCGCCTTCGACCTGTTCCTGTTGTATGCCATTGGTGTGCTCGGCCTCGTGATGCGCCGCTTCAGCTTTCCAACGGCACCGGTGGTGGTCGGCATGATCCTGGGTCCGCTTGCAGAAGCTCAGTTCCGCAATGCCGTCTCTATCGGTGAAGGCAGTGCCATGGTGTTCCTGCAGCGGCCGATGTCGTTGGCAATCCTGCTGGTGGTGCTGGCAGTGCTGGTGCTGCCGCGTTTGCTCAGACGGCGCGCACCAGCGCTGCTCTGAGTTTCTCCAAAGCCGCCCCTGCCGAAGGGCGGGTGTTGGCAAGCTAACATCTGACCATGCAAGCGCCCGACTCACTGCCACGCGACGCCCAGAGCATTCTGGAACTGGCAGCACGTTCCATGTTCGACCTGTTCGCCAACGCCAGCGAGGGCATGATGTTGGTGGACCGGCAGGCCAGGGTGGTCTGGATCAACGAGCAGTACAAGCGTTTCCTGCCGGCTCTGGGTTTTGATCGGGTGGAGGATTTTGTCGGACACCCGGTAGCCGCCGTCGTGCAGAACACCCAGATGCATCATGTGCTGGAGAGTGGCAAACCGATTCTGATCGACTTGCTGACCAATCGCGCGGGCACCTTCGTAGTCAGTCGCATTCCTTTGCGTGACAGTGGGGGAGAGGTGATTGGCGCTTTGGGCATCGTACTTTTTGACCACGCCGAAACCAGTCTGCAACCGCTGGTTGGCAAGTTTGCCCTGCTGCAGCGTGATCTGGACGACGCACGGCGTGAGCTTGCCAGTCAACGCAACAGCGAGCGCGCCGGCCAGCGTCAGTCGCGCTACACCTTTGCCAGCTTTGTCGGCGCCAGCCCCGCAGCGGTGGAAGTCAAGCGCCAGGCACGGCGCGCAGCGCAGACTTCAAGCACCGTGTTGCTGCTGGGTGAAACCGGTACCGGCAAGGAACTGCTGGCGCATGCGATTCACGCTTCCTCGGCTCGTTCAGACAGGCCCTTTATCAGCCTCAATATTGCCGCCGTGCCAGACACCTTGCTGGAGGCGGAATTCTTTGGCGTGGCGCCGGGCGCCTACACGGGGGCGGACCGCAAGGGGCGCGAGGGCAAGTTCCGGCTGGCGCACGGTGGTACGCTGTTTCTCGACGAAATCGGCGACATGCCACTGGCCTTGCAGGCCAAACTGCTGCGTGCCTTGCAGGAGGGCGAAATTGAACCGCTCGGGTCAAACCAGCTGCTTCCCTTTGACGCCCGGGTGATCGCTGCCACTTCACGCGATCTGGGCCGGCTGGTGCGCGAGGGCAACTTTCGCGAAGATCTTTTTTATCGCCTCAACGTGCTGCCGATACGCGTTCCGCCACTGCGTGAACGGCGCGAAGACATGGTGGCCTTGGTCGAGGTGCTAGGTGAGGATATGGCCCTGCGCAATGGCCAGCAGCCGCCCGAACTCAGCGCGGACGCATTGGCGCTGCTCTGCGCGCAGGTTTGGCGCGGCAACATCCGGGAACTGCGCAACGTGCTGGAGCAGGCCATGATGCGCAGCGACTCCAATCGCATTACAGCGCTGCATCTGGAACTGGTACTGCGTGAGTCAGGAGTCGAGCAACTGGCCCCGGCGCCAGTCGCTGCGGCGCCTGATCCGGCGGCAACGACGACTGCACCCCGTATTCTGCCGCTGACTGATCAGGTGGCAGAGCTCGAACGCAAGGCGATCACGCTGGCACTGACGGCAACGCGTGGAAACAAGGTGGCGGCTGCGCAAATGCTCGGCATTTCCCGCGCCATGCTGTACGACCGATTGGGCAAGAATGCCTGATAGTCAGTCATATGCCTGAATAACAGGCATTTAATATGTCTGATATTGAGACATTCCACGATCTAATTGACTTTAGGCCCATAGAATCAAGCACTTGTAATTTGGCACGTTTGGTGCATCATCAATCCTTGAATCGTTTACCACAACAGGAGATAAATATGTTTCGTCGTACTTGGGTTGCGGGCACCGCACTGACCGCGGTGGCCATGGCCTGCGCTCTGGCGTCGCCACTGGTTCTTGCCCAGTCCAAAGAAATCAAGATTGCCCATATTTACAGCAAGACCGGACCGCTGGAAGCTTACGGCAAGCAAACTGCGACCGGCTTCATGATGGGGCTGGACTACGCGACGGGCGGCACGATGATGATCGGCGACAAGAAACTGGTCGTGATTGAAAAAGACGATCAGGGCAAGCCAGATCTGGGCAAGTCACTGCTGGCGGCGGCCTACTCGGACGACAAGGCTGATCTGGCCGTGGGTCCGACCTCGTCCGGTGTGGCGCTCGCCATGTTGCCGGTTGCTGAAGAATACAAGAAGATCCTGCTGGTCGAGCCCGCGGTTGCCGATTCAATCACTGGCGAAAAGTGGAACAAGTACATCTTCCGTACCGGGCGCAACAGCTCGCAGGATGCCATTTCGAACGCTGTGGCGATGGACAAGCCAGGCACGGTGATCGCCACGCTGGCGCAGGACTACGCTTTCGGCCGCGATGGCGTCAAGGCCTTCAAGGATGCGATCAAGAAAGCCAAGCTGGTGCATGAAGAGTACCTGCCGACCAGCACCACGGACTTTACCGCCGGTGCCCAGCGCCTCATCGACAAGCTCAAGGACCTGCCGGGTCGCAAGGTCATCTTCATCATCTGGGCCGGTGCCGGCAACCCCTTCAAGATTGCCGACATGGACTTGAAGCGTTACGGCATCGAGATCGCCACCGGCGGCAACATCCTGCCCGCCATGGCGGCCTACAAGAACTTCCCGGGTATGGAGGGTGCCGCTTACTATTACTTCGGCATCCCGAAGAATCCGGTCAACGAGGCCATGGTGGCGCGGCATTACAGCCAGTTCAAGTCGCCGCCAGACTTCTTCACGGCAGGCGGCTTCTCAGCCGCGATGGCGGTGGTGACGGCGCTGAAGAACAGCAAGGGCGATGCCACCGCCAACACGCTGATCAAGACCATGGAAGGCATGAGCTTTGAGACGCCCAAGGGCAAGATGACCTTCCGCAAGGACGATCACCAAGCGCTGCAGAGCATGTACCACTTCAAAATCAAGGTCGATCCGGCCTTTGTCTGGGGCGTGCCGGAACTGGTGCACGAGATCAAAGCCGAAGAGATGGCTATTCCAATCCGTAACAAACGCTAGTTGAATTTGTCATCCCGGGCTCGACCCGGGATCCAGTGCCACAAGCACCATGGATTGCGGGTCAAGCCCGCAATGACAGGCCAACACAGTAGCTCCCATCCTTCTTGGGTCGGTCCCCCATGCTCGAAACCAAAGAACTCACGGTCCGCTTCGGCGGCCATGTGGCGGTGAACGCTGTCAGTTGTGCCTTCAAGCCAGGCACACTGACTGCCATCGTCGGCCCCAACGGCGCCGGCAAGACCACTTATTTCAATCTCATTTCGGGGCAGCTCAAGGCCAGCTCAGGTGAGGTTTTTCTCAACGGCAACAGCTTGGCCGGGCTGAGTCCGTCGGCGCGCACCCGGGCCGGTTTGGGGCGTGCTTTTCAGCTGACCAACTTATTCCCCAATCTGTCGGTGCTGGAAAACGTGCGCCTGGCGGTGCAGGCGGCGCGCGCTGGCGCTCATCACAGAGGTCTGAACCTCTGGAGCATCTGGAGCGACCACAAGGCCCTGACCGAGTTGGCACAGGAAGTTTTGGCAGCAGTGGCGATGAACGACAAGGCGGATACGCCGGTAGCCAGTTTGCCGCACGGCGACCAACGCAAGCTGGAGGTGGCCCTGTTGATGGCGCTGGAGCCTGATGTGTTCATGTTCGATGAGCCGACCGCCGGCATGAGCGCGGACGAGGCACCGGTGATCCTGAACCTGATCCGCAAACTCAAGGATGACCCGCGCAAGACCATCCTGCTGGTAGAACACAAGATGGATGTGGTGCGCGAACTGGCAGACCGCATCATCGTGCTGCACAACGGTGCCCTGGTGGCCGATGGCGAGCCTTCGGCCGTGATCGCGTCGCCGATCGTGCAAGAAGCTTATCTCGGTGTGGCGCCATCAAACGCAGGAGCGCCGGCATGAGCAGCGAACTTCTCAAGCTCGACAGTGTGCACACCCACATCGGGGCCTATCACATCCTGCACGGTGTGGATCTGGTGCTGCCGCGCGGCGAGCTCACCATGCTGCTCGGGCGCAACGGCGCTGGCAAGACCACCATTCTGCGCACCATCATGGGCTTGTGGCACGCCAGCCAGGGCAGCATCACTTTCGGTGAGCGCGATATCACACGCCTTGCCACGCCGGACATCGCGGGGCTTGGCATAGCCTACGTGCCGGAAAACATGGGCATCTTTTCTGACCTGAGCGTGAAAGAAAACATGTTGCTGGCGGCGCGCTCAGCTCGTCGTGCCAGTCAGATGGACGAGCAACGGCTGAAGTGGATTTTTTCCCTCTTTCCGGCCGTTGAAAAATTCTGGAACCACCCGGCTGGCAAGCTCTCGGGTGGCCAGAAGCAGATGCTGGCCGTGGCGCGCTCCATCGTTGAACCCCGTGAACTGTTGATCGTGGATGAGCCCAGCAAGGGCCTGGCACCGGCCATCATCAACAACATGATCGATGCCTTTGGCGAGCTCAGGGCGACCGGCACCACGCTCTTGCTGGTGGAGCAGAACATCAACTTTGCCAAGCGCCTGGGCGACCGCGTTGCGGTCATGGACAACGGCCGTGTGGTGCATGCCGGCGCCATGCAGGCTTTTGCCGATGATGAGGAATTGCAGCACAAGCTGTTGGGGTTGGCAATATGAAAATTGATTTCGACTGGAAGCCCCTGGCACTGGTGCCACTGCTGGCGCTGGGAGTGCTGCCCTTTATCGGCTCCGGCTCAACCTGGCTGACGCTGACCGTGGCCGGACTGGCCATGGGCATGATCATCTTCATCATTGCTTCGGGCCTGACGCTGATCTTCGGCCTGATGGATGTGCTCAATTTTGGCCATGGCGTGTTCATCGCGCTGGGCGCTTTTGTCGCCACGACGGTGCTCGGGCTGATGGGCGACTGGACCGGCTCCGCTGAGTTGTGGCGCAATCTGCTGGCAGTGTTTGTTGCGATGCTGGTGGCGATGGCCGTGTCGGGTGCGGTCGGCCTGGCCTTCGAGCGCTTCATCGTGCGCCCGGTCTACGGCCAGCATTTGAAGCAGATCCTGATCACCATGGGCGGCATGATCATTGGCGAGGAACTTATCAAAGTGATCTGGGGCCCGCAGCAGATTGCTCTGCCACTGCCCGAGGCCTTGCGCGGCGCGGTGCTGCTGGGCGACTCGGCGATCGAGAAATACCGTTTGCTGGCAGTGCTCGTCGGTGGCGCTGTTTTTGCACTGCTGGCCTGGACCCTGAATCGCACCAAGATCGGTCTACTGATTCGCGCCGGTGTGCAGGACCGCGAGATGGTGGAGTCGCTTGGGTACCGCA
>JBAXFI010000031.1:0-23209 GCA_037139995.1 Comamonadaceae bacterium | reverse complement strand
CTGTGGCTTCCCTGATGCTGACGACCGAGTGCATGGTGGCTGAGGCTCCCAAGGCTGAAGGCGCTGGCGGCATGGGCGGCATGGGTGGTGGGGATATGGGTGGCATGGGCGGCATGGGCGGCATGGGCATGTAAGAGGGCTCTGAAGCCTCATGCTGCGTCGAACTACGCCGTAGATTCGATACAAAAAAAACCCGCTGGCTTACGCTTCGCGGGTTTTTTGTTGCGCGTCGTTATCTCAGCGCTTGAAGGCCACCACGGTCTGGCGTTGCTCGCCAAGGCCTTCGACGCCCATGGCAATGGTGTCGCCGGCTTTCAGAAACTGCTGTGGCTTCCTGCCCATGCCAACGCCGGGTGGCGTGCCGGTGGTGATCACATCGCCGGGCATCAGGGTAATGAACTGACTTACATAGCTGACGATTTTGGCAACGCCAAAAATCATCGTCTTGCTGCTGCCACTTTGCATACGCTGGCCGTTGACCTCCAGCCAGAGCGCCAGCTTTTGCGGATTGGGCACTTCATCGCGCGTCACCAGCCAGGGACCGAGTGGGCCAAAACTGTCACAACCCTTGCCCTTGTCCCAGGTACCGCCGCGCTCGATCTGGAACTCACGCTCGCTGATGTCGTTAACAGCGCAGTAACCGGCAACAGAATTGAGTGCCTCCTTTTGCGAGACGTAGCGCGCACGCTGCCCGATCACCACGCCCAGTTCGACCTCCCAGTCGGTCTTGACGGATCCCTTGGGCAGCATGATGGGATCGTTCGGACCTTGGATGCAGCTGATGGCTTTGGTGAACAGCACGGGCTCCTTCGGAATCGGCATACCGGCCTCGGCCGCATGATCCGCGTAGTTCAGCCCGATGGCGATGAATTTTCCGATGCTCGCGACGGGCGCACCCAGACGCGGCTTGCCCGGCACCAATGCCAGCGTTTGCGGCTTCAGACGGCGCAAGCGTGCCAGTGCCGCATCGCTGAGCTGATCCGGACCGAGGTCAGGGATCACGGTACTCAGATCGCGCAGACGACCCTCGGCATCGATCATGCCGGGCCTTTCCTTACCAGGCTTGCCATAGCGCACCAGTTTCATAAATCTCCTTGTAGTTGAGGCAGCCAGTTTGCCAGACTTGAGCGCAGCTGCTGCGCCGAAACAAAACGCAGACCGCTCCAGCCCAGACTGCAGGCGACATCGACATTGTCCTGCACGTCATCAACAAACAGGGTCTGCGTCGGCTCCAGCGCGTAGCGACTCTGCAATAGCTGGTAGATCACCGGATCAGGCTTGCTGCGCTGCACATCGCCAGAAAAAATACCGCCTTCAAACCAGGCAAGAAAGGCGTACTTGTGCTCCAGCGTGCGCGCATAGGGCGCCGGCATATTGGAGAGGTAGTACAGCCGTACATCACCGCGCTGATCGCGCCGCTGCGCCAGGTCTGCCACAAGGTCCATCGTCTCCTGGATCGGAGTCAGACGCTCACCAATACCACACACCAGTCGCCGCATCTCATCCGGTGGCAAGGCCAGGCGCTGTGCGGTCCGCTGCACCACGTCGTCAGCACTCAGCGTGCCACGGTCAAAAGCGTGCCAGTCCGCATGGCCAAAGATGGACTGTGCTGCTTGTTGCGCAGCCTGCGCAGTAAGCGCTAGTTCCGGGAAGTGCGATGCGACCAGCCTGGCCGGTTGCCACTCAATCAGGACGGCCCCTAAATCGAAAACCAGGTTCATGGATTGCGGGTCGGGGCCCGCAATGACACCAATTTCCATTAGCGCAAGCGCTGCAGCAAACCGGCTGTCGAACCGTCCAGACCACTGACATCGCCCGTTTGCAGGCGCGCCTGCAGGTCTTTGGCCAGCACCTTGCCCAGTTCCACGCCCCACTGGTCAAAGCTGTTGATGCCCCAGAGCGAACCGCTGACAAAGACACGGTGTTCCTGCAGCGCGATCAGGGCACCGAGCGTGGTCGGCGTCAATTCATCGAGCAGCAAGAACGTACTGGGCCGGTTGCCCGGGAAATTCCTGTGCCCTCCGGTGTCACGTTGACCGACCATCAGGGCCTGCGCCTGCGCCAGCACATTGGCCAGCAAGAGTTCTTGATGACCTGGCAAAGCGTGCCTGGGCTTGCGAACCGCCACAAACTCGACCGGTACGGTGTCGCTGCCCTGGTGCAGCATCTGAAAAAAGGCGTGCTGACCGTTGGTGCCGGGCTCGCCCCACAACACCGGTGCCGTGGAAAAACGCAGAGCCTGCCCTTGCGCGTCCACGCACTTGCCATTGCTTTCCATCTCGAGCTGCTGCAGATAGGCCGGCAGGCGCCGCAGTGCGCTGTGATAAGGCGCGATGGAGCGGCTCGTAAAGCGATGGAAATTGCGGTACCAGATGTCCAGCAGCGCCAGGCGAACTGGCAGATTCTGTTCCAGCGTGGCACTGCGGAAGTGTTGGTCCATGGCGTGAGCGCCAGCAAGAAACTCCCGGAAGCCCTGCTCGCCAATGGCAATCGCCAACGGCAGTCCGATGGCCGACCAGACTGAATAACGCCCGCCAACCCAGTCCCAGAAACCGAAGGTCGTGCGGATGCCAAAGGCCTTGGCTGCTGCCACGTTGGTCGTCAGCGCGGCAAAGTGCCGGCCCACGTCCTTGCCACCGTTGGCTTCGAACCAGTCCCGCGCCGAGCTTGCGTTGGTCATGGTCTCGATGGTGGTGAAGGTCTTGCTGGCAATCAGGAACAGCGTGCTTTCAGGTTTGATACGTTTCAGCACGGCGTCAAGCTCATGGCCGTCCACATTCGAAACAAAGTGAAAGCGCTTGCCGGGTAGCACAAAGGCGTCGAGCGCCAGTACCGCCATTTGCGGTCCCAGATCCGAGCCACCGATGCCGATGTTGACGATATCGGTGATGGCATCGTCAGCACGCACGCCTTGCGCGTAGGCCAGCATGGCACCCAGCACCTCATGCACTTGCGCGCGTTCGCCCGCCAAAGCGTCAGCGCCATCAGCCAGTGACGCTGGACTGCGCAACAACCAGTGCAGCACTGCCCGCTGCTCCGTGTTATTGATTGCAGATCCGGCAAACATGGCATGGCGGTGCTGCTCCAGGCCGCACTGGCGTGCCAGTGTGAACAGCAATTGCTGCGTTGGGTGATCAATCAGGTTCTTCGACAAATCGGCAAAGATGTGCGGTGCGCTCTGGCTGAAGGCCTCGAAGCGCCCCTCATCATCGGCAAAGGCGCGGCGCAGATCAAAGGTCTGCCCGCCGTTGGTGTACAGGTTTTGCAGTCCGCGCCAGGTGGCAGTTCGGTCACAGCGAATGCGTTCCATGGAAAGTCCTTGAATTGGGTTTCAGGCCGCCAGCAACAACTGGTCAAGCCGCGCACTGTCGATACTGAAGGCACGTATGCCTTCAGCGAGTTTCTCGGTTGCCATGGCGTCTTCATTGAGTGCGAAACGAAAGCCTGCTTCGTCGTAATTGACAGGCGTCAGCTCCAGCGACCGGGCCGCCTTGGCGTCCAGGGCCAGCGACAGCGGCGCCTTGGTTGCCATCAAGGTCGCCAACAGATCGGGGCTGATGGTCAGCAGGTCACAACCGGCCAGTGCCGTGATCTGTCCCACGTTACGAAAGCTCGCACCCATCACCTCGGTAGCGATGCCGAATTTCTTGTAGTAGTTGTAGATTTGCCGCACCGACTTGACGCCGGGATCGTTGGCACCCGCGTTATCCGCTTCGACCCAGGCAGCGCCGGCCGACTTCTTGTACCAGTCGTAAATGCGGCCGACAAACGGCGAGATCAGTTGCACCCTGGCCTGCGCGCAAGCCACGGCCTGGCAGAACGAAAAAAGCAAAGTCAGATTGGTGTGGATGCCACGGCGCTCCAGCTGTGCTGCAGCATCCATTCCTTCCCAGGTCGCCGCCACCTTGATCAGTACGCGGTCGATGTGAATGCCCTGTGCCTGATAGAGCTCGATGATGCGCTCGGCGCGGGCCACGGTTGCACTCGCGTTGAAACTGAGTCTGGCATCGACCTCGGTCGAGACGCGCCCCGGAATGATGGACAGAATCTCACAGCCAAAACGCACCAGCAGACGGTCCATGACTTCGTCGAGTGGTCGGCCACGGTAGCCTGCCACGATGTCCGTCAACAAAGACCGGTACTCCGGCTTTTGCACAGCCTTGAGAATCAGCGACGGGTTGGTCGTGGCGTCCTGCGGCAAGTAGGCGTCGATCTGCCTGAAATCCCCCGTGTCAGCCACCACCGTGGTGTACCGCTTAAGTGCGTCCAGTTGGTTCATGGCAGCATTATCCGGCGACCACCGAGACGCCATGATCAGCCAGCGTCAGCCAGACCTCGATCCCCAGCGGCAGGACGTCGGTCAAGTCCGGCGAAACCACAAAGACACTACCGAGCGCGGTCTCAAACGTGTACTCGAAGAAACTGCCCAGGTAGGCAGACTTGAGCAGTTTGGCCGGCAGCCCAGGGCCATCGGTCTGACTCAGTCGATGGATATGCCAGGCCTCGGGCCGCACAGCCACCTTGACGAGACCGTCCGCCATTGCTTGTTTGGGTGTGATCTGAAGTGGCCCCAGCTGCACCTGCCCTCCAGGCAGCGCGACCCCTGGAAACAGCATCGCCTCACCCATGAAACCGGCCACAAATTCGCTGCCCGGGCGCTCGTACATGTCCTGCGGGGTACCGCGCTGGGCAATGCCACCATCGTTCATCACAATGATCTGGTCGCTTACCGCCAGCGCCTCGCTCTGGTCGTGCGTGACGTAGGCCACGGTAAGGCTCAGGCGCTGCTGCAGGAACCTGATCTCCTCACGCATCTCGCGCCGCAGACGGGCGTCCAGGTTGCTCAGGGGTTCATCAAACAAAAGCACCGCCGGCTCCAGCACCAGCGAACGCGCCAGCGCCACGCGCTGCTGCTGTCCCCCTGACAATTCACTGGGCAAGCGCTCATCGAAAGTGGTCAGCCCGACATTGCGCAGAGTCTCGCTGGCACGCGCACGCGCGAGCTCCTTGGCAACCCCCGACATCTTCAGGCCATACATCACGTTTTCCAGCACGTTCATGTGCGGGAACAGGGCGTAACTCTGGAACATCATGCTGACATTGCGATCGGCCGGCCCCAGCGTCGTCACATCCTTGCCGGCAACAATGATCTGACCCGAGGTCGGCGACTCCAGTCCGGCAATCATGCGCAGTACGGTCGTCTTGCCACAGCCCGACGGACCCAGGATCGTGGTCAGTGTGCCCTGCTCGATCTCGAAGCTGATGCCCTTGACCACCAGCGGTGCCGATGCGTCAGCGCCGTAACGCTTGCTGATGTTCCTGAATTCAACACCGTAGTTCATTGTCTTGTTCCTTTACGCCGCCCAAGCTTGCGCTCGCCGACCAAAAACTGGATCAGTGCGATGGCCAGTGACATCAGGACAATGAGCACCGTGCAATAAGCCAGTGCCACACCATAGTCCCCATTGCCAACACGGCCAATGATGTAGGTGGTAGCCAGCTCATTCTCGGCCGTCACCAGAAAGATCACCGCACTGACGGTGGTCATGGCGCGCACAAAGCTGTAGACCAGCGCCGCCACCAGCGCGGGTTTGAGCAGGGGCAGCACGACATGGAACAGCGTCTGCGCCGTGGAGGCCCGCAGCATCAGCGAAGCTTCATCGAGCGACTTGTCAAGTTGCTTGAAGGCCGCCGTACCGGCGCGCACACCCACCGGCAGATTGCGGAACATGAAACACAGAACGATGATCAAGCCCGTACCAGTAAGCTCCACCGGTGGCACATTGAACGCCAGAATGTAACTCAAACCCAGCACCGTGCCGGGAATGGCAAAGGCCAGCAGGGCGACAAACTCAAACAGGGCGCGGCCACGAAATTCGGTGCGCGCCAGCAGGTAGGCAATCAGGAGTCCGGTGGCCGCCGTGATCGGTGCAGAGATGCCGGCCAGCTTGACCGTCGTGAAGAAGGAGTTCCATGCCGTGCCGGCCCATACCAGTCCATACTGACTCCATTCGAGAGCGAAAGCGGTCTTGAAGTGATTGAGTGTGATGGTGTAGTCCCGGCCCCAGGTCTGGACAAAGCCGCCGGCAAAGGCAAACAGATAGACCAGTACCGTGAACGCCAGCCACGGATAAACCACCAGGTTCAGAATGCGCCGTACGCTGTGCGGCAAGGCCATCGCAATGCCGGCATCGCCTTTGCCGCTGACCGTGGTGTAGCTTTGCTTGCCGAGCAGGCCTCGCTGCAGCGCAAACACGGCCAGCGCAAACAAGGTCAGGATCCAGGCCAGCGAAGCGGCGCGTCCCTGATCGTATTGGGCACCGACAATGGCAAAGAAAATGTCGGTCGACAGAACGGAGAACTGGCCACCGACCACAATCGGATTGCCAAAGTCCGCCATGCTCTCAATGAAGCCAACCAGAAAAGCATTGGCCAGACCCGGCTTGAGCAGCGGCAGCGTGATGGTCAGAAAAGTCTGCTGCCGGTTCGCGCGCAGTGTTTGCGCCGCCTCTTCCAGACTCGGCGCCACGCCCTGCACCACACCGCGCATGATCATGAAGGCAATCGGTGTGAAGGCAAACAACTGCGCAATCCAGACCCCCAGAGCGCCGTAAAACCAGCGTGTCGGCGCCAAGCCAAAGACATATTCGAGCAGTTGATTCACGATGCCGGCGCGGCCAAACAGCAAGATAAGTCCGAGCCCAACCACAAACGGCGGCGTGATGATGGGTAGCAGCGCGACCACTCGCAGCGGCGTCTGGATTCGTGGCCCGGCACTGCGCTCGGCCAGCAACGCCATCATGGTTCCCAGCAGCGTGGTGCCGGTGGCCGTCAACAGGGCCAGAAACAGCGTGTTCCAGGCCACGCCGCAGCGCACACCACCGATCAGGCAGTTCAAGCCCCAGACGCGCTCATTGCCAATGCGGTCAAAGATGGCTGTCAGCGACCAGTGTCCCTGCTCGGTCAGCAGAGCGCTGTACAAGGCCTTGCTGACCGGGAACGCAATGAACAGCAGCAGCAGCACTGAACAGCCAACGACGGCCGACGCAATGAAAAGATCACCCTTGAAATAGCCGCGCCGTGCCAGCCCGAAAGCAGCGATCATCAGCAGCGAGAGCAAGGCCAGGAAGGCACCACTGCCAATGCCAAATTGCCGGCTCGCCAGTTCTCCCCACAAGGCAGTGAGCGCGTCGAAAGACCAGCCTTTGGCACCAATCAGGAAGCCGCTGACCAGCAGCCCCATGAACCCGGTCAATCCGCCAGCCAGCAGCCAGCCACCCTGCACCTTGCCGGGCGCGCCCGCCAGCCCGATGGCGGCGATCGCCAAACCCAGCAGCCCTGCCCCCAGCCAGGGGCGCCCGTGCAGCAAGGCCTGCAACAGGCCATTGGCCGTTTCCGGGCCCCCCAAAATTTGCGGCAGGGCGCTATACCAAGCGGTATCCTGAATTGCATACCAGGGCAGCAGCAGGTAGGCCAGCAGGCCCAGCGCCAACCAGATGCGAATAGCCTGGTTGGGGTTTTTCTCCATCAGCGAGGCAGGGAATTAACGTCCTTTTCCCACTTCGCAATCAGCCGGCGCCGCTCGGCACTGGCACCGTACTTGGCGTAGTCGTAATTGATGAACTTGATTTTCTTGAAATCAGGAATGCGCGGATCGTTCCTGGCGTTCTTGTTCGAAGGCAATTGAAACTGCTTGGCGGCGGCCGCCATCTCCTGCGCCGCTGGCGTCAAGGCCCATTCGTAAAACTTCTTCGCCGCTTCCAGATTGCGCGCGCCCTTGATGATGCTCATGGAGCCAATCTCGGCGCCTGTTCCTTCCAGCGGTGTGATGGTTTCGACCGGGAAACCATTCATCTTCTCCCCTGGACCATCGTGCACAAAACTGATGGACACGGCTGTCTCGCCGCGCGCCACTGCCTTGATCGGACCGGTACCGGAGCGCGTGTACTGGCTGACATTCCTGTGCAATCCCTTGAGGTAGTCAAAAGCCTTGTCTTCGCCCATCAATTGCACCAGTGTCGCCACCATCGTGTAGGCGGTGCCGCTGGAGCCCGGATTGGCCACCTGGATGTCACCCTTGTATTCGGGTTTGAGCAGATCAGCCCAGGACTTGGGTACAGCCAGTTTTTTCTTGGCAAGCAGTTCCGGATTGTAGCCAAAGCCCAGCGGGCCAGAATAAATACCCACCGTCTTGAAGCCCGCCTGCTGCGCCTGTTGTTGGGCCCAGGGATACAACTGGCTCAGGCTGGGTGATTTGTATTCCAGCGAGAGGCCTTGCTCGGCCGCCTGCAAGTGCGGGTCCCCGGTGCCGCCAAACCAGACATCGGTCTTGGGGTTGTCCTTCTCCGCTATCAACTGGGCCAGCGCTTCCCCCGAGCCTTTCATGCTGACATTGATCTTGGTGCCGGTGGTACGCGCATACACCGTACCTATCATGTTGCACCACTCCGCCTGCACCGAGCAAATCACATTGATCTGCCCCTGCGCCCAGGCCCCCAGGGACAGGCAAGCCAAGGCCGCCACCAACACCTGTTTCTTCATCGCAACTCCTGTACGACCCGCAACGCTTGGCGGGACAGCGCCAGTTTAAAGCAAGGCCCGAAACCAAGGTTACATGTTTTTCATTTTTCGATGAAACTAAGTTACATTACCCCTTACTGACGAAAGTCCCCACTCTTGGTTACCTATGAGTTTTGATCTTGTTCTGTTTGGTGGCACGGGCGACCTGGCCTGGCGCAAATTGATGCCCGCCCTGTTTCAGGCTTTTCGCCACGGCACGCTGCCAGTGGACGGACGCATCATCGGCATTGGCCGCGACGACCTCAGCGCCGAGCAATACCGCAGTCTGATCCGCTCGCGTTTTGACAAAGTTGAGTTGGCGAAACGCCCGAATGACGAAGAGTTCACGCGTTTTGCCGCCCTGCTGGAATTTGTCCGGATCGATCTGTCCAGACCTGCTGACTATGCCCGCCTGGCAACCACGCTGGCGGCGCGCCAGACCGATACCGTAGTGATGTATGTGGCAACCGCTCCGACGCTCTTTACGACCGTCTGCGAGCAACTGGACAAGGTTGGGCTGAACAGCGCCAAGACCCGCATCGTGCTGGAAAAGCCGCTCGGCCACGATCTGGCCAGCAACCGTGCCATCAACGAAGCCGTGCGCTGCGTCTTCAGCGAAAACCAGATCTTCCGGATCGACCATTACCTGGGCAAACCGGCAGTGCAGAACCTGTTCGCCCTGCGCTTTGGCAACGCCCTGTTCGAGCCACTTTGGCGGCGCGAACATATTGCCAACATCCAGATCACGATAGCCGAAGAACTGGGCGTGGAGAAGCGTGGTGCTTTTTACGAGACCACCGGCGCCCTGCGCGACATGGTGCAAAACCATGCCCTGCAACTGCTGTGTGCGATCGGCATGGAACCACCCATCAACTCGCACGCCGACGCCATCCGTGACGAGAAACTCAAGGTCCTGCGCTCGCTCAAACCCTGGACTCCCGAGGCGCTGGTACAGGACGTCATCCGTGGGCAATACGCCGGCGGGTCGATTGCCGGCAGCGCGGTGGACGCCTACCGGGCAGAGACTGGCGTCAACCCGGCCAGCCAGACCGAGACCTTTGTCGCACTGCGCACCGAAATATCCAATTGGCGCTGGGCCGGTGTGCCCTTCTACATCCGCACCGGAAAGCGACTGGCCGGGCGCGATGCCCGAATCGTGGTCAATTTCCGGCCTACGCCACACGCCATCTTCAATTCGCAAATCGGCGACGCGAATCGACTGGTGATCAATCTGCAGCCCAAGGACGGTCTCGAATTGCATTTGCTGGCGCAGGGTCAGGACAACCGGCGCAATTCACAGACGCTGGCGCCAGTGCAACTCGATCTGGACTTTGACAAGCGCTTTGGCAGCGGACGCGTCGGTGCCTACGAACGCTTGTTGCTTGACGTGATCGATGGACGCCTGAACCTGTTTGTGCGCAGCGACGAGCAGGAAGAAGCGTGGCGCTGGGTCGAGCCGATTCTTGAACACTGGAAGAACGACCCGCAGGGCCCACGCCTTTACGCTGCCGGTACCTGGGGCCCGAGTGCCGCCAGCGCCATGATCGCGCGTGATGGTTTTTGTTGGGCTGAAGAATGTTGAGCCTCTGTCGTTATGCCGGTGCTACGCGCACCATGGATGGCGGGTCGTGGCCCAATGACAAAGAGTCCTTGCCATCCCCGACGAGTTGTTTGTCATCCAGGACGGGCGGTTTGTCATCCCGGACTCGATCCGGGATCCATGCCTTATGCCGGTGCCACGCGCACCATGGATTGCGGGTCGTGGCCCGCAATGACAAAGAGTCCTTGCCATTCCCGACGAGTTACTTGTCATCCCGGACGGGTGGTTTGTCATCCCGGACTCGATCCGAAGACGCGATGACGATTCAACCTGGTAGTCGCAATGCACCCTCCATGAAAGTGCACCAGTTCCATGCTTGACCGAATCAAAGCCGGCCTGCCTTCACTTGCGCCAGCTGAACAGCGGGTCGGCAAGCTGTTGCTAAGCGACCCGCGCGGTTTTTCCAAGCTGCCGGTCAGCGAACTGGCAGCACGCTCGCATGTCAGCAAGCCCACCGTAGTGCGTTTTTGTCGCAGCGTCGGCTACGATGGCCTGTCCGATTTCAAGCTCAAGCTGGCCGGCAGTGTGAGCGAAGGCGTGCCCTTCATTCACCGCAGCGTCGATGCGGATGACAAGACCGGCGACATCATGGTCAAGGTCATTGACAACACGGTGGCGGCCTTCCTGAAATACCGTAATGAAGCCAGCACGCAGGCCATGGAAAAAGCCGCCATGACCCTGGTGCAGGCTTGCAGCGACGGCAAGCGCATCGAGTTCTTTGGCGTTGGCAACTCTGGCGTGGTGGCGCAGGACGCCCAGCACAAATTCTTCCGACTCGGCATGCACAGCGTGGCCTACAGCGATGGCCACATGCAGGTGATGAGCGCCTCCCTGCTCGGTCCCGGTGACTGCGTCCTGATCATCTCCAACTCGGGGCGTACGCGCGACCTGATGGATGCCTGCGATATTGCGCGCAAACACGGTGCCACCGTCATCGTCATCACCGCCAGCGGCTCACCGCTGGCCCGCGCCGGACATATCCATCTGGCGGCCGACCATCCCGAAGGCTTTGATCGCTACAGCCCAATGGTGTCACGGCTGCTGCACCTGCTGATCATCGATGTTCTTGCCACCTGCGTGGCCCTGCGCATCGGCAGCGAGAAGCTGCAACCGGTTCTCAGCGAGATGAAAAACAATCTGCGCAGCAAGCGCTACACCTGAAATACCGCCTAGATCCGGCCCTCTTCGACCGCATGACAGGCGATCCGGATGCCTGCCAGGGCCAGCAAGTTCGGTCGCTCGCTGCGGCAACGCTCATTGGCATGCGGGCAGCGCGGGTTGAAGGCGCAACCCAAAGGAGGGTTGAGGGGATTGGGCACCTCGCCCTGAACCGGTGTGCGGGCACGCCCGGTGTCTGTCATCTTCGGGATGGCGTCGATCAGCATGCGCGTGTAGGGATGGCGCGGACTGCCAAACAGCGCCTGCTTGTCAGCCAGTTCCACCAGGCGGCCGAGGTACATCACACCAACCTGGTCGCTCACATGACGCACCACCGCCAGATTGTGTGAAATGAACAGATAGGTCAGTCCCAGCTTGCGTTGCAGGTCCTTCATGATGTTGAGCACTTGCGCCTGCACGCTCACGTCCAGCGCCGAGGTCGGCTCGTCACAGACCAGAAATTCCGGCTGCGTGGCCAGAGCGCGCGCAATCGAAATACGCTGGCGTTGACCGCCAGAGAACTGATGCGGGTACTTGAAGCTGTCAAGCGGACTCAAGCCCACGTCGCTGAGCAACACCCCCACGCGCGCCCTCAACTCAGCCGGATCGCTCACGAGTCCATGCTCGATCAAGGGCTCGGCCACAATGTCCTGCACCAGCCAGCGCGGATTCAGCGAGGCATAGGGATCCTGAAAAATCATCTGGATCCGGCTGCGCAACTTCAATCCAGCCGGCGTCTTGAAGATGGCGTGCGCATCGAGCCCATCGAACACCAGATTGCCGCGACTCGGCTCATGCAGCCCCACCAGCAGACGCGCCACCGTGCTCTTGCCGCAGCCGGACTCACCCACCAGCGCCAGTGTCTTGCCTTTTTCAATCTCGAAACTGACACCGTCAACGGCGCGCAGCAGGGTCCGCGGCCGACGCTCGATCAAGCGATTGAGCCAGGGCGCCGACACATCAAATGTCATCGCCAGATCGTTGGCTTGAACCAGGGCCGTCATGCTGGCTCCCGCAAGGTCACGGACTTGTCTGCGTGCAACCAACAGGCGGCGCTTGTGGCACCAGCACCGAGCAGTTCCGGGCGCTCGCTCTTGCATTGGGCCAGGGCTTGCGGACAACGCGGGTGAAAGGCGCAGCCAGGTGGAATCGCATTCAGGCGCGGCATGGCGCCATCAATCTGGTTGAGCCGCTCACGGTCCTGCGTGATGTCCGGAATCGCTGCCATCAAACCCGCTGTATAGGGATGCGCCGGGTGGTTGATGACTTCGTGCACCGGACCAATTTCGGCCAGCCGCCCGGCGTACAGTACAGCGACCCTGTCGCAGGTTTCAGCAATCACGCCCATATCGTGCGTGATCAACATGACGGCAGCACCGTGCTGTTTGCAGACACCTTTGAGCAGCGTGATGATCTGCGCCTGAATCGAAACATCCAGCGCCGTGGTTGGCTCGTCCGCCACAATCAGTTTGGGCTCGGCCGCCAGCGCCAGGGCAATCACCACGCGCTGACGCATACCACCAGAAAACTGATGCGGAAAATGGTCAATACGCTGCTCGGGCGCCGGAATGCCGGTATCGCGCAACAGGGACACGGCGCGCTCCTGCGCCTGCTTTTCACTCAGCGGCAGGTGAGTACGGATGGTCTCCACCAGTTGCTGGCCAATCGTGTACAGCGGGTTCAAGGAAGTCAGCGGATCCTGAAAAATGGCACCGATTCGCTTGCCCCGGATGCGGCGCATCTGCTCCGGGCCAAGGTGATCAATGCGCTCACCTTCCAACAGGATCTGGCCGCTGGCAATACGCCCGGGCGGCTCCAGCAGGCCAATGATGGCAGCACCGGTAATCGATTTACCGGCACCCGACTCGCCCACCACGCCGAGAATCTCACCCGGCGCAATATCGAACGAAACATCGTCCAGCGCGCGCAGCGTGCCCCGTCGGTGCGGAAACTCGACCACCAGATTCTTGACTTGCAACAGGCTCATGTGCACTTCCGCAAGTTTGTCATCGAAGCCACCTCTTCTTCATCGAACGCCGTTCTTTCGTCACGGCGGAGCGTTTTTTCGTCATTGCACGCCGTCGTTTCGTCATTGCGGACTCGATCCGCAATCCAGTACCGGAAGACACTGGATGCCGGGTCGAGCCCGGCATGACAAGCTGGAGGTCCTGCATGCCAAGCTGGTGATCCGGCGTGGCAAGCCGGCGGTCCGGCATGAGAAGCTGTGCCACGGCCTGCGGCCTCGCGATGACGGGAATCCGGGAGATCATGAGTACTCACTAACGCAGCCGTGGGTTCAGCGCGTCGCGCAGCCAGTCACCGAGCAGATTCACACTCAGCGAAATCAGGATCAGCATCAGACCCGGGAACACGGTGATCCACCATTCGCCGGAAAAGAGGTAGCTGTTACCGACCCGGATCAGCGTCCCCAGCGAGGGCGCAGTCGGCGGCGCACCAACGCCCAGGAAGGACAGCGTGGCTTCGATGATGATGGCTGTGGCGACCTGAATCGTGGCCAGCACCAGCACCGGTCCGAGCACATTGGGCAATACATGGCGTCGCATGATGCGCAGACTGGAGACCCCGGTGACACGGGCGGCCTGCACGTATTCCTTGTGCCGCTCAACCAGGGTCGAGCCCCGGACCGTGCGCGCGTACTGAACCCAACCGGTGAGCGTGATGGAGATGATCAGGACGAAGAAAGCCAGCGAATCCTGCGCCGCAGGAAACAAGGCACGCCCGACCCCCGCAATCAGGAGTGCCACCAGAATCGCCGGAAACGACAACATGACGTCACATAGCCGCATCAACAGCGCATCCACCCAGCCACCGATGAATCCAGCCAGCAGACCGAGCGTCACGCCGATCAGTACCGACAGCGCCACCGAAGCCAAGCCCACAGCCAGCGAAATGCGAGCGCCGAACATCAGGGCTGACAAAATGTCGCGCCCCTGATCATCGGTGCCCAGCAGGTACTTGAGGCTGCCCAGCTTGTCCCAGGCTGGCGGCAAGCGCGCATCGCTCAACTCCAGTGTGCTGAGGTCAAACGGGTTGTGCGGCGCCACCCAGTTGGCGAAGACGGAACAGAAGATGCAGACAAACGCAATGGTGGCCGCAGTCATCGCAAGCGGTGAGTTGCGAAAGCTGTAGCCAATATCGCTATCGCCGAACCGAAACAACCACTTTTTCATCCGGCCCGGGTGTCCTGGTTCAAGGGTTGACCTTGATGAATTTCCACGGCATTTCGTTGCCGGGCAACTGCACTATGTCAATGTTCTTCTTCAGAGCCCAGTTCAAAGCCTGTTGATGCAGCGGCAAGTGGCCAATCTCGTCCTGGTGAATCTTCAGCGCCTCGTGAATCATTTCGCCGCGCTTCTTCAGATCGGTCTCGGAACCGACTTTCTGCGTCAACTCGTCCACTTTGGCATTGCTGTAGGCTCCCAGGTTGAATTGACCGCGACCGCCTTCACCCGGTGACGACATGATCGGATAGAGCACGTTGTGCACGTCGACCGTGCTGGCAGTCCAGCCCAGCATGTAGAAGCTGGTGTTGCGGCTCAGGATCTTCGGAAAATAAGTGCCCTTGGTTTCGGCTTCCAGATTGATCTTGACGCCAATCTTGGACAGATTGGCGGCCACCGCCTGGCAAATCCGCTCGTCGTTTACATAGCGGTCGTTCGGGCAATTCATCTTCACTTCAAAGCCCGCCGGATAGCCCGCCTCCACCAGCAGTTTCTTGGCGCCCTCCACGTCGTAGGGAAGGCGCTTGGCCAGGGTCGGGTCAAAGCCGTTGACCTGGGGCGGCAGCATCAGTGCGACCGGCGTGGCAGCGCCGCGCATCACAGTCTTCTGGATGCCGTCAATGTCAATCGCCTGGTAAAAGGCCTGGCGCACGCGCTTGTCTTTGAAGGGATTCTTTCCCTTTACGTTGGAGAACAGCAATTCATCGCGCTTCTGGTCCATGCCCAAAAAGATGACACGCAATTCAGGGCCCTGCAGCACCTTGAGTTTGGCGTTGCCCTTGATGCGGTCCACATCCTGCACCGGCACTGGCTCCATGACGTCAAGCTCGCCTGAGAGCAAAGCCGCTACACGGGTCGCGTCGTTGCCGATGGGGGTGAAGATCACCTCGTCGACGTTGCCATCAATCTTGCCCCAATAGTTGCCGTTGCGTGTGAAAGTTGTACGCACGCCGGGTTGGCGTTCACGGACCCGATACGGGCCGGTACCATTGGCTCGGAAAGACGCGGCGTTTTCAATGCCTTTGCGCCGATCCACTGGTTTGGTAGCCTGATTCGTTTCGCACCATTTCTTGCTCATGATGAGCCAACCGGTAAACAGATCCGGCAGGATCGGGAAGGGCGCGTTCAAGATGAAGTCGACCGCGTGATCATTGATCTTCTTGATTTCCTTGATCTGACCAACATAGCTCTTCATGTCCGAGCCGTCGTCCTTGGCACGCTCGTAGCTGAAGATCACATCGTCCGCAGTGAACGGAGTGCCGTCATGAAACTGCACGCCCTTGCGCAGATTGAAGCGCCATACCGTGGGCGCCGTCTGCTTCCAGTCGGTCGCCAGGCCCGGTGTCAGCTTGTAGTCGCGACCCCGCGTCACCAGCGGCTCGAACACGTTGCCGGTCACCGTCAGTTGCAGCGACTCGTTGAGCGAATGCGGGTCCATCGACAGCGCGTCGCCCTGGTTGCCAATGCGCAGCGTCGTCGCCGACGCCACCAGACTCATCCCTGCCAACGCCAAAGCGACTGGCGTCAGAATCGTTTTTGTTCCAGATTTCATATTTGTCTCCGTTAAATTAGCATCAAAAAAACCTTCAGATCGGCATTCCCTGCTCGATCAGACTGGCGTGCAAGGCTGCCCCCAGTGGCAGAATTTCATCGTTGAAGTCGTAGCGACTATTGTGCAGGAAACAACTACCCACACCGCCCTCCACGCCCTGCCCGATGCGCATGTAGGCACCGGGCTTGACCTGCAGCATAAAGGAAAAATCTTCCGCGCCCATACTGGGCTCCAGATCGCGCACCACGCGCTCGGCACCGACCAGGCTCTGGGCCACGTCGGCAGCAAAGCGCGCCTCGGCTGCGGTGTTGATGGTTGCAGGGTAGGAACGCTCATAGAGAACCGTGGCACTGGCACCAAATCCCTGGGCCACTGCGCTGCACATCTCCGTGAGGCGCCGTTCCACCATCGCCTGCACCTGGGGGTTGAAGGTGCGCACGGTGCCCACCAGGGTCGCACTGCCCGGTATCACGCTCATGGCACCGAGTTCGCCAGCGCGCATGGCACACAGGCTGATGACGGCGTTGTCAATCGGCCTGACATTGCGCGACACAATGCTTTGCACTGCTGTGATGATGTGGGCCGCCACCAGCACCGGGTCCACCGTCTGGTAGGCGTGGGCACCGTGGCCGCCCTTGCCGGTGATCTCGATCGTGATCCGGTCAGCCGCTGCCATCATGGGCCCCGGGCTGACGGCCACAGTGCCGGGCCGCATGGCCGGCCAGTTGTGCATGCCGAACACCGACTGTGCCGGAAAACGCTCAAAAAGGCCATCCTCAATCATCGCCTTGGCGCCAGCAAAGCCCTCTTCGCCGGGCTGAAAAATGAGCACCGCCGTGCCATCAAAGTTGCGCGTCTCGACCAGGTAGCGTGCAGCACCTACCAGCATGGCCGTGTGACCGTCATGACCGCAGCCGTGCATCAAGCCGGCCTTGCCCGACTTCCAGGGAAAATCGTTGTGCTCGGTCATGGCCAGCGCGTCCATGTCGGCGCGCAAGGCCATCATCCTGCCGCTGCTGTTGCGCTGGCCCTTGATCAGCGCCACGACGCCGGTCTTGCCAATTCCCGCGTGAACCTCGTCAACGCCGCACTGTTTCAAGGCCTCCTGCACCCGTGAGGCCGTATAAACCTCTTCAAACCCGAGTTCCGGATGGGCGTGCAGATCACGCCGAAAAGCGGTAATTTCGGGATGAAAGGCGGCAATCTGCGCAAAGGCGCGGCCCTGAACCTTGAGCGCCGAATACGGCCCCGTCGTCTGCATCAATGTCCTCCCGCACGGCCCACGCGCAGGCGCGGGTCAACCACAAAATAAAGCAGATCAACCACCAGATTGATCAGCACAAAAATCAGCGCAATCAGGCACAGGTAGGCAGCCATCACCGGAATATCGGCGAAGGTTACGGCCTGAATGAACAGGAGGCCCATGCCCGGCCACTGAAAAACCGTCTCGGTGATGATGGCAAAAGCAATCAGTTGCCCGATTTGCAAGCCGGTGATGGTAATCACCGGCACCAGGGTGTTTTGCAGGGCATGGCCAAAGTGAATGGCGCGATTGCTCAAGCCCCGCGCCCGGGCAAAGCGGATGTAATCGGTGCGCAGCACTTCCAGCATTTCAGCGCGCACCAGGCGCATGATGAGGGTCAGCTGGAACACCGCCAGCGTGATGGCCGGCAGCACCAGATGGTGCAGCCCGTCAAGCGTGAACAAGCCGCTTTGCCACCAACCCAAATGCACCACTTCACCGCGGCCAAAACTGGGAAACCAGCCCAGGCCGACCGAAAACGCAAGAATCAGCAAAATGCCGATCAGAAAAGTCGGCAGGGAAACCCCCAGCAGCGAGATCGTCATGAACAACTGGCTCAGGAAGCTGCCGCGTTTGAGTGCCGAGTAAACGCCCAGCGGTACGCCGATCAGCAGGGCCAGCGAAGCCGCCACCAGGGCGAGTTCCAGCGTCGCCGGCAAGCGCTCGGAAATCAAACGGGAGACCTTGGCGCCCTGGCGCAGACTCAGACCAAACTCACCCTGCACCGCGTTGAGCAAGAAGTGCCAGAACTGGACAAAAAACGGCTGATCCAGACCCAGATCGGTGCGCAACTGGCGAATCTGATCCGGCTTGGCATCCTGCCCCAGCAAAAAAACAACCGGATCGCCCACGTACTGGAACAGCATGAAGGCGATAAACGCCACCACCACCATCACCACCATGGCCTGAATCAAGCGACGAAGAATAAATGCAAACATCAATCAGAGCCAGGGAAAGCCAGAATTTAACAGAGCAAGCACCATACTGCCGTCTGGCCCATAAAAAAAACCCCACCACGTTGCCGCGGCGGGGTCTTGACTTTTAGGTCCTTAACTGACTTGCGTCAGCGCTGGATCAGAAAGCGTGACGGACACCCAGGTCAAAGCCAGTGGACGAACCATTGGCCGGAGTGATAGCACCGTTCAGAGCTTGAGCAGCGCCGCCGGAGTTGGACAGGCTGGCGAACGTACCGTACAGAGCGGTGCGCTTGCTCAGGTCATGCACATAACCCAGAGCGAACTTGTCGGTCTTGGCGCCAGCGCCATTGTCAGAGTTAGAGAAAGAAACGCGAACGGTACCGGCGGGTGCAACGGGAACCAGAGCACCGATGGTGTAACCAGTTACGTCCTTAGCACCAGTGTTGGCATCCTTGTTCCAGAAACCGATCAGTTGAGCAACGCCCATGTTGTACGAACCGGCAATGTTGGTGGATTGCACATCAGTGCCAGCACCAGTCGTAGTCTTGGAGTACGCAGCTGCCAGGCTCAGAGGGCCGTTGTCATATTGAACGCGGATGGCACCGCCGTCGCCAGCTTGCGAAGCGGCGTTGGAAGCGTTCTCACCAAAGTACATCTGTCCCCAGACAACAAAACCGCTCACGTTCGGCGAAATGTAAGCAACGCTGTTGGAAGCGCGGACGATGGTCAGGCCGCCAGCGCTGCTGTTCAGGGCTTGCGTCGTGCCGACGCCGTTGGTACCAAACGGATCGTACACGGTGAAGCTCCAGAATTGCGGCGTGTAATCACGGCCCAGGCGGATTTCACCAGAGTTGCCGATCAAGCTCACATACGAGGTGCGGTTGAAAGTCAGGCCTTGGCTACCGTTCATGCCGGCCAGTGCGCCACCAGTTGCCTGGTTGTTCACGTTGGTCGCAGAGCCAGAACCGTCGTCATTGTTGACACCGGCTTCCAGCCAAAATTTGGCCTTCAGACCACCACCGAGGTCTTCAACACCCTTGAAACCCAGACGGCTGCTGTTGTAGCCGGAATTGGTCAAACGGGTCCTGTTGGCGGTATCGCCGTTACCAATGGCAACAGTCGCGTCAACCACGCCAAAAAGCGTGACCGACGAAGCCGCACCAGCGCCAAAGCCGTTTTGTGCGGAAGCAGCACCGACGACAGCCAGGGCAGCCAGAGCAATGAGGGATCTTTTCATATGAATTTACTCCAAGGTTAAACATAGGGCTCCGGTTTGCAAGTTTTGAACCCCGGGCCAACCTCCTATTTCAGGAAGTTAGAAGGATTGAACCAGAGCCCGGCGGGCTTGGCAAAGAAAACCCCAGTAAACTTTAGCAAAGCTGGCGCTTTCGTTGTGGGCTTGCAACAAGTCGATACAGGCAGGCGTTGCCGCCAAAATGTCTTGCCGTCAATTGACCATTATTCACTACATGTATAGAATAATGGTCATGACCGCTACGCCTCAAAACATCGGAAAAACCCTTAAGTCTTTGCGACTTTCAAAAGGGATGTCACAGCAAGCGCTGGCGGCGGCGGCGGGCATCAGCCGGACAACGCTGATCCAGATGGAGAAAGGCAAGGATGCACAGGTATCCAGCTTCGAACTGGCAGGACAGGTGCTCGGTGTCGGGTTTGGATTGTTGTCAGAAAGCCCGGACATGACCCGGCGGCGCCAGGCACGCGCTGACCACCAGTTCAAGCTGGCCGCCTCACGGGAAAAACATTTGAAACTGGCTGTGAAATTTGCTTTGGGGGGGGCTGAGGCCATTGCGCTCAAGGAGGACGCTTTGCGCATGGTCCAGCTCTGGAAAGAGAAGGAACTGTGCAGCCCGGTTTACATCGAGCGCTGGTTCGAAATCCTGAACGCGGAACCCAAGCAGGTCGCAAAGAAATTGCTGGCGATGGACGACGCCTGGGGTCCGGCATTGCGCCAGAACACTCCTTTTGCGCTGAGCGTGCCATGAAAATCGAAGACATCGACCACATCTTGAGCGCGATCAGGAGCAACAGCGGACTCGACGAATTCGTTGTCATCGGGAGCTTGTCGGCGCTCGGTATCAGCGGCGACAAACTGCCGCCACGGATGACCCAATCGATGGAGGTGGACGCCTACCCGGAGCGAGACCCGAACCGGGCGCAGGAGTTCTCGCCAAAATTCGGCGAGGACAGCGCCTTCCATCAGGAGCACGGCTACTACTTCGATGCGGTCAGCCCGGACCTTCCCACCTTGCCAGAAGGCTGGCAGACCAGGATGGTGCGCCAGGTGCTTGCCTCCGGCGTCAAAGTGAAATACCTCGATTCCAACGACTGTGCGGTCTCCAAGTACGCGCGCTCGGAGCCGAAAGACAGAGAGTGGATACGCGCAGGGATCGAAGCGGGTATTTTGTCTTTGCCAACGATCGAATATCGAATGCGTGAGACGCTCTTCCTGGATGATGACGAGCGGCAAAAGGCCAGGACATCCCTGGTCGAAGACAAACGTTGGTTTGAGTCACTGCGCGCACGCCCCTACTGATCAAACCATTTATCGAATAGGAAACCACGGATGGACCTCTTGCTAAGCACCGCCGACGCCGCCCTGCGCACCCTGTTTGCCACGCCCCGTGCCAGTCAGGCCTGCCCGACCCTCTCAACGCAGGACACCGTACTGACAGACGCCGAGAAAGCCCACTCGGGCGCCCTGATGCGGGTGAATCATGTGGGCGAGGTGTGCGCCCAAGCGCTTTACACAGCGCAGGCTTTCGCGACGCAAAACGAGACCTTGCGCGCCCATTTCAGACGCGCCAGCATGGAAGAGACCGACCACCTGGCCTGGACCGAGCAGCGCCTGCAGGAATTGGGGCAACGCAAATCCTTGCTCAATCCGCTTTGGTACGGCGCTGCTTTCGGGCTTGGACTCATTGCCGGGCGACTCGGCGACCGACTGAGTCTGGGTTTTGTCGTGGAGACTGAAAACCAGGTCGAAGCACACCTCGAGAGTCACCTCAGCAGCCTGCCGGCGCACGATCACGCCTCGCGCGCCATCGTGGCGCAGATGAAGGATGACGAGGCACGGCACGCGCTGGACGCCCGCCAAGCCGGAGCCGCCGAGTTGCCGCCGCCGGTCAAGACGTTGATGAAACTCGCGGCCAAGGTGATGACCACCGTAGCGCATCAGATCTGAGAAACGCCGGAGTCATTCCGAGTCCCGACTCGTCGTTGCGGACCTGATCCGCAATCCAGTGTTTGCGTAGCACTGGATCCCGGATGTTGAAACCCCGGACCTGATCCGGGGCCGGGATGACAAATTGCGAGTCCGGGATGACAGTGAAGTAGCCCGGCACGGCCGTGAAGCAGGCCGGCATGACTATCAGGCCTCCAGCAACTCGAAACTGGTGCTGATCTCGGCCGTCTTGCCCAGCATGATGCTGGCCGAGCAGTATTTCTCGTGACTCATGGCAATCGCACGCTCTACCGCCGCCGCTGGCAGCGCCTTGCCGCTCACGCTGAAATGCATGTGGATACGGGTAAAGACCTTGGGGTCTTCGGTGGCGCGCTCCGCCGTCAGCTTGACACTGCAGCCGCGCACATCGTGCCGGCCGCGCCGCAGAATCAGCACCACGTCGTAAGCGGTGCAGCCACCGGTACCGGCCAGCACGGTCTCCAGCGGCCGTGGTGCTAGGTTCTGGCCTCCGTTGTCCGGTTTCTCGACGTCGGGCGCGCCATCCATCACCAGGGTATGGCCGCTGCCGGTTTCGGCCACAAAACCCATGCCCGAGCGTGTCCCCAAGGCCCCGGTCCAACTTACTGTGCATTCCATTGTGTTGCTCGCCTTCCTGCTATCGATAAGAAATTGTCGCCTGCAACAGGCAGCTTATCATTGCACTGCCATGAAGACCCACCACCTGACCCCCGCCGACTACCTGAAAAAGATCCTGACGGCACGCGTCTATGACGTGGCGGTCGAGACGCCGCTGGAGCCGGCCCGCGCCCTGAGCCGACGCCTGCACAACAGCGTGCTACTCAAACGCGAAGACCAGCAGGCGGTGCACAGTTTCAAGTTGCGCGGCGCCTACAACCGGATGGCACATCTGACGCCTGAGCAACTGAAAAAGGGTGTGATCTGCGCCTCTGCCGGCAACCACGCGCAAGGTGTGGCGCTGAGTGCCCACAAGTTGGGCACGCGCGCCGTCATCGTGATGCCGACCACCACACCGCAAGTCAAGGTTGACGCGGTGCGCCACTTCGGTGGTGAGGTGGTGCTCTTTGGCGATAGCTACTCGGATGCGTATGCGCACGCCGCAGCGCTGGAAAAGAAACAGGGTCTGACCTTTGTGCACCCGTTTGACGACCCGGACGTGATCGCCGGTCAGGGCACGATTGCGATGGAGATACTGCGCCAGTTGCAGGGGCTGGGCTCGAACCGACTGGATGCGGTGTTTGTGGCGATTGGCGGTGGCGGACTGATCTCGGGTGTGGCCAATTACATCAAGGCGGTGCGTCCGGAGATCAAGGTGATCGGCGTGCAGATGAACGACTCGGACGCCTTCATGCAATCGGTAGTGGCCAAGAAACGCGTCACGCTGAGCGACGTCGGCTTGTTCTCCGACGGCACCGCTGTCAAACTGGTGGGCGAAGAAACCTTCAGGACCGCGCGCAAGCTGGTGGACGACTACATCCTGGTGGATACTGATGCCGTCTGCGCCGCCATCAAGGACGTGTTTGTAGACACGCGCAGCATCGTAGAGCCGGCAGGTGCGCTGGCGGTGGCGGCGATCAAGCAGTACGTGGCCAAGCACAAGACCCGGGGCGAGACCTACGCCGCCATTTTGTGCGGCGCCAACATGAACTTTGACCGTC
>JBAXFI010000030.1:0-24131 GCA_037139995.1 Comamonadaceae bacterium | reverse complement strand
AGCGTGGCGCGGTCTTCCATCAGGGCCACGTTGTGGATGTCGGGCACCTTGGAGCAACCTACGCCCTGGTCGATCCAGCGCACCACGTAGCCCAGAATGCCCTGCGCGTTGTTGTCGAGTTCCTGCTTCTTCTCGGCCGCGCTCCAGTTCGGCTTGCTGGCCACGGGAATGGTCAGCAACTTGTCCAGGATGGCGTTGCGCTCGGCGTTGACGTCGGTCTTCTCCAACTGCTTTTGCATCACCACCACGTCTACCTGGTGGTAGTGCAGCGCGTGCAGCGTGGCCGCGGTAGGGCTGGGCACCCAGGCCGTGTTGGCACCGGCTCTTGGGTGTGCAATCTTCTGCTCCAACATGGCCTTCATCAGGTCCGGCATGGCCCACATGCCTTTGCCGATCTGCGCCTTGCCGCGCAGGCCGCATTCCAGACCGACCAGCACATTGCTCTTCTCGTAGGCGGCAATCCAGGCGCTGGACTTCATGTCGGCCTTGCGGATCATGGGCCCGGCCTGCATGGCGCTGTGCATCTCGTCGCCGGTGCGGTCCAGAAAGCCGGTATTGATGAAGGCCACGCGGCTGCTGGCGGCGGCAATGCAGGCCTTCAGGTTCACGCTGGTGCGGCGCTCTTCGTCCATGATGCCGAGCTTGACGGTGCTGTCGGGCAGGCCCAGCATCTTTTCGACGCGGCCAAACAGTTCGCTGGCAAAGGCCACTTCGAACGGGCCGTGCATTTTGGGCTTGACGATGTAGACGCTGCCACGGCGTGTGTTGCGGATGCCGTTTTGTCCATTGGCTTTGATGTCGTGCAGGGCAATGGTGGTGGTGATGACGGCGTCCAGAATACCTTCAGGAATTTCGCGCAGCTGTCCTTGGCTGTCGGTGTAGAGGATGGCCGGATTGGTCATCAGGTGCCCCACGTTGCGCAGGAACAGCAGCGAGCGGCCATGCAGCGCCACATCCTCGCCGCGCGGTCCGGTGTACTGGCGGTCCGGGTTCAGGCCGCGCTTGAAGGTCTTGCCGGCCTTCTCCACATCCTGGGTCAGTGTGCCCTTGAGAATGCCCAGCCAGTTGCCATAGGCCAACACCTTGTCGTCGGCATCCACTACCGCCACCGAATCTTCCAGGTCCAGAATGGTCGAGAGGGCTGACTCCAGCACCAGATCGGCCACGCCGGCAGCGTCGGTCCGGCCAATCGGGTGCGTCTTGTCGATGCGGATGTCCATGTGCAGACCGTGGTGCGACAGCAGCACCGAGGAGGGCGCCGCCGTCTCACCCTGGAAACCGACAAACTGCGCCGGGTTTTTCAGGCCGACGATCTTGCCGTTCTTCTTGGTCACGGCCAGCAGGTTGTCAATCACGGCGTAGGCGGCGGCATCAAGGTGCGAGCCGGTTTTCAGCGGCACGCAGCGGTCCAGCACATGGCGTGCGTATTCGATGACTTTGGCGCCGCGCTTCTCGTTGTAGCCATGACCTTTTTCGCAGCCATCGGCCTCTGAAATTACATCGGTGCCGTACAGGGCGTCGTACAGGCTGCCCCAGCGTGCGTTGGCGGCATTGAGTGCGTAGCGGGCATTGGTGATGGGAACCACCAGTTGGGGGCCGGCTTGCAAGGCGAGCTCAGCATCGACGTTCCTGGTGCTGGCTTTGACCTTTGCGGGCACCGGCACCAGGTAGCCAATACCCTCCAGAAACTTCCGATAGGCTTTCATGCCCCTTGCGCCGGCAATGGCGCCGGGATTGGCCTTGTGCCAGGCGTCGAGTTCGCTTTGCAGCCGGTCGCGCTCGGCCAGCAGGGCGATGTTTTTCGGCGCCAGATCGGCTACCAGGCTGTCAAAGCCTTGCCAGAATTTGGCCGGTGCGATGCCGGTGCCAGGTAGCACCTGGTTTTCCACGAACTGGTGCAGTACGGTGGCAACTTGCAGGCGGAGGACAGGGGTGCGTGCGGTCATGGTGGGGGACTCCGGTTAGGGTGAATTAAGGGCTTTGACTGTCATCCCGGACCAGGCTTTGTCATCCCGGACTCGATCCGGGAGCCAGTGCCACGCAAGCACTGGATTGCGGATCAGGTCCGCAATGACAACCTCCTGGGCGCGATGACAACCTCCTGGGCGCAATGACAACGAGGGGTGGCATTTGTCTCATGGTGCTTGGGGGGCGGCGATGGGGAAAAAATCGAGGACGTCGCGCAGACTGTTGCCGCTGCGCGTGGGCTCAGTGCCCAGTTCTTCAAAGGGCAACTGGTAGCGGTTCACCCACAGAGTCTGATAGCCATACCAGGTCGCGGCCAGCGCGTCCCAGGCATTGCTGCTGACGAAAACAATCTGCTTCGCGCTCAGACCGGTCGCCTGTTCACCCAGGGCATAGGCGGCTGGGTCGGTCTTGTACTTGCGGATCGGGTCGACGCTGATGAGGTGGTCCAGCAGACCATCGAGTCCGGCCGACTTGACGGCAAGACTCAGCATCGCGGCGTCACCATTGCTGAGTATCCCGGTCGGAATGCCGCGCGCCTTGAGCTCGCTTAGCACCTGCCGATTCTCCGGGAAAGCACTCAGATGCCGGTACTGGTTCATCAGGCTGTCAATCTGGCTGTCCATCTCCGCCAGTGCTGCCGGCGTTGGCGCGACGATCCGCTTGACGGCGTAAACCAGGGCGGCGCGTGTCAGTTCCCAGAACGGGCGGTAAACCGACTCCTGGGCCGGGCCGCGCTTGCTGGTGGTCACCAGCCGCGTGTATTCGATCTGCTTGTCGCGCCAGAGCACACTCAGCGCCTGGCCGTGTCCGGGAAACATCTGCTCGGCCAGCAGGGCCACGCTGTAAACGTCAAACAGCGTGCCGTAAGCGTCGAACAACACGGCGCAGGGGGTTCCCACGACTGGGGATCTGGACTTTTCGCTCACGGCATGGCTGTTTCTTGGCATGCTTCTACTGTATTCGATACTTTGGCATAGATTAATGTTCAATATATCAATTTATTGGTGACAAAATAGAATGTAATCAGAAGGGTAGGATTGAAACGCTCAAGCTGTCATTCGAATATCCCTGGAACCAAGCTCATGAACCAAAGCAACGCCAGTTCCTCGACCTGTCGAGCCTTGCCGCTGGCTGGTCTACGTGTCGTCGAATTCACCCACATGGTGATGGGTCCGACCTGCGGCATGGTGCTGGCAGATATGGGGGCCGAGGTGATCAAGGTGGAGCCGATCGAGGGCGACCGTACGCGCCACCTGCTCGGTTCGGGCGCAGGCTTCTTTCCGATGTTCAATCGCAACAAGAAGAGCATTGCGATCAACCTGCACAGTGTTGATGGGGCCGAGATTGCGCGCAAACTGGCGGCCAGTGCCGACGTGGTGCTGGAGAATTTCAAGCCCGGCACCATGGCCAAGTACGGGCTCGACTACGAGGCGCTGTCCAAGGTCAACCAGCGACTGATTTATGTCAGTCACAAGGGCTTTCTGCCAGGTCCCTACGAGCACCGCACGGCGCTTGACGAGGTGGTGCAGATGATGGGGGGCCTGGCCTACATGACCGGGCGCCCGGGCGACCCACTGCGTGCCGGCTCCAGTGTGAACGACATCATGGGCGGCATGTTTGGTGCCATCGGTGCGCTGGGCGCCCTGATCCAGCGTGGCATTACCGGCAGGGGGCAGGAGGTGCAGAGCGCTCTGTTCGAGAACAATGTTTTTCTGGTGGGGCAGCACATGCTGCAGTTCGCCATTACGGGCAAGGCCGCCGCGCCGATGCCGGACCGCATCTCGGCCTGGGGGGTTTATGACGTCTTTACCGTGAAAGACGGCGAGCAGATTTTTCTGGCTGCGGTGAGTGACTCGCAGTGGGCCGTCTTTTGCGATGCCCTGGGTTTTGCCGACCTGAAAGCCGATCCGCAATACGGTAGCAATAACCTGCGCGTGCAGCAACGCGCCACGCTGCTGCCAGTGCTGCGCGAGCGGCTGGCGGAACACAGCGCGGCCGATCTGACGGCGCTGTTTGAGCGCGTCGGTCTGCCCTTTGCGCCGATCAGCCGCCCCGAAGAGTTGTATGACGACGAGCACCTGCTGGCCACCGGTGGCCTGGCCGACATCACCTTGCCCGATGGTGAGCGCGCGGGGCAGACCGTGCGGACCACGCTCTTTCCCTTCACCATGGATGGTCAGCGGCTGGGCGTGCGGCTGCAGCCTCCCACCCAAGGCGAGCACACCTCCGAACTGCTGGCCGGACTCGGCTACGGTGCGCAGGAGATCGATGCGCTGCGCAGTCAGCGTGCCGTGGCATGATTTGATCTGACTTCGGCTCAGTATCTCAAGTCGGAACAGGCCGAGTGGGGCGTAGGCCCATCCTGATTCATAGGCGCACGAATATCACCGAAACGGCCCACTACAATCGCGCCTTTCATGAGCTATTGCGCAATCGACTTCGGCACCTCCAACTCTAGTGTGGTCGTGGCTGACCACCAAGGCAGCAGGCGGCTGGTGCCGCTGGAAGACGGGCAGTCGACCATCCCGACGGCGGTCTTCTTTTTCACTGACGAACTTGAGGCCGCTCAAGCCCACGGCGTGCATCGCCCCGACGGTGCCATGGCGCGCGCATACGGACGGGCTGCGGTAGCGGCCTATGTCGACGGCTATGCCGGCCGTCTGATGCGCTCGCTCAAGTCCATCCTGGGCTCAAGCCTGGCGGAGCAGACCACCGACCTAGGTAATGGCTACGCCGTGCGTTATCTGGACGTCATCACCGGCTACCTGCGTTATCTGCGGCGCGCCGGCGAAGCGTCGGCCCAGCAGCCGCTGGACCGTGTGGTGTTGGGGCGGCCGGTGTTTTTTGTGGATGACGATGCCGAGCGCGACGCGCGGGCCCAAGCCACGCTGGCTGCTGCGGCGCAGGCTGCCGGCTTCGGCGATGTGCGCTTCCAGTTTGAGCCGATTGCCGCAGCCTTCGACTACGAGCAGCAGGTGGTGCATGAACAGATCGTGCTGGTGGCAGATATTGGCGGTGGTACCAGCGACTTCAGCGTCGTGCGTGTTGGCCCCGGGCGGCGACTGCGCGCCGACCGTCGCGACGACATTCTGGCCAACCACGGCGTGCACATCGCCGGCACCGACTTCGACCGGCAGATCGAGTTGGCTGCGCTGCTGCCCTTGGTGGGCTTTGGTGCTCACGGACCGGGCGGGCAGGGCGCTCGCCCGGTGCCAAGCACTATCTACCACGACCTCGCCACCTGGCACCTGATCAACACGTGCTATCGCCCACGCCGCGTCGCAGAGTGGCGCGCCATGGTTGATTGGTTTGCCGAGCCTGAACTGCACCGCAGGCTGATGCGTGTGCTGGAGCTTCGGCTGGGTCACGAACTGGCAGCCAGGACCGAGGCCGCCAAGATCAGCGCTTGCGCTGGCACCCCGGCGCGCGTGGCGCTTGACGCGCTGGCTCCAGGGCTGGCGGTAACGTTGGACGAGGCGCTGGCGCTGGAGGCAATCCGCGTCGACCTGGATCGCATCGTCGAAGCCGCGGTGCAGACGGTGCAGGCCGCCGGTCTGCCACCCGAGCGCATCGACGCGCTCTACTTGACCGGCGGCTCTACCGGCATGGCACTGCTGACCGAGCGTCTATCGGCACGATTTGCCACGGCGCGCTCCGTGCAAGGGGACCGCCTGGCCAGCGTCGCCACGGGTCTTGGCGTGCACGCTTCGCGCGTGTTTGGTACTTGAACCACACCACCAAGCATGCGGGTCCGCGGCAGGCATTTGGTGCAGTGTTGAGCGACCGCTGAGTGTCGGTAAGCGCTCGCTGGTAGACTGCGCCGATTTGGGGCGAGGACATGGATATGTTGATAGGCAAAAGGACGGGCCGGCCGTTAATGCTGGCTCTGACGGCAATGCTGGCCGCAGCCTTGCTGGTTTCTTGCGGCGGGAGTTCGGCAGCCCCGAAGACTATCGAGATCACGCCCGTGGCACTGACCGGGAGCACGATTGACGCTGCGGTTGGGGACACCATCATCGTCAACCTCAAAGCCAACGCGACGACCGGCTTCGCATGGACATTCACTGCCGGCGACACGTTCGAGATAGTAAGCAGCAATTACGCGGCAGACCCGAATCCACCAGGTACGACCGGCGCGGGGGGCAAGCAGATCGTCACCTTGAAGGTCACCAAAATCGGCTCATCGGACCTGAGGGGCACTTACCGGCAGCCATGGAGCCCGCTGCCGCCGGGCGCCAGTCCCGACTTCACCATAACTGTGCTGGCAAAGTAGCCGCAGATTCCCATTGCCTCGATTTGCCGGCCTGGCTGTGTGCGGCCCCGCAAGCATCTGCCGCACAATACCGTCACCATGGACAAGTTCAAGCAGCTCGAATCCTTTGTGTCCGTTGCGACGCGTGGCAGCCTGACAGCCGCTGCCAAGGCTGAAGGCGTGGCACCGGCCATCATGGGGCGCAGGCTTGACGCGCTGGAGCAGCGCCTGGGTGTGAAGTTGCTGGTGCGCAGCACGCGGCGCATCTCGCTCACGCACGAGGGTAGTTCCTTTCTCGAAGATTGTCAGCGCTTGCTGGCCGACGTAGCCAGTGCCGAGTCCAGTGTCTCGGCTGGCGGCGTCAAAGCCAGCGGGCATTTGCGGGTGACGGCGCCCGCGGGCTTTGGCCGGCGCCACGTAGCGCCGCTGGTACCCCGCTTTCGCGAATTGCACAGCGATGTCAGTATTTCGCTGAACCTGAGCGACCGCGTCGTCGACCTTTCAGCGGAGGGCTTCGACTGCGCGGTGCGGGTCGGTGACCTGAGCGACTCCAGCCTGATCAGCGTGCGTCTGGCGGATAACCGCCGACTCTGCGTTGCCACCCCAAATTACCTCAGGCAGCATGGGACACCGGTGCAACCGGCAGACCTGTCGAAGTTTGATTGCCTGGTTTTGTCGAGCGATGCCTCGCAGACACGGGGTTGGTCGTTCCGTGTGCCCAAGGGCAACAGCAGCGAACCTGTTTACTTGAAGCCGGGTGGTCCACTTGACTGCTCGGATGGTCAGGTGCTGCATGACTGGTGCCTGGCCGGCTACGGCATTGCCTGGCGCAGCACCTGGGAGGTCGAGGCCGAGATCGCCGCCGGATTGCTGGTGCCGGTTCTGGAGGATTTTGCTGCGCCGGCCAACGGCATTTACGCGGTTTTTGCCCACGCCAAACACATGCCGCTGCGCCTGCGCCTGTGGATTGATTTTCTGAAACACCACTACGCCCAGCCAGGTTTCTGGCGCGCACCATGATGCGTCCCAGCAGCGTGCAGGCCAAGCGCGTCATCGTCTGCGCCGATGATTTTGCGGTCCATGTCGGCGCCTCACAAGGTATCGCTGCACTGGCGCGGGCGGGTCGCATCAGTGCCACCAGTGTCATGGTGCTCGCACCTCGCTGGCCACAGGATGGGCACTTGCTCAAGGACTTGCCGCAGGCGATTGACGTTGGACTGCATCTGGACTGGACCAGTGATTTTGCGCTTGCCCATGGGCACGGCTTGGCGCTGGGAGCTGCCATGCTCAAGGCGACCTTGGGTGGCTTTGGTCGCGGTAGCGCTGCAGCGCAGACGCGCACGGTGATCGAGCATCAACTTGATGCTTTTGAGGCGCACTGGAAAGCGCCACCCGACTATGTGGACGGCCATCAGCATGTACATCAGTTCGCCGGCATTCGCGAAGCGCTGGTGCAGACGCTGGTCAAGCGTTACGGATCTGGCCGGCTGCCCTATCTGCGGATTTCCCGGGTGCCCGTTGGCCGCGTCGACCTGAAAAGTCGCGTCATCACGGCCATGGGCGCAGCGGCTCTGGAAAAGTTGGTGGCTGAGGCCAGTTTGCGGGCGATGACTGTTTTGCTTGGCGTTTACGATTTTGCGGGCGATCAGAAACGCTACGGCGCATTGATGGAAGGCTGGTTGCGGGCCGCGCCGGAGCGCAGCATCATCATGTGCCACCCGGCCCTGGGGTCAGAGTCGCCGGACGCGATTGGTGCCGCCCGTCTGTGGGAGTTCGACTACCTCAGTGGCGCGCAATTTCCAGCAGCGCTTGAGGGTGCCGCCGTTCGGGTGGTTCGGGGAAATTCCTTTGATCGCTAAAATTTCGTGGTGACTCCCTCCCTGACCGAACGCCAGAAATCATGGCTCACGCTGGCTGCGCTCTGGCTGGGCTTGCTGGCGCTGGCCTGCATGCGACCGCTGGCCGTGCCCGATGAAGGCCGCTACGGAGAAATTGGCCGCTGGATGCTGGTCAGCGGCGACTGGCTGACGCCGCGCCTGAACGGCATTCCTTTTTTTCACAAGCCGCCCTATCTGCATTGGCTCGAAGCGATCTCGCTGGCGACCTTCGGCGTCAATGAACTGGCGCTGCGCCTGGTGCCGGCGCTGCATGTGGGCTTGATGCTGGTGGCACTTTATCTGGCCACCCGATTCATCAGTACCGAACAGATGGCGCGCCGCGCCGCCCTCATGCTCGGTACCAGTTTGAGCTTTCTGATTGGTGGCCAGTACATCAACCACGACATGCTGGTAGCGAGCTGGATCGGTGTGGCGATCTGGTGCTTTGCTTTTGCCTTCATGGCTGGCGCGAAGCCGCAGGCGCTGCTGGCCCGGCTCGGTTTTGTGGCCTGCGCCATGGGCATGCTGAGCAAGGGGCTGATCGGCATTGCCCTGCCGGGTCTGGTGATTTTGCTCTGGCTGATCTGGACGCGGCAATTAAAGAAGGTGCTGTACCTGCCCTGGTTGAGCGGATTGGCCCTGTTTGCCGTGATCGCCTTGCCCTGGTTTGTTGTCGCGCAGCAAAAGTACGCGCAGTTGTTTGATTACATGTTCGTCAACCAACACTTCAAACGTTATACCGCCAGCACCTACAACAATCCGCAACCCTGGTGGTTTTACCTGGCAGCGCTGGGCTTGCTGCTGTTTCCCTGGGTTGTTTTTGCACTGGCGCAACTGCGCCGTAAAGGCATGGAGGTGCCGGACGCCGCGCCACCGGTGGCCAGAGAGTGGACCGCTCTGTGCTGGATCTGGGCCGCATCGATCACGCTCTTCTTCTCGATTCCGAATTCCAAACTGGTCGGTTACGTGTTGCCGGCGGTACCGCCACTGGCCTTGCTAGCCGCGCTCGGGTGGCAGCGCAGCATGGCGCGGTTTCGACGCGGCGGGCAAGTGTTTGCCGCACTGTGTGTCGTCAATATCGGCGTTGCACTGGCCATCGTGACCCAGGTCGGCGAGGTGACGCGCAGCGGACGCACGCGGGACCTGGCGCAGGTGCTGGCCTGCGCTGCCGCACCAACCGACACGATTTACGTCACAGGCGCTTACCCTTACGACCTGCCGTTTTATGCGCAAACCAGCAAGCCGATGGTGGTGCTGGAGAACTGGTCGCTGTTGCGTAGTCAGGCCGGTGACGGCTGGCAGCGTGAACTGTTTGAAGGCGCTGATTTTGATGCCCAGGCATCCAGACTGTTGCAGGCACCCGAAGTACTGGTAGCCGCGGGTCTGGCGAGCGGCAACTGGCTGGTGCTGCGCATCGGCAGTGAAAAATCTCTGGATCTGTCGGGCTGGAAGCGCTTTTACGAAGGTGCCGGCTGGCTCCTGTACCAGTCGGCTCCGGCCCTAACGGCGAAAAGCCCAGAACCGGCTCAGCACATAGGTTTGCCCGGCTGCCAGCACCAGCGCCAGCGCTAGAGCCGCTAACGCCGGCCAGTGCAGCGCGCGCAGCAACAGCATGAAGACCAGCTCATTGCTGGCAAAACCGGCAACGGCGGTGCTTGCAAAGCGCACGAGACTGGTGGCGACGGAGGTCCCGGCATTCTTGAAACTGAGCAAGCGGTGGCCGGCAAAACTGACAAAGAAGGCGACACAAAAACCCAGTGCATTGGCCAGTTCGGGCCACATCAGGTGCTGCGTCATGGCAAAGACCAGCATATGGGTGGCCGCCGCACTGGCGCCGACCAACAGGAACCAGAACGTGGATGCGCTCAAAGCAGCGAGGCTTGCTGTTCCTGCGACCGGCTACTGAAACCTTCCGGCGCGCTGGTTACAGGCAAGCCATGTCCGTTACGCTGGCTGATCAGGTAGGGCGGGCGCTGTTTGACCTCTTCGTAGATGCGCCCGACATATTCAGCCAGCACGCCGATGGAGAGCAACTGGATGCCACTGAAGAACATCATGCCGACGACGATGGTGGCGTAGCCGGGTACCGCAATGCCGGAGAAAAAATACTCACCCACAACCCACAGACCGTAGCCCAAAGCCACTACTGACAGTGCCATGCCGACGGCGGTCAATGCGCGCAAGGGTGTAATCGAAAACGCCAGAATTCCGGTCAGCGCCAGCGACAGCGAACCGCGCAGACCAAAGTTGCTCTTGCCGTCGGCGCGCGGCAAGGGCTCGTAGTCAATCGCCGTGCTGTTGAAACCAACCCAGGCGTACAAGCCTTTCATGAAGCGGTTGCGCTCGGGCAGGCTCTTGAGGGCATTGACGACCTTGCGGTCCATCAGCCTGAAGTCGCCAGCATTGGCCGGGATTTTGACCCGGCTGCCAAAGTTCACCAGCTTGTAAAAGAGCGCTGTCAGTTTGACCTGCAGACCCGACTGGTCGTCGCGGGTCTTGCGCACGGCATAGACGACGTCCGAGCCCTGCTGCCATTTCCTGAGCATTTCGGGCAGCAGGCTGACGGGGTGCTGTCCGTCGGCATCCATCAGGATCAGCACATCGCCGCGCGCTGTGTCTATGCCAGCGGTGAGCGCCGGCTCCTTGCCAAAATTCCGGGAAAACCGAAGGTAGACGAGTTCGCGATGGCTGTCACACAGGGCCTGCATGACTTCGCTGGTGTTGTCCAGGCTGCCATCGTCCACCACGATCAGTTCCACGCTGGGACTCAGGGAAGCCAGCGTGGCCAGAATTTCCGGCACCACGGCGCCCAGATTGCGCGCTTCGTTGAAGGACGGAATGACACAGGAAATGGACGGAGACGAGGTATTGCGATGCATCATGGCCGCATCATGCCAAAAGAAAACCCCGCCGGGCATCGCCGGCGGGGTTTTTTCTTGCCTATTTGCTCAGGCAGTCTTTCATGAAGGCCTTGCGCTCGTCACCCTTGAGCTTCTTGTCGCCGGCGTCCTTGTTGCAGTTTTTCATCTTGTCCTGCTGGCTGCCCTTCTTGGCAGACGCTGCCGCAGCGGGGGCTGGTGCCGGGGCCGGTGCTGCAGCCGGAGCCGAGGCCGAGGCCGCTGGTTTGGCGCTCAGGCAGTCTTTCATGAAGGCCTTGCGCTCGTCGCCCTTGAGCTTCTTGTCGCCGGCGTCCTTGTTGCAGGAGGCCATCTTGTTTTGCTGTGATGACTTTGCCGGTGCGTCAGCGGCGAAAGCGCTGCCCAGAGAAAGGGACAGGCCGACAGTCAGGAGGGTGAGTAGCTTTTTCATCGTGCGTCTTTCAAGAAAGGGGTTTGGGTGGGAATCCTGCATTGGACTCCCGACCATAACGGCTGGCGCTGCAAACGCGATGACAAAGCGCTTTCCTGGCCACACCCTTAAAATCAAGCGATGCTCTCCGTAAAAATTGAATTGCTCGAAGCCTTGGCCCAGGTGCTGGAAAAAATGTCGCCTGGCGCTGCCGCCAAAGCCGCTTTTGAGTCACCCAAGCAGGCGGCGCTGGGCGATCTGGCCAGCACTGCGGCCATGCAACTGGCCAAGCCCCTCAAGCTAAACCCGCGACAGTTGGCGGAGAATTTGCGTACCGAATTGTTGCTGATGCCCGCCTACGAGCGTTGGGTCGACGCGATCGATATCGCTGGCCCGGGCTTCATCAATATCCGGCTCAAGCCGGCAGCCAAACAACAGATCGTGCGCGAAGTGTTGTCGCAGGCGCAGCGGTTTGGCAGCCAGGCCACCACGGACAAGCGCTTGCTGGTGGAATTTGTCTCGGCGAATCCGACCGGCCCGCTGCATGTGGGACATGGCCGGCAGGCAGCGTTGGGCGACGCCATCTGCAATCTGTACCAGACCCAGGGCTGGCAGGTTTACCGTGAGTTCTATTACAACGATGCGGGTGTGCAGATCAGAACCCTGGCCAACAGCACTCAGCTGCGCGCACAGGGCTTCAAGCCGGGTGACCCACAGTGGCCCAGCGGGGAGAATGCCGCCGCCTACAACGGTGACTACATCGCCGAGATTGCCGCCGACTTTCTGGCGCGCAAGACCGTCAAGTCTGACGATCGGGAGTTCACGGCGGGCGGCGATGTCAACGATCTCGATGGCATGGGCGAGTTTGCCGTGGCCTATCTGCGCCACGAGCAGGATCTGGATCTGCAGGCCTTTGCCGTCAAGTTCGACAACTACTATCTGGAGAGCAGCCTGTACACCAGCGGCCGGGTTGACGACACCGTCGGGCGCCTGCAAGCGGCGGGCAAGACCTATGAGAAAGATGGTGCGCTGTGGCTCAAGTCAACCGATTACGGTGACGATAAGGACCGCGTCATGCGCAAGGGCGATGGCAGCTACACCTACTTTGTGCCCGACGTCGCGTACCACATCAGCAAGTGGGAGCGCGGCTTTGGCAAGGTTGTCAATATTCAGGGGACCGACCACCACGGCACGATCGCCCGCGTCCGGGCCGGCCTGCAGGCGGCCAATGTCGGGATTCCGGAGGGCTATCCTGACTACGTGTTGCACACCATGGTGCGCGTTGTGCGTGGTGGGCAGGAGGTCAAAATTTCCAAGCGTGCCGGCAGTTACGTGACCTTGCGTGATCTGATCGAGTGGACATCGAAGGACGCAGTACGCTTCTTCCTGCTCAGCCGCAAGCCCGACACCGAGTACACCTTTGACGTTGATCTGGCAGTGGCGAAGAACAACGACAACCCGGTCTACTACGTGCAGTACGCGCACGCCCGTATCTGCTCGGTGCTAGCGGCCTGGCGCGAAAAGGACGGTGGCGATGTGGCGAGCCTGCTGCAGGCCGACCTTTCACCGCTGCAAAGTCCGCAGGCACAGGCACTGATGCTGCAGTTGGCCCGATACCCAGAGATGCTGACGGCGGCGGCGCAGGATTTTGCACCGCACGATGTCACTTTTTACCTGCGTGAGCTGGCTGCCAGTTACCACAGCTATTACGATGCAGAGCGGATCCTCGTCGATGACCCGGTCGTCAAACAAGCCCGGCTGGCCCTGGTCGCGGCGACGGCGCAGGTGCTGCACAATGGGCTGGCTGTGCTGGGTGTCAGCGCGCCGGAGAAAATGTAATGACTTTGCGGGACAGATCTTGAGCGCTGTCCGGTACGATAATTTTGCGGGACAGATCCTTAACTCTGTCCCCAACTGTTTATAGAGGGATGGGCATGAAACAGCAAAGCGGTGGAACCATTCTGGGCTTTATCCTGGGGGTCGTCGTTGGCCTGGCGGTGGCGCTGGCAGTGGCTATCTACGTCATGAAAGTCCCTGTCCAATTCATGAGCAAGGGCCAGAGTCGGACACCGGAACAGGAAGCGGCCGAGGCCAGGAAGAACAAGGACTGGGATCCCAATGCCCCCTTGTACGGCAAGAATCCGGCCAAGCCGCTGGTGCCGGCGGAGGCTGCAGCATCGGCTGCCGCCGTGGCGCCGAGCACAGTTGTCGCTTCACCCACGGTGCCCAAAAAAGAATCGAAGCCGGCCGTGACTGCCGATCCACTGGGCGACCTGGCCAGCGCGCGAAGTGCCAGCAGCGACCCGTTTATCTATTTTGTCCAGGTCGGGGCATTTCGCACGCCTGAGGATGCAGAGAGCCAGCGCGCCAAACTCTCACTCACTGGCGTTGAAACCAAGGTCTCGGAGCGCGAACAGTCCGGTCGGACCGTATTCCGGGTTCGCTCGGGTCCGTTTGACAAGCGCGAAGACGCCGACAAGGTCAAGGAAAAGCTCGATGCCACCGGCTTGGAGACCGCCTTGGTGCGGGTGCAGCGTTAGGCTATGGATGAAACCCTTTTAACTGGAGTGATTGAAGATGAAGCGTCGTGATTTTTCCCTGGCCTGCGGTGCTGCTATTACCGGCGCGGGTTTTGTTCCGTCCATCGCTTTTGCACAGGCCAAAGCGCCCGAAGCCGGCGTTGATTACCTGACGCTGGACAAGCGGGTCATGGTCGAAGCGCCCGCTGGCAAGATCGAAGTGGTCGAGTTCTTCTGGTACAACTGTCCGCATTGTCACGCCTTTGAAGCGGCTTTTGACGCCTGGAGCAAGAAGGTCCCAAAAGATGTCGCGGTGCGGCGCGTTCCCGTTGCTTTTCGCGATGACTTTGCGCCGCAACAGCGCCTGTACTACGCGCTGGAAGCCATGGGCCTGGTCGACAAGCTTCATGCCAAGGTCTTTGCCGCGATTCACGTCGAAAAGAAGGAACTGGTCAAAGGTGAGGCGATTGCCGACTGGGTTGCCAAACAGGGTGTCGACAAGGCCAAGTTCCTGGAGCAGTACAACTCTTTCTCGGTGGCCACCAAGGCCAGCCGTGCCACCCAGCTGCAGAACACCTACCAGATCACTGGCGTACCGGCTTTGGGTGTGGCGGGCCGCTATTGGACCGACGGCGTGATGGCCAAGAGCTTGGAGCGCGCCTTGCTGGTAGTGGACCATCTGGTGGCAGGGGTCCGCAACGGCAAATAAGCGCCGCGCGCTCGCTACAATCCAAAGGCAAGGTCTTCTTGCAAGATTCGTGCCTTTATGAAATCCTTCCTTTTCCGTTTCTTCCTGCTGCTTGCCCTGGCGCTTGGCGCCGGTCTTGCATGCGCTGAAAAAGCGGACCGCGACAAGCCCTTGAACGTCGAGGCGGACGCCCTGCGCTACGACGATCAAAAGCAGACCAGCGTTTTCAGTGGCCGGGTGGTATTGACCAAGGGCACCATTCTCATCCGGGCGGCCAGGATCGACGTGCGCCAGGACGCGCAAGGGTATCAGTTCGGTCTGATCAGCGCGGAGCCAAGCAAACTGGCCTACTTTCGACAAAAGCGCGAAGGTCTGGATGAGTATTTTGAAGGCGAAGGCGAGTTGATCGAGTACGACGGCCGCGCCGATACCGTCAGGATCAGCGGCAAGGCGCAGTTGCGGCGCTACCGTGGCGCAACCCTGGCCGATGAATTTACCGGAGACGTCATTGTCTACAACAACAGCAGTGACATGTTCAGCATCGACGGCGTCCAGCCAAGAACAGGCGCCAGCCCGGCGCCGGGTGGGCGTATCCGTGCCATGTTGATACCCAAGCCGCAGGCGGCCAGCGGGCCAGCGACCAGTGCACCTTCCGCGCCGGCACTTCGCCAAAGCATCACGCTGGGCGGGGAGAAGAAGTGACGTCAGGCAGTCCGTCCGCCGAGGCGCCACCGCGCGCTGATGGCGGTCTTTGTGAGAGCCGCCTGGAAGTCAGCCACTTGCAGAAGTTCTACGGTAGCCGCAAGGCCGTCAAAGACGTTTCGCTGACGGTGTGCAAGGGTGAAGTGGTTGGCCTGCTGGGCCCCAATGGCGCCGGCAAGACCACCTCTTTTTATATGATTGTCGGTCTGGTGCAAGCCAGTGCCGGTGACATCACGATCGACGGCCAATCAATCGCCCACATGCCAATCCACCGCCGCGCGCGCCTGGGGCTGAGTTACCTGCCGCAGGAGGCCTCGATTTTTCGCAAACTCAATGTGGAAGAGAATGTGCGTGCCGTGCTGGAGTTGCAGCGCGACGAGACTGGCAAGCCCTTGGTCAAGGCCGAGATCGAGAAGCGCCTGACGGGATTGCTGCAAGACCTGCGTGTCGAGCACCTGCGTCAGACACCGGCGCTGGCCCTCTCCGGCGGTGAACGACGAAGGGTCGAGATCGCCCGCGCTCTGGCGACGCAACCCCGCTTCATCCTGCTTGACGAACCCTTTGCCGGGATTGATCCGATCGCGGTGATCGAGATACAGCGCATCATCAGTTTCCTCAAGCAGCGCGGCATCGGCGTTCTGATCACCGACCACAATGTGCGCGAGACACTGGGCATTTGCGACCACGCCTACATCATCAGCGATGGCAGCGTGCTGGCGCAAGGCACCCCCTCCGAGATCGTGAACGACGCCGAAGTGCGGCGCGTCTATCTCGGCGAACACTTCAAAATGTAAGCCCGTCTAGATGAAACAAGGGTTATCCCTTCGGGTTTCGCAGCATCTGGCGTTGACGCCGCAGTTGCAGCAGTCGATCCGCCTATTGCAGCTTTCGACACTCGAGCTGAGCCAGGAAGTTGGCCAGATGCTCGACGAGAATCCGTTTCTGGAACTGGGCGCGGACGAGGCGCCGCGCGAAGACTTTGGTCTGGCTCAGGCCGACACACCGGTTCGTAAGGATGATATCGAGGCCGAGTTTGTCAGCAGCGCCGGCGCTGACTACGCCACTGCCACCGTTGCCGTGGCCGACAGTGACGCCGAAGCCAGCCCGCTCTCCGCAGACGATGGCCAGAACTGGGAGGGCGACGGCTGTGCGCAGATCTCGCCTGACGACAGCGAATGGGGTGGCGATGCGCGAGCGCACGGCAACAACCTGAGCGACAACGAGGACGCCGAGATCACCGAGTTGGCGCGGACGCAGGAATCTCTGCAAAGTTATCTGCACGCCCAGGCGCTGGCCTCACGCTTGAGCGAGGAGGACCGCGCCGCGCTGAGCTTCCTGATTGAATCGCTGAATGACGACGGCTATCTGGAAGACTCTCTGGAAGCACTGACCAATGGTTTGGATCCCGGTGACGATGCGCAGCGGGATCAACTGGTGCACCACTTTACGGTCGCCTTGGGCCTGTTGCAAAGTCTGGAACCGATTGGCGTGGGTGCCCGTGATCTGGCTGAATGTCTGACCTTGCAGCTCAAAGCCTTGCTGGCGCAGGCGCTGCGCGAGCCTGGCAAGACCGGCGCTACGCTGAACGTGGCCCTGCGCATCTGCAAGCAGCCGATGGACTTGCTGGCGCGGCGCGACATCAAGCGTCTGGTGCAACAGTGCCATGCGACCGACGCTGCGATACGCGAGGCGATCGCCCTGATTGCTCACCTGGAGCCCAAACCGGGTCGGCGTTTTGTCAACGTGGAACGCAATATCGTGGTCCCCGATGTGCTGGTGGTCCGGGTCGGTAAGGGAGCGCAGGCCCGGTTCCAGGCCCGGCTCAACCCGGATGTCATGCCGCGTCTGCGCGTGCATGACATCTACGCCAACGCCCTGAAACAGCACAAGGGCGGCGGCAGCGATGCATCGAGCTACGCCGCGCTGCAGCAGCGTCTGCAGGAGGCGCGCTGGTTCATCAAGAACATCCAGCAGCGTTTTGACACGATACTGCGCGTCAGCTCGGCTATCGTCGAGCGGCAGAAGAGCTTCTTCACGCACGGTGAACTGGCCATGCGCCCGCTGGTGCTTCGCGAGATCGCCGATGAGCTCGGCCTGCACGAGTCCACCATCAGCCGCGTCACCACCGCCAAGTACATAGCGACACCGTTCGGTACCTTCGAACTGAAGTACTTCTTCGGCTCCGGCCTGGGAACCGACTCGGGCGGCAACGCGTCGAGCACAGCCGTGCGAGCCCTGATCAAGCAGTTCATCGGTGCTGAAAATCTGAAGAAGCCGCTGAGTGACAACCAGTTGTCCGAAATGCTCAAGGAGCAGGGCATTGACTGCGCCCGCCGCACGGTTGCCAAATACCGGGAAGGACTGCGGATTGCGCCTGCAAGTCTTAGAAAGGCTCTTTGATTGTCATCCGGAACCCCGGCGCTGTCATCCCGGACTAGATCCGGGATCCATGGATTGCGGGTCGAGCCCGCAGTGACAACAGGAAGAATTTATGAATCAGATCCAACTTTTTCTCCCCTGCGCCGCCGGTGTCGAGGATTACCTGGCGCCCGAAGTGCAGCGCATCACCGGGCTGCCGGTGGCAGAGGTCCTGAAGCAGCGCGGCGGCGTTGCGCTGCGCAGTTCCTGGCGCGACGTTCTGTTGCTCAACCTGCACAGTCGCCTGTCGCAGCGCGTGCTCGTGTTGCTGTCGTACACCGAGTACCGCAACGAACAGGATTTGTACCGCGCCGCCAGCGAAGTGGCGTGGGAGGCCTGGTTCACACCGTGCCAGAGCATCAAGGTCGAAGTAACAGCGCAGCACAGCCCGCTTACCTCGCTGAACTTTGCCGCCCTCAAGATCAAGGACGCGCTGTGCGACCGCTTCCGCGTCAAGGCCGGCGGTGTGCGCCCCGACGTCAACACGCAGTGGCCCGATGTGCGCATCTACGCGCACCTCACGACCGACAGTTGCTCGCTCTACATCGACACCTCCGGTGAGCCGCTCTTCAAGCGTGGCTGGCGTCAGGACAAGGGCGAGGCGCCGCTGAAGGAAACACTGGCCGCTGCCATGCTCGCTGCCAGCGGCTGGATGGGCGGCGAGGGCGATTTGCTGCCGCTTTACGATCCCTGCTGCGGCAGTGGCACGATTGCCATCGAGGCGGCGCAGATGGCCTGCAACATCGCGCCGGGCAGCTTGCGGGCGTTTGCGTTTGAGAAATACCTGCCCTATCAGGCGCACGTCTGGGATGCCATCAAGAGCGAAGCGCGCGCCGCCGAGGTGAAGCGCGAACCGGGTCAGCAGCCCGTCATTTTCGGCAGCGATGTGGCGCACCGGATGGTTGATTTTGCCCAGCGTAATGCCGAACGCGCCGGCGTCGCTGACGTGATCGAATTTCGTGGCGGCGACGCCCTGCAGCGCATGCCACCGTGCCCGACACCGGGTGTCCTGCTGCTCAATCCGCCCTATGGCGAACGCATTGAAGTGGCCGGTGTGGCCGGCGTCAGTCACCGTGGTGGTCGCGAGCAGGCGCAACTGCCTGATGGAGGCGAGTTCTTCAATCAACTCAGTTCCCACTGGAAGAAGAACTACGCCGGCTGGAGCGCCTGGGTGCTCTCACCCGACCTCAAACTGCCTGGCAAGATGCGCCTGAAGGAATCACGCCGTGTGCCGCTGTGGAACGGCCCGATCGAGTGCCGCCTGTTCCGCTTCGACCTGGTGGCAGGAACCATGCGCCCCGAAAAGTTGGGGTCAGATCCCAATTCAGGACTACGATGCAGGCAATACATATGACGGTGAACGAAATTGGGCTCTGACCCCAACGGCCAGGTTCGACCGATCGTGATCGACACCAACATCGTCCTCGACCTCTTCGTCTTCAACGACACGGCTACCCTAGCCCTCAAGCAAGCACTGGCCTCAAACAGGATCGAGTGGCTGACAACCCAGCCCATGCGCGACGAACTGCAGCGCGTCCTGAGCTATCCGAAGATCATGGCCCGCCTGGCAGTCGCTGAACTGGACGCCGAAAGCATGCTTCGGCAGTTCGATGCCCGAGCCCGCCTGGTCGAAGTGGCGCCCAAGGCCAGCGTTACCTGCCGCGACCCGGATGACCAGAAGTTCATCGATCTGGCGGTCCTGCACAAGGCCACCTTGCTGAGCAAGGACCGCGCCGTTCTTTGCATGAAGAAACGCCTGCTCGCGCTGTTGGTGCGCGCACAAACCGCAACGGATTTTGAACCATGAACCAGACCTTGCCTGCCCTGAACGACATCGAAGCCGTGCCGCTCGGCGCTGACGAGTTTGACGAGATCGACACCATCCTGGACGAGCTGCGCAGCCGTTACGACGAAACACCGCAATGGGAATTCTGTGAGGGCTTTATGGCGGCGCTGATCTGCTGCCGCCGCCCGATCGCGCCCTCGGAGTACTTGCCGGTGCTGCTGGCCATCAGCATCGAAGGCGATGCGGACGACGGCTCTTTTGCCAGCGCGGTGCAGCAGCAGCGCTTTATTGAACTCTGGTCGCGACGCTGGAGTGAAGTGGCGCGAGCCCTCGACACAGAAGTCGAATCGCTGGACGACGAGGCCGCCTACCAGCCCGAGGTGATGGACGTGCGGGGCGCCATGGCCGCCTTGCCTGAAGCAGAGCGGCTTGCCATGCAAGCTGATACCCTGCCTGCGTTCGGCCAGATCTGGGCGCTCGGTTTCATGTATGCGGTCGAGGCCTGGCCCGTGGAATGGGCGCCGCCGCGCGACAAGGAGGCGCTCAAGTGGCTCAACGGCGCGCTGGACGCCATCGTCGCTTTGACCGAGGACGACACGGACACGCCGACGCTCTCCTTCTTTGATGAAAACGGTCCACCCAGCCTCAGTGTGAAGCGCCTGAACGCCTTTGCCGACGCCCTCTGGGCGGTCTATGACCTGCGTGAACTGTGGCGCAACTTCGGTCCGCGTGTGCCGACGCTGCACGCCGACATCACACCGGGGCGCAACGATCCCTGCTCCTGCGGCAGCGGCAAGAAATACAAGAAGTGCTGCGCTGCGGCGAGATGAAGTCGACTCTGGCCGATCAATGTGCTATGTTTCAATCCCGATCGTCCTCAGCCACTGAAGAAGGGGTTTTGCCATGACAACAGCGGGAAGCGCCAATCAGACTCAGGCAACGCCGGCTCCGGCTTGGGCAGTAGGGATGCGCAAGTTCACCGACTACCTGTCCAAAGACTTTCTGGGTGGGCCGCGCCCCTGGAAGTTTTCCTGGATCATCAATTTCCAGAAGGGCGGAAGCTTCTTCTTTTTTGGCTTTTTGATCTGGTACTACCAGAACACGTCCACTGCGGCCTGGGTTTATCTGGCGCTGCACGGCGGCTACGGTCTGGTCTGGCTGATCAAGGACCTGACCTTTCCCGATCCGAACTGGCAGATCAAAATCACCCTAGGCGCCGGCATCAATGCTTTCCTGGCGGTGCTCGGGTTGTACTGGGTCTTTGGTTGGTTGCTGATTTCGCGTACGTCGCAGCCGGTCTACCCCCTGCCTGAAGCGGTCTGGTTTGCGCTGTGTATCACTCTGTGCCTGCTTGGCTCGGTGATCATGATCGCCGCCGACGCGCAGAAGTTCTATACCCTGCGCTTGCAGCATGGCCTCATCACCGACGGCATGCACCGCTGGGTGCGCCATCCCAATTACCTGGGCGAGATGATGATTTACGGCAGCTTCGCCATGCTGGTCTGGCACTGGTTCCCGGTGCTGGTGCTGGCCTGGGTCTGGCTCGGCCTCTTTGCCGTGAACATGGTCATGAAAGAAGCCAGCATGTCGCGCTACCCGGATTGGGCAGCGTACAAGAAAAGAAGCTGGTGGCTGGTCCCGTTTCTGCTCTGAGCAGAACGGATCACCTCAACCGGCCAACACGCTGCCTGCGGCGGCGCTGCGGCCCTGTGCGTCGAACAGCACACCCGGATTGAGAATGCCGGACGGATCCACCACCGCCTTGGCCGCGCCCAGCATTTGACGAAACAGTGGTGGCGACTCCAACTCATAGCCACTGCGGTGATCGCGGCCCACCGCGTGGTGGTGCGTGATGGTGCCACCGTGCGCCACCACGGCTGCGTTGGCTGCCAGCTTGATTTCGCGCCAGGCTGCGAGCGCGCTGGCCACGTCACCGTTGGCGGAACCCAGAACGGCGATGGTGAAATAGGGCGCCAGACCGTCCGGGTAGGCATGGGTGACGCGGCACGAGACCAGGCTTTCCTGCCCGGTCACGCGTTCGATCGTTGACTGAACCTCGGCCTTGACGTTCTGGTAGAACGACTCGAAGCGGTCCCAGGTAATGGCGCTCTCGAAGGTGTCCATGATGACGCCCAGACCCACCGCCGGGTCGCGCCAGTAAGGCATGCGGATGAAGGCTTCGCGCCAGGCACCGGCAGCGCCTTTGCGGTGTTCCTGCGAGCCTTCGCTGGCCATGGAGCGCTCGACCGCCGCCGCGTCGTACTCGCCGGCGTGATCGCGCACCAGTTCCAGTGCCCGCTCCATCCATGCGTTCAGGGGGTGGTCCGCCGATTCAAAGCCCAGCACCAGCATCGCGTGGCGCCCATCGCCAACGCCGGAGAAGACGGTTTCCATCGGATCGAGCAATCGGCAGTTGCTCGGGTTCAGGCCCGATTGGGTGAGCGCGCGCAGGCAGCGCGCAGCGGCAAAGTAGTCGGCAAATTTGACCGAAGCGGAAGCGCGGAACTTCGGCTTGGCTTGCAGGCGCAACCAGGCTTCGGTGATGACACCCAGCGTGCCCTCGCTGCCCAGCACCAGACGGTCCGGCGCTGGCCCGGCACCTGATGCGGGCAGACGTCTTGTCTGCAGCAATCCGGCCGGGGTGATCAGGCGGGTGGACTCCACAAAGTCGTCGATGTGCGTGTACTGCGTGGCGTAGTGACCGCCGGCGCGCGTCGCAATCCAGCCGCCCAGCGTGGAGAACTCAAAGCTTTGTGGGAAGTGGCGCAGCGTCAGGCCGTGCCCTCGCAACTGGGCTTCGATGTCGGGGCCGTAAGCGCCCGCCTGGATGCGCGCGGCCCGGCTCACAGCGTCCACTTCCAGCACCTGGCCGAGGCGTTCCATGTCCATAGAAATGGCAGCGACGTAATCCTGGCCCACGGCCGGTTCCACGCCACCGCAGACGCTGCTGCCACCACCGTAGGGAATCACCGCGACCTTGTTGCGCACGGCCCAGTCCAGGATATCGATCACGGCCTGCTCGTCGTCCGGATAGGCGACCCAGTCCGGTGGTCTGGGAACCTGGCGCAACCACATCCGCGCACAGTCGGCGTAGCTCTTGCCGTAAGCGTGATTGAGTCGGTCCAGCGGTGCGCTGGAGAACATGGCGGCAAGCGCCGCTGGCGCAGCGATCCTGGGTGCGGGCAGATCAAAGTCTTCCACGATCGGTGGCGTCAGCGCGGCAAACTGGCCGCCGAGCTGCTCGACCATGAACTTGACGGTGGCCTGTTCGCTCGCGTCGAGCACTGTATCGGCGGCACCCCAGCCCCAGAAACGGCGCGCGGCGCGCCGGGAAAGACTTTTGCTTGCAGTGTTCATGGGCCGATTTAAACCCATTTTCTGCACGATGGCGACAGCAGCACCCGCTGCCGTCCCCGACAATGCAGGCCATGGCGATTGAAATCCACTCTGATGAAGTCCACACGGCCCCGCTGGCCTCAGCCACGGTGATGCTGCTGCGTGACAGCGCGCTCGGGCCCGAGGTGCTGATGATGCGCCGGCACGGTAATTCCAATGTGCTGGGCGGTGTGCACGTCTTCCCCGGCGGCAAGATGGACGGCGCAGATGGTGAGGTTGCGCAAGACCTGTTCGACCAGCCGCTGCGGCACTTGCTGCAGGCCTTGCAGCAGGAAGATCTGGACACGAAGACCGCTGCGGCCCTGTATGTCACGGCCCTGCGCGAAACCTTCGAGGAGTGTGGCCTGTTGTTGTGCGACGGTGTTGCTCCCGAAGTCTTGCTGCAGGCGCGTGTGCTGCTGGGCGCCGGCCAGAGTTTCATGGGCGTGTTGCAGCAACTCGGTTTGCCGCTGCAGACGCGCCATCTGGCACCCTGGTCGCGCTGGATCACGCCGCGCGTGGCGTCGATGACCCACAAGCGTTTTGACACGCGTTTTTTTGTGGCGCAAGCGCCGCAGGGCCAGGAGGCACTGCATGACGACCACGAAGCCACGGAAACCCTCTGGCTCAGACCGGCGCAGGCATTGCGCCAGTACTGGGATAACCAGATCGAGATGGCGCCACCGCAGATCCTGACTCTGAGCCAGTTGACCCACTTTGCTGATGTTGCTGCGGTCCTCGCAGCGGCCCGCAGCCGGTCACCGGCGCTGATCGAACCCTCGCCGTTCGACCAGGATGGCCAGCGTGTTATCTGTTACCCCGGTGATCCGCGCCATCCGGTGGCCGAGCGCGCCTGGTCAGGCCCCACGCGCCTGACCTTCCGCAACGCCCGCTTCGAACCCGAGGGTGGTCTTGCGGCTTTGCTGCCTGTTGGCGTTAGGGTCGGCGTCTGAACGCTGTGGATCAGGCCGCAGTGGCACTCAGCTCCGCGGCTGTCCCCCGACCTTCGTTCTCCTCCTTTATGCCGCTGCGCTGAGTGCCCCAGCAGCCAGATCTATCAAGCAGTGTTGGTACGCAAGCCTCAGCCGCAGACTTGATCCGCAATCCAGTGCATGCGTAGCACTGGATCCCGGATCAGGTCCGGGATGACAAGTACTGGGCCCCGGGATGACAGAGGCGGGTTCAAGGTCAGTGGCGGAATCGGGCGGACTCTCAACGGGCGCCGGCTTCCGCGTTGAACTCCTCGATCATCACATCG
>JBAXFI010000029.1:0-24665 GCA_037139995.1 Comamonadaceae bacterium | reverse complement strand
CAATGACTGCTCTGGAGCGGCCAGATCGAAAAGTTGACCGTCGCCTGAGTGTCTTGTGCAGTCCCACGCTAAAGACTCCTCGCGAGGACGCACTCATCTTATTCCGTTGTCGTTCTTTTCTTTTCGACCAGCGCTGCGGGGATGACTGCACCACTGGCCAGCCGGCTGACGGGCGGCAACTCTGTGCACAGGTCGACATGCTCGCCATATTCGGGTGTCCAGGTTACGCGGTAGGTGTGGTGTTTGGCGCTCATGACACGTGTTGAACGAAATCCATCGCGTCGTGCAACAGACGCGCAACTTCAATCACATTTTTCTTCACCCGAAAGAGAACCAAATGGCGCGGCTTGGCAACGTGTCTGCTGGTGGTCGTGCGTTTACGGCTGGAGGCCAGGTGGTAAGTGCAGACGCTTTTGCTGATGTCACCCCGCTGCCGAACGCCTGCGCGGGTCGGGTCAGTGCGCAGGTCGATCAAGGCGGTGCTGATCAAATTTTCATAGCGAGTGCGTCCTGCGTCGCCAAACGCTTCTTGCGTCCATTCCAGAATCTGGGCGATGTCCTGTTGGGCTGCGTCAGACAAAACGAGCTTGTAGCCGGGCAACCCCGCTTTGGCGGACATGTCAGATCGTCTTTCTCGCGCGTGTGATCCTTGCTTTGGCCTTCAGACCAGCTTGCTGGACAAAGCTTTGAATGTCTTGGTCAGACTGTAGTGCAAGGTATTCGCCGCGTTCGATAGCCGCAAACCCTTGCTTGGCAGCGTCGCGCAGAGCCGTCAGCTTGGCATTGTCTTCTTGCACGCGGGATTCGAGCAAGCGCAAGCCATCTCTGACGACTTCGCTCACGTTGTTGTAGCGTCCACTAGCCACCAACTGCTGCGTCAGCGATTCAAAATGCGGCGTAAGAGCGACGCTGGTTGGCATAAACGTCTCCTGAAAATGTTAATAGTTATTATGCCAGCGTTGGGTTTGGTGCGGCCTTCACATCAAGCCCCGCTCTTGAACAAATCCAGGTGAATCTCCACCGACTCGAACGGCACACACACAGCATCTTCCGGGGTGCGCTGCACCAGACCATGTTCTTCGAGCTTACCAACGTCCGTGTGGACGTGGGAGTAGTTGCGGGCTACCGTCTTGGCCAGCGCATAGACAGAGCAGGGACCACATTGGCGCAGGGCCTCCAGCAAATCGATGCGTGCCGGCGTCAGTTCGTAGAACAAGGCACGGGCTGATTCGAAGCTCAAGTGGTAATCGGCGCCGAAGAAGGGGTCGGCCTCGGCAGCCTTGAACTGATTGCGCACTCACTCTCAACTACCTGCGCTTTCGCGCTTGGTCGAATTTGCGCCAGTACTGAAACTCGTCTTCATGGATTTCGATATCGACTTCCATGATGCGTGACTGCAGGCGCTCCTGCACGTCGGTGACTGCCTTGTTGTAGATGACAGGACCGATCTCTTCCAGAATGAATCCGAGCAGTGCACCGGCGGCGATGTTGCCGACTTTGTCTTCCATGTTCTCGGCAAAGTAGCGTTCGATGGAGGCGATGGCTTCCTTGCGTGCCTCTTTTGAAATCTCAATGGTCATGGGCAATGCGCTCCTGCGTGAAGGGTCGTTCGACTCAAGCCGTGCGTGCGATTCTCCCACGGTGACCGGAGCGCCAAGGGCGTAGGGCCGCCTATGGCATAGACTGCAACCTATGCAATATCGTTCTCTTGGCAGCAGCCAGCTTAAAGTTTCAGCCCTGTGTCTGGGCACCATGATGTTTGGCGACCAGACGGGTCGTGAGGAGGCCGCCGCCATCGTGGCCGATGCGCACGCTCAGGGCGTCAATTTCATCGACACCGCCGACGTCTATTCCAAAGGCGCGTCTGAATCCATGGTCGGTGAACTGATTAAGGGTCAGCGCCAAGACTGGGTGCTGGCGAGCAAGATGGGTAACAGCATGTCGGATCGGGTCAACGAAGGCCGCTATTCGCGCAGCTGGATGCTGCGCGAGGTCGCAGCCTCTCTGGCGCGCTTGCAAACGGATTACCTGGATATCCTTTATCTGCATCGGGACTTCACCGGCATGAACCTGGAGGAGCCGCTTCGCGCCATTGATGCCATGCTGCGCGCCGGCCAGATTCGCTACTGGGGCGTTTCCAACTTTCGCGGTTGGCGTATCGCCGAACTGGTGCGTCTTGCGGGGCAGCTTGGCATGCCAGGTCCGGTGGTGTGCCAGCCTTACTACAACCTGCTTAATCGCATGCCTGAAGTGGAGGTGCTGCCCGCCTGCGGACATTACGGCATCGGTGTGGCGCCCTACAGTCCGATCGCGCGCGGCGTGCTCACCGGCAAGTACTTGCCAGGCCAGACGCCGGATGCCGACAGTCGCGCCGGTCGCGGTGATCCGCGCATTGCCGAGACCGAGTTTCGTGCCGAGTCGCTGCTGATCGCGCAGCAACTTCAGGTGCACGCGCAGGCCCGGGGCATCAGTCTGGCGCAGTTTGCGTGCGCTTGGGTGCTGGCCAACCGAGTGGTGAGCTCGCTCATCGCCGGGCCGCGCACGCTGGCGCAGTGGCAGCACTATGCTCCGGCGCTGGACTATGTGTTTACCAGGGAAGATGCAGCGCTGGTGGACAGTCTGGTCAGACCCGGTCACCCGTCGACACCCGGTTATACCGATCCGAGCTATCCACTCGAGGGCCGGGTGTAATGGCGACAATACCGACCATGACGCAATCGATCACACTGACTCAACCCGACGACTGGCACCTGCATGTGCGTGATGGCGATGCCATGAGTGCGGTGGTGCCGCACACTGCGGCGCAATTCGGCCGTGCCATCATCATGCCCAATCTGCGCCCGCCGGTCACGACCACTGCAGCTGCAATGGCGTACCGGAAGCGCATTCGTGCTGTCGTACCTGAGGGCCTGAGTTTTGAGCCTCTGATGACGCTCTACCTCACTGACAACTTGCCGCCTGACGAAATCAAAAGGGCGCAGGATGCAGGGGTGGTGGCGGTTAAGCTCTACCCGGCAGGTGCCACCACCAACAGCGACGCCGGCGTCACAGATCTGCGCAAGACCTACGCGACGCTCGAGGCCATGCAGCGCGCCGGCATGCCGCTGCTCGTGCACGGCGAGGTGACGGCGCCGGAGATTGATCTGTTTGATCGCGAGGCCGTCTTTATCGACACCCAGTTCATTCCCCTGCGGCGCGATTTTCCGGAACTCAAGATCGTGCTTGAGCACATCACCACGCGCGAAGCTGCGCAGTACACGCAGGAAGCCTGCCGCTTCAGCGCGGCCACCATCACGGCGCACCACCTGCTCTACAACCGTAACGCCATTTTTATGGGTGGCATCCGGCCGCACTACTACTGTCTGCCGGTACTCAAGCGCGAGCAGCACCGGCTGGCGCTGGTGCAGGCTGCCACCAGCGGTGCCAGCAAATTCTTCCTTGGTACCGACAGTGCGCCGCACGCTGCGCAACTGAAGGAAAACGCTAGTGGCTGCGCCGGCTGCTATACCGCCAATGCGGCCATGGAGCTCTACGCCGAAGCGTTTGATGCAGCGGGTGCGCTGGACAAGCTGGAGGGATTTGCCAGCTTCCATGGCCCCGATTTCTACGGCCTGCCGCGCAATACCGGCCGCATCACGCTGCGGCGCGAGAGCTGCACGGTGCCCGAGAGCTTCGCCTTTGGCGAGGCGCTGCTGAAACCGCTTCGGTCGGGTGAAGTCCTGCAATGGAAGTTGGACTGATTGACTGGCAGGCACCCTGGCTGGCGCCGTGGCGAGTCTGGGGTGAGGACGTGTCGCAGCAGGTTGTCGCCGGGAAACTGCAGCCAGAAGCCCTGAACCAGGCGGCGTCAACCGTTGCCGGTTCCCCGGTGCGCTTTGTGCCACACGGCGCACTGCCTGAGGGGGTGGCCTACGAGCAGCATATTTTTGACACGGGCTGCATCCCGACGCGCGAGGGACTGCACGATTTATTCAATGGGCTGGCCTGGTTGCAGTTTCCGCTGACCAAGAAGCGGCTCAATCAGTTGCACGTCGCACAGATTGCACACAGCGGCATCCAGCCGGTGCGCGGGCCGGCGCGTGATGGTTTGACGCTGTTTGATGAGAACGCTGCTGTGCTGCAAGCGCCGGACACACTCTGGGATGCGCTGGCCGCCAAGGACTGGCAGAGTCTGTTTGGAACTTTGCGCCCGCTCTGGCAGGAGGCGCATCTGCTGCTGCTTGGCCACGCCCTGTTGGAAAAGCTGGTGCAGCCGCGCAAGGCCATCACGGCGCATGTCTACCGGGCCAGCGTGGCCTGCCAGACAGCGGCAGAACTGGACGCCTGGCTGGCGCAGGACCTGAGCGCCGAAAAACTGGCGGCAAAGCCCTTTGCGCATTTGCCGGTACTGGGCGTTCCGCACTGGTGGCCAGCCAACGAAGATCCGCAGTTCTATGCTGACAGCGGGGTCTTTCGCTCGCCCAGGTCTTGAATTCGCGGCGCCTGCCCTTAATATCGTGACCTGCGGCTGGCTGATTCAGACCGCAGGTAAAGGAAATCATGAAACGTATTCTTCTCTTTGTCTTGACCAATGTGCTGGTGGTGACAGTGCTGGGCGTGGTGGCCAGTCTGCTGGGCGTCAACCGTTACCTCACGGCCAACGGCATGGACCTGGGTTCGCTGCTGGGCTTCGCCCTGGTCATGGGCTTTGGCGGCGCCATCATTTCGCTTCTGATCAGCAAGCCGATGGCCAAATGGAGCTCCGGTGTGCGCATCATCAATCAGCCGCAAAATGCCGACGAAGCCTGGATCGTCGATACCGTTCGCAAGCTGGCTGACAAGGCCGGCATCGGCATGCCGGAGGTCGGTATTTTTGACGGCGAACCCAATGCCTTTGCCACCGGCGCCTTCAAGAATTCGGCGCTGGTGGCGGTCAGCACCGGTTTGCTGGTGGGAATGACACGCGAGGAAATCGAGGCCGTCATCGGCCATGAAATCGCTCACGTGGCCAACGGCGATATGGTCACCATGACCCTGATCCAGGGTGTCATGAACACCTTTGTCGTGTTCCTGAGCCGCGTCATCGGTTACGCCGTGGACAGCTTTTTGCGCAAGAACGACGAACGCTCCAGCGGACCCGGCATTGGCTACATGATCACGACCCTGGTGCTTGACATCGTGCTCGGCTTTGCCGCCTCCATGGTGGTAGCCTGGTTCTCGCGGCATCGCGAATTCCGGGCCGATGCCGGATCAGCGCAGTTGCTCGGTCGGCGCCAGCCCATGATCAACGCCCTGGCGCGCCTGGGTGGCATGCAGGCCGGTGAGTTACCCAAGAGTGTGGCCGCGTTCGGCATTGCCGGTGGCATGGGCCAACTGTTTTCGACGCACCCACCGCTTGAAGAGCGCATTGCCGCGCTGCAGAACGCGACCGCTTGAAGCACGACAAGCCTGATCGGGCCATGCGTGTCTGATCGTTTTCTGTTCTGGGCCCCGACCCTGATCTGGGCGACGACCTGGCATGTCATCCTGTACCAGCTGGGCGATGTGGCGGTGCTGCATTCGGTGGCGCTGCGCTTTGGTCTGGCCAGTGTCATGCTGTTCTCGATTGCGCGCTGGCGCGGTGAGTCGCTGGCGTTCAGCCCGGCGCAGCATGGCTGGCTGCTGCTCACCGGCGCCGTGCAGTACGGCTTCAACTACATGGGCACTTACGAGGCCGAAAAGAACCTGCCTTCGGGCCTCATGGCGGTGCTGTTTTCACTGATGATCTTCACCAATGCCATCGGCGGTGCCCTGTGCTTTGGCCAGTCTGTCAGCCGTCGCTTTGCATTGTCGGGCGCGATTGGCGTGGCGGGCATTGTGCTGATCTTCTGGCCTGCGATTGCTGCGGCCCGCGAAGGTGTCGGCGTGCTCGGCGCAGTCGGTCTGGGTTTGATGGCCGTGACCTTTGCCTCCATTGGCAACATGCTGACGCTGCGTCTGACGCGTCGTGGCGCCTCGCTCATTCCTTTGCTGGCCTGGAGCATGGGATATGGCGCATTCACGCTGTTGCTGATTGCGACGCTCGGCGGTGTGGAGTTTCATCTCGACCCGCGCCCGAGCTACTGGATCTCACTTGTCTACCTGAGCGCACTGGGATCAGTGGCTGCGTTTCTGCTTTACTTCAATCTGGCAAAACGGCAGGGGCCAGGACGCGCGGCGTTGACCGGCCTGGTCATTCCGCCGATGGCGCTGCTGATGTCGGCACTGTTTGAAGGCTGGCGGCCAACGCTGGTATCTAGCGCTGGTATGGTGCTCTGTCTTGTCGGCCTCTGGGGTGCAACGCGTCCGGTGCAGTGAAATTCAGATCAGTGCGGTGAAATTCAGACCGGACCGGCATTTGTCGTCCCAGACGCCCAGTTTGTCATCCCGGCCGCCCAGTTTGTCATCCCGGACTTGATCCGGGATCCAGTGCCACGCCACCACTGGATTGCGGATCAAGTCCGCAATGACATGGTAGTCCGCAATGACAAGGCAGGCCGCAATGACAACCTTGTCTTGACTCTGCTCCAGTGATGTAGCGAATTTTGCAAACCTCACGAAGCCGCAGCACCTTCGACTGCTTTTACTGTCGCGGTCACTGCAGGGCGGCGAATCAGGTAGTCAAACGCACTCAAGGCAGCTTTGGCGCCCTCACCGGCGGCGATGACAATCTGCTTGTAGGGCACGGTGGTCACATCGCCCGCAGCAAAGACACCCGGCAGACTGGTGTGGCACTTGGTATCGACCACGATCTCGCCGAAACGGCTCAGCTCCAGCGTCCCTTTGAGGAACTCGGTATTGGGCACCAGGCCGATCTGGACGAACACACCTTGAAGTTCAACTGAGTGCTCCACCTCCGTGGCGCGATCCCGGTAACGCAGACCGTTGACTTTTTGGCCGTCGCCGGTGATCTCGGTGGTCTGGGCGTTCACGTGGATGGTGATGTTGGGCAGGCTCTTGAGCTTGCTCACCAGCACGGCGTCGGCCTTGAGTACATCGAGAAATTCCACCAGCGTGACATGTTCAACCACGCCAGCCAGATCAATCGCCGCTTCGACACCGGAGTTGCCGCCGCCGATGACCGCGACGCGCTTGCCCTTGAACAGCGGGCCGTCGCAGTGCGGGCAGTAGGCCACGCCCTTGTTTTTGTACTGGGCTTCACCCGGCACGTTGACATTGCGCCAGCGCGCGCCGGTGGACAGGATGACGCTGCTTGCCTTGAGCACACCGCCATTCTCCATATGCACTTGCGTGAAGTCGCCGGGGCTGGCGGCAGGAACCAGCTTGCTGACGCGCTGCAGGTTCATGATGTCCACCTCGTAATGGCGAACCTGGGCCTCCAGCGCTGCCGCGAATTTGGGGCCGTCGGTCTCCAGCACCGAGATGTAGTTTTCGATCGCCATGGTGTCGTTGACCTGACCGCCAAAGCGCTCGGCCACAACGCCGACGCGGATACCCTTGCGCGCCGCGTAGACGGCCGCTGCTGCACCGGCGGGTCCACCACCCACGATCAGGACATCGAAGGGGTCCTTCTCGTTCAGCTTGGCGGCTTCCCGAGCGCCTGAGTTGGTGTCGAGTTTGGACACAATCTCTTCCAGCGTCATGCGACCGGAACCAAACAATGCGTCGTTCATGAAGACCATGGGCACTGCCATGACCTGGCGCGCGTCCACTTCTGCCTGGTACAGGGAGCCGTCGATCACCACCGTTTGAATTTTGGGGTTGTAGATCGCCATGAGTGCTGCCGCCTGCACCACGTCGGGGCAGTTATGGCAGGACAGGGACATGTAGACCTCGAAGTTCATCTCGGCGTCGAGCGCCCTGATTTGCTCAATGACTTCGGGGCTCACCTTGGGCGGGTGACCGCCGGTCCACAACAGGGCCAATACCAGCGAAGTGAATTCGTGACCCAGCGGGATGGCTGCAAAGCGCACGCCGCGTGTCTCACCCTCTCTGGCGATCACGAAAGAGGGCTTGCGCCCATCGCTGCCGGATTCATCGAGGCTCACCTTGTCGGACAGACCGGCAATTTCCTCCAGCAGTTCACGCATCTCGGTTGCTCTGTCGCTGCTGTCCAGCGATGCGATCAGGCGAATCGGCGTGCGCAGATTTTTCAGGTAGCCTTCAAGCTGGGTTTTCATCGGTGCATCAAGCATGATTTTTCCTTTGGGGATGTGCGTTAAGTGGGCATGGCAGCCCCGAACTGCAAGCTGTCTGACAGAAGGGGCTCAACAGTGCACCCCTTCCAGCAGAGGGCCTGCTTAGATCTTGCCGACCAGGTCCAGGGACGGCGTCAGGGTCTTGGCGCCCTCGTTCCACTTGGCGGGGCAAACCTGACCCGGGTTGTTGGCGACGAACTGAGCCGCTTTGAGCTTGCGCAGTGTTTCCTTCACGTCGCGAGCGATGGCGTTGTCATGGACTTCCATGGTCTTGATCACGCCTTCGGGATTGATGATGAAGGTGCCGCGCAGGGCCAGGCCTTCTGCGTCTATGTGCACGCCAAAAGCACGTGTCAGCTGGTGCGTCGGGTCGCCAACCAGGGGGAATCTGGATTTGCCCACTGCAGGGGAAGTCTCATGCCACACCTTGTGCGAAAAGTGCGTGTCGGTGGTGACGATGTAGACCTCGGCGCCAGCCTTCTGGAATTCGGCGTAGTTGTCAGCGGCGTCTTCCACTTCGGTCGGGCAGTTGAAGGTGAAAGCGGCCGGCATGAAAATCAGAACCGACCACTTGCCCTTGAGCGAGTCATCGGACACTTGAACGAACTTGCCGTTGTGAAACGCTTGGGCCTTGAAGGGCTGGACTTGGGTATTGATCAAAGACATGGTGTTTCCTTTAGCGGGTGGTGATAAAACTATCGAATGAGTCAAACTCATTGAGGTAAATGATAACCAAGGAAGGCGTCAACCCTGATTGTTTATGTCAATGGCGGTGATAGGGCGTTAGCGTTTCTGGCCAGTGCTTCAGCCACCTTGATACCGTCCACGCCCGCCGACAAAATGCCCCCGGCATAGCTGGCACCTTCGCCAGCCGGATACAGACCGCGCGTGTTGCTGCTCTGGAAATCTTCCCCGCGCGGCATTTTCAGAGGCGAGGAGGTGCGGGTCTCCACACCGGTCAGCACCGCGTCGGGCATATCAAAGCCCTTGAGCTTGCGCCCGAAAGCAGGTAGCGCTTCACGCAGGGCGCTGATTGCGTAATCAGGTAGCGCGGCGCGAAGGTCGCCGAGCAAAACGCCGGGCTTGTAAGAAGGTTCCACGCCACCGAGCTGCGTCGAGGCGCGAGCGGCGATGAAGTCACCCACCAGTTGCCCCGGCGCGTCGTAGTTGGAGCCGCCCAGCACATAGGCCTGCGACTCAAGCTGGCGCTGCAGCACGATGCCGGCGAGCGGGTGCTGGGGCACTCCGTCGGTCACGGGGTAGTCGCTCGGATCTATACCGACCACGATACCGGCGTTGGCATTGCGCTCGTTGCGCGAGTACTGGCTCATGCCGTTGGTGACAACGTGACCAATCTCTGAGGTGGCGGCGACCACGGTGCCGCCCGGGCACATGCAGAAACTGTAAACGGAGCGCCCATTGCTGGCATGGTGCACCAGTTTGTAGTCGGCCGCACCCAACTTGGGGTTGCCCGCGTGGCGACCCCAGCGTGCGCGGTCGATCACGCTTTGCGGATGCTCGATGCGAAAGCCAATGGAAAAAGGCTTCGCCTGCATCGCCACGCCGCGCTCGTGCAGCATGGCGAAGGTGTCACGCGAACTGTGACCCAGCGCCAGCACCACATGATCAGCACGCAATTCATAGGACTCGCCGCTGGCCTGGTTCAGAACGGTCAGGCCGCGCAGTTGGCGACCCTGCGGCCCGTCTTCAATCAGCACATCGCTGACGCGCTGCTGAAAGCGGATTTCACCACCCAGCGCAATGATTTGCCGGCGCAGGTTCTCCACCACCTTGACCAGCTTGAAGGTGCCAATGTGTGGGTGCGCATCGATCAGTATCTCGGGCGGTGCGCCGGCCTTGACAAACTCGTTCATGACCTTGCGCCCGAGATGGCGCGGGTCCTTGATCTGGCTGTAGAGTTTGCCGTCAGAAAAGGTACCGGCACCGCCCTCGCCAAACTGCACGTTTGACTCCGGGTTGAGCTCACGCTTGCGCCACAGGCCCCAGGTGTCCTGCGTGCGCTCTCGCACCGTCTTGCCGCGCTCCAGCACGATTGGCCTGAAGCCCATCTGCGCCAGGATCAAGGCCGCAAAAATGCCACAGGGACCAAAGCCCACCACAACCGGGCGTGGGCCGAAGTTGGCGGGAGCTTGAGCGACCGGGTGGTAGACCAGATCTGGCGCCGCAAAGATGTGGGGATGGCCAGCAAACCTGGCCAGCAGCGCCGCCTCCAGCGTGGGGGCCGGTTTCGCCGCCGGGCCGCCCCAAGGCGAAACAGCCCCCTCGGGGGGCAGCGAGGACACGTCAGTGCTGAGCGTGGCGGCAACAATCTCCAGATCCACGATGTAAACCTGAATCAGATCAGCCTTGCGCGCGTCGATGCTGCGCTTGAAAACAGTGAACGGCCCCAGCTCGGTGCTGGTGATGCCCAGCGTGTGCGCTATCAGGGCGGGCAGCGCGTCGGCTGCGTGCTCCAGCGGCAGTTTCAGCTCGGTCAGGCGGATCATGGTGGCGCCATTGTCTCAGGAGTGGATAATCGCCCGTGTGAAGCCCGCCAGACTGCCGCTGGTGCATCACCCGAAAGGGCGCACTGGAGGAACGTCCGGACTGCAAAGGGCAGCGTAGCAGCTAACAGCTGTCCACTGAAAGCCTGCGGCGCAAGCCACAGGTATAAGGTGAGGATCAGAGCAACAGAGACGAGTTTTGGACTCCGGCGCAACGCAAGTTGCGGCACGAGCCCAAAGGTGAAACGGGCAATCTCTACGCGCAGCAATACCAAGTAGGCACACGTTGACGGGGCCCCCGGAGTGTGCGGGTAGGTAGCACCGAGCCGCTGGGTGACCAGCGGCCCAGAGTAATGGCAGTCACTTCTGCCGGCTCGCAAGGGCTGGTGGTTGCACAGAATCCGGCTTATCGGTGGGCTTCACACTTTTATTCGACGGGTAAACTCCCGCGCATGCCTGTGCCCTGCCTCAAGCCCCTGTTGCTGGCTTCGCTGCTGACTGTTCAAAGTGTCCAGGCGGCCGCGCCCTGCGCCGACTTTGCGGCGCGCTTGCCCAACGTGAAGCGCGAGCTGTGTGATGCCGCCAAACTGCAGCCCACCGCAGCCCGCTCAGTACAGGGTCGAACGCTCTGGATGCGTGATGTGAAGCCCGAGCAGGTTACGTTGCGTGTGCTGGTGGTAGGCGCCATTCACGGCGATGAGCCTTCCTCAGCCTCAGTGGCGTTTCATTGGCTCAGGCTGGCTGGGCAACTGCCTGTTGCTAGCGCCAAAACGGTGCATTGGCGTTTTGTGCCGGTGCTGAATCCGGACGGAATCTTCCACCAGCCGCCACGTCGCGTGAATGGACATGGTGTCGATCTGAACCGCAATTTTTCGACACCCAACTGGGATCGTGAAGCCAAGGTTTACTGGGAAAAGCGCACCCGCAAAGACCCGCGTCGCTATCCCGGCGCCAAGTCCTTGTCCGAGCCCGAGTCGCGCTTTTTGCATGAGCAAATCAGGGACTTCAAGCCGCAGTTGATTGTCAGCATTCACGCGCCCTACGGCGTACTCGATTTTGATGGACCGGCGGTGCCGCCCAAGCGCCTTGGCAGCCTGCACCTGCATCAGGTTGGCATCTATCCGGGCTCACTCGGCAACTATGGCGGGGTTCACAGTGGCGTACCGGTGGTGACGATCGAACTACCCAACGCAACGCGCACGCCGCGCGACGCCGAGATCCGTCAGATGTGGCTCGACCTGCTTGGCTGGATGAGCGAGCGCCTTCGCGCCCAGCGCCAAGGCGGGGCGGTCGGGCCGAGCTATTTCGAAAGCAGATTGGTGCCAGCGGCACCGACTGCCGAGTAACTCAGCGTGCCGCGTGCCACAGCGTAAAGATTTTGGCTGGTGACGGTCGTCGTAGCCGTCCAACTGGCGCCATCGGCGCTGATGAATATTTTTCCGCCAGCGCCAACGGCGACGTATTGTGCGCCGTAGGTCACAGCATTGAGGTTGCCTGCACCCGTGAGCGTCTGGGTTGACCAGGTCGCTCCATCGGTGCTGCTCAGGACCGAGCCGGCCGCTCCGACCACCACGAATTGCGACGTTGCCGTTGTCACGCCCGTTGTCGATGTCAGTAGTTGCGTTCCGTACGCAATACTGCGCAAATCCGCCAGGGTGTTGCTGGCGACGCTGGTCCACGTCAGGCCATCGGTGCTTTGCACCATGGTGCCGCCAGCGCCAACAGCGAGCCAAAGGCCGCTGCCGTACGAAGCGTAGGTCACGGCGTACAGGTCCCGCGTGGTCCCGGAACTGGTGGCTGCTGTCCAGCTGATGCCATCGGCGCTGCTGATGATGGTGCCATTGGCACCTACGGCTACGTTCAAATTCAGGGAATTGCTGGCAAGCGCGTACAGGTTCTGCGTCGTGCCGCTGGTTTGTGCAGTCCAAATTGCCGCATCCGAACTGAGCAGCACCAGACCGCCATCGCCGACCAGTTTGAAGGTGCCAAAGTAGGCCGCTGCATTGATATTTCTGCTGCTGGCGCCGTTGACAGCGCTCCAGGTGGCGCCATCAAGGCTGGAATAGATGGCGCCGCCTGTGCCCGCTGCCACGTAGGTGTTGACCGGCACCGTGGTAGTAGTGCCGGTAGTGGCGCCGAAGGTGACGCTGCTCAAGTCCGCTGTAGCCGGGACGGTACCGCCGGCGAGCCAGCTGGCGCCGGCAATTCGGGGCGTTACTTTCACGGCGGTGCTGCCCGGCCCGCCCGGGCCACCATTGGTTCGGGCGTTGACGGAAAACGAATAACTCAAGCCATCGGGCAGACCCGTCACGACGTAGGGCGATGTTGCCTTGAGCAACACGTTGCCGCCCGGCAGTCCAAACCAGCCCTGCATCGATGAAGTCGTCGTCGGCGAGACGCTGCTCGGACCAAAAAACAGCCAGTACTCAACGCCGTCTGCCATGTCCCATGACACGGTCGCGCTGGCTTCTCCCGCGCTGACGGCCAGCCCGGTGGGCGCGGGTGCCGGTTCGCCGTTACCGCAGCCCACTGACAAAAGCACAAGCGCGGCAGCCAGGGCGGCGACGAACAATCTAAAAGAGCGCAAAAACATAGATGGATCCAAATCAAAGCTGGTTTCGATTATCGAATATTTTTACTTGGCGCCGGCGCCGCAGCTGCCCCGACCCTTAGAAGCGCTCGTGACTCTGCAAATAGCGCCACTGTCCGAGCGGCAACTGTCCCATGGCAACGCGCCCGACGCGCAGGCGCTTCATCCCGAGAATTTTCAGTCCCAGCCGCTCGCACAGATACGCCAGCAGACCAGGATGACTGCCTTTGACGGCAAAGCGCAGTTTGCTGGAGGCCTCATTTCCGCTGTTGAGGCTGACCCGCACACGCGGCAAGGGCTTGGCCTCGGAGCTCAAGCCGCGGTTCAGTCGCTCCAGCGCGTCGCTGCTGACCTGGCCTTCGATCTCGACAATCACTTCATGTTCGACAAGGTCAGCATCTTCCGTCAGCTTGCGTACCACGCGCCAGTCCTGGCTGAATACCAGCAGGCCGCTGGCGCCGGTTTCCAGTGCCACCAGCGAATTCAAGCCGGCAAAGTGTCGCTTGAGCGCGCGAATGCCTGACGGATCATTGGCCAGTTGCCTGTTGGGGCGCAGCAGTGCCAGAGCGGCGGCAGCGTCCGGGCAATCCGCCGGCTTGTGCAAGAGCAGTGTCACTGCGGTGTCGCCCATCAGGCTGGCGTCGCGGTCAATCTCGACCTTTTGCTGGAGGACCCTGAATTGCGGCTCTTCCACCACCTTGCCGTCCACCCTCACCCAGCCACCGGCGATGTACTGCTCGGCTTCACGGCGTGAACACGCCAGCATGGCAGCCACGCGCTTGGCCAGTCGTTCGTCAAAGCGTGGTGTATCTGGTGGCGATTTCACGTGTGCAGTCATGGCATGGATGTTAACCATGGCTGGTGTTGGCACGGTGGGCCGGTTGGGACCATGAATCACGAAACAAATCCAGGTTGCCGCGAAGGGCGGCGCAAGTCGACAATCAGCGACCCCCATTTGGGGGATATACAGGCGCGCGCTCTGTCGTCAAAATCGCCGCTATGTCTTCACTTTACCGCTCCGAGTTGAGCGCCCCGGTTGCGCCGCCTATGCTTGGGTTGGCTGCAGCAATCGTCGCCTATCTTCTGAGCGCGGTCGTGGCGCGACAGTTCTCTGCGCCTGAAGTTGCCACACCACTCCTGAGCATTTCAGGGCTCGCCATTGCTTTCGCGTCAATCGTCGCGGCCTTTACGGCCCTGTCAATGGTGGTCGCCCCAGCAATGGATCGAACCGCAGGCCGTGCCGCCGAGAGCCACGCGGCTGTGTTCGCAATAGCGGTTGCCGTGCAGAAGGAAGCAAGTGCTTTGCTCGCCCGTACATCACCATGGTGGCATTACGTCGTTGCTGCTATTGGCGGTTTCACATTCGGCGTTTTGTTGGCGCGCGCGATAGCATGGTTGCTAGGCTAACACTGGTCGCTTTGAGATGACTTCACACGCTTAAGTCATCTCCCATTCAGCTACGTGCTTTTTTGGCGTGGGCCTTATCGATTGACCAGTTCGTCGATCGTTCCCGCCAAATGGTTTCTGAACGGGAGAACGAACAGGGACAGGGGCTGATGTGGCGCTGCCATCGAGCTTGAATGTTGCAACTGTATGCACCAATTCCTGCGCTTGACTCTTGAGGCTACTGGCGGCGGCCGCCATTTGTTCGACCAAAGCGGCGTTTTCCTGCGTGACTTGATCCATTTGCGTTACTGCCTGGCCCACCTGGGAAACACCCAGACTTTGTTCGCTGCTCGCAGCACTGATTTCGCCCATGATGTCGGTTACGCGGCGAATGCTGGCAACAACCTCGGCCATTGTGGCCCCAGCCTGATCAACCAAGGCAGTCCCCTGCGACACACGGTCAACACTGGCAGTGATCAATGTCTTGATTTCTTTTGCTGCTTTGGCTGATCGTCCCGCCAGGGACCGCACCTCGCTGGCCACCACCGCAAAGCCGCGTCCTTGTTCACCGGCACGCGCCGCCTCTACTGCTGCGTTCAGTGCCAGTATATTGGTCTGAAACGCAATTCCGTCAATCACGCTGATGATGTCCGCGATCTGCTTGGAGCTGTCATTGATATGCTTCATGGTCTCAACCACTTTGCCTACCACGTCTCCGCCTTTGACAGCTACGGTTGAGGCGCTCATAGCCAGCTGATTTGCCTGCGCAGCACTGGCGGCGTTCTGCTTTACCGTATCACTGAGCTGTTCCATTGAGGCCGCAGTTTCTTCGAGCGAACTTGCCTGACTCTCCGTGCGGGCAGACAGGTCGTGGTTTCCGGAGTCAATCTCAGCGCTGGCCGTAGCCACACCTTCGGATCCCTCTCTGACCTTTCTTACCACCTGGGCCAAATGATCTTTCATCTCTGACAGGGCGAGCATCAGCTGTCCCAATTCATTGCTGCCTCGCACGGGTACCTGCACCTGCAGGTCACCGTCCGCAACGGCACGCGCCACCGTAACGGCTTCTCGAACAGGCAAAGTGATGCTGCGAACGAAAACAAAGGACAGAGATACGGCAACACCCATTCCGATAAGCAGCAGACCCAACATCATGAACTCGGTTCGATGCAAATTGCTCACTCGCTGATCCATCGCGCCAGTCATGGTTTTCATCGCCAAGGAGTTGAACTCAAAAAGCCCATCGATGGTTTTGGTGAATTCATCGAAATACTCGGTGGCGGGAAGCTTTAGATCAGTAGCATTGATGAGTTCCTTGTCCGCTAGAGACAGCGCCCTGTCCACCGCGGCTCTACCGGTTTCTGCTTTTCCTTCGAGATCCAGCTTCATGCTGGAATTGGTGTCCGTTGCTTTTTTCAAGTTACGAAACATGTCACCCTGAACTTCTCGTGCTCGCTTTTGCAATGCTTGCAAGGTCGCCCGCCCTTCCATGGGAATGGTTCGCTGGCTCAGAAAGCTGCTCCCCATCGCACGCATGACACCCAGGTTCTCAGCCACCCAAGGCATATTCACAAGAGAAGCTTGAATCAAGAAGTAGGTATCTGCATCAGGGTCCAGACTCAAACCGTATTCATCCAACACTTCTTCGCTCAGAAGCAACTCACCCGCGATCAGCTGGGTATGCAGCTTGGTACTCTCAGGGGTCTTCAATTGCCGGCTGGCAACACCTTGCTCAAGTGTTATCCAGCGCCGTCTCAGGTCCCCCCAATGAGCTTGAACTTTGGAACTCGCTCCGGCCTGTCTGAATTCCGAATCCAGTGCATCCATCGCCTTGCCCACTTTGTCCCGCAATGCTGGTCTTCTGGCTGCAAGTTCCTCATTGCCGCTGAGCATGCTCGCTGAAACACCACGGTGTGTTTGGGTAAGCTGGATCACCTTGTTAAGTACGACCAACGATCCGCCACCACTTACCTCGCGCTTTGCAGCATCTATATCTGACATCGATCGCTTGAAATACAGCGCTGATGGCAGCAATACCAACAATGTGGCAATGAACCCGAGTGCAATGAACTTCTGGGACAGGTTCATGCGGTGCAGCAGTGACATAAAAATCCTCCTGGCTTTCTTGTTGATGGCGCCGTGCAGCTTGACCCCCCCCGATGAAGTCGGGCTGGTTGGCTGTGGTCTTCACCACGACGTAGCTGTGGATCTTCTGGACTAGAGGATCTTGACGCCGTAATCCTCTTTGTCCAGCGTAAAAGTCAGGAATTCCTAAGGCCAAGTGTCGGTGCCATGCCTCTGTTTAGTCCAACTGCCTGATAGCTGCATTGCTTCGTCCATGTCTGCGCCTCCTTGGAAAATCAATTGACAAATTCGTCACCGAATTGCCCCGGAATGTCCACTTCGCACAGAGGATCTCTTGCCGGTAGATGACATTGCGACCAATCTGCGGAAAACTTGAATCTGCCCAGTCGGCCGATTGATGGATTTGAAACGTTTGGGAAGCGCGCCTCGGGCATTTTTTGCTACTGCTTTGGGGCAAGCAGTTCCGAGTGCCCCCCGCCGGGTATGGGTCTTCTGGAGCCAGCCACTTTTCTCCAACGCGGGCCGTCAAAACTGAGTGTCAGGCATGACGAAAATCCTGGGCTATCATTGCCGCCGAAGTCGGGCGGTATGAATTCGCGCCGACGTCGGCAATATTGGAGCGCCGGTATATGCAAGAATGCAAATCCACCATAAACGAAGTTGCCGGCATGTTGCTGGAGTCCAGTCTGTTTCGCGACTTTCAGACCGTCGATCTTCGATCAGTTGCACGCTATTTTCGCGCTGTGACGATCAACAAGGGTGAGTTCATCTTCCAGGAAGGCGATATTGGCACATTCATGTGTGTCGTCAGTGCCGGCAATATTTCCGTTACCAAATTGGATTCGGATGGACACCTTGTCGAGATCACGATGCTGCGTACAGGCCGGGTATTCGGAGAAATGGCGGTGCTTGATGGCGAGTACCGCTCGGCCACATGCGTTGCGGCGCAGGACTGTGTCCTGCTGATCCTGTCAAGAGATTCACTGAGCAAGATGGAGTCGGACGTACCAAGTACCGCTGCCAGAGTGATCCGTACGCTTGCGGTGTCCCTATCCAGACGTTTGCGCCTGGCCGACGGCAAACTCGTCGATCAACAGATCTAGACCGCCGCCTGGTGTCTGAAACGGTAGTTGGCAATGCGCTAAAAGAACCACCCCGGTCAATCGTTCAGCGACAAAGTGCCTTCGATCCGCGCCACATGCGCCAGCAGCGAGCGCTTGGCGACTGGCCACATGCGCTCGGGTACGTCGTCATAGGCCTGCGCCACCCAGTCGTCCAGCGAGCCTTGCGGCAGTGCCTGCATGACCCGCATGATCTTGGCTTCGCGCTGCAAGCGATGCGCCTTCAGGCGCGCGATGGCCTTGGCCGCTTCGCCCTCATAGCCTCCCATGACATAACCATGCGCCGGCAGGATGAACTCGATACCGTGCTGCGCGCAGGCGGCGCTCAGCAGGTCCAGGGATTCCAGGTACAGCGTCATGTCGCCGTCGGGCGGGTCAATCACGGTCGTGCTGCCGCACAGGATGTGGTCGCCGCTGAACAGCAGCTGGTCTTCCAGCAACAGCAGGCACAGGTGGTTGGCGGCGTGGCCTGGTGTGTGCAGCACCTGCAGCGTGTGCGTCACCTCGCCATCCTGAGTCTGCCCTGACAGCTTCAACAACTGCAGATGCGCAAGCGCGTGCTCGGGCGTGAACCGGCTGTGCTGGCGCGCGGTCGGCTGCGACGGCAGACCCAGAATTGGCGGGTGTGGCGTGCACATGGCCTGCAGCGGCGCCGCGCCCGGTGAATGGTCGGGGTGCGAATGGCTGCAGACGATCATGCGGATGTCGCCACCCGCGGCGCGCCAGAGCTTTTCCAGATGTTCGGTGTCGGCCGGTCCCGGGTCGATGGCGATATAGCCGGTGTGCGGGTCGCCGACCAGGTAGCTGTTGGTGCCGGGTCCGGTCATGGGGCCAGGGTTGGGTGCTGTCAGGCGCTGCACGTTCTTCAGCAGGGCCACCGGCACTTCGCATTGCCAGTCCAGCGTGTGCGCGATCTGTCCGTCCGGGCAGACCAGGGCCAGTTCGCCATAGGGCAGGTCCTGTTCCATGTAGCGCGCCTCGTGGCCGCCAAGCAGGCCGGCGCGCGGGCAACTGGTCCATAGCGGCTGCTCGGTGGCGGCGCAGGCCTGCAAAACGGCCTCGACGGACTGGTAGGCCAGCAGGCGATCGAGCGTGCGTATGGTCGGAAAGATGATGAAGAATTGGCCTTCCCGATGACGCTTCAGAGCGTCGGCGGGGCGCACCCAGACCGGCTCGAACTGCTCCGCTTCGTCGGCCACCGGGGTTTGCCCCTCGGGCATGCGGGCCACCAGAAACGGCACATCAAAGCGGCGCGGCAGATCGCGGTCGGTGATCCAGTGGGCCAGCACAAACACCTCGTCAGCGGCCAGCATCAGGCCCCGGCTCTGGCACTGGGCGGTAAACGGTTGGGAGCGGTCCAGCGCCGCAATGTCGCTGTGGTCGGCTGGCGCGCCATCGTGGCGGCGCGCCAGCAGTACGCCCAATTCTTCAAAACTCTCGCGGATGGCGGCAATGGCTTGCGTCAGGTGCAGTTCGCTTTGGCTTGCACGCCGGCGCGCCTGGGCGTGGCTGGCGGCGTCCAGCGCGTCAACGCCGCCGCCGGGGAAGACATAAGCGCCCGGAGCAAAACTGGCCTTCATGGAGCGGCGCGTCATCAGCACTTCAATGCCATCGGCGGTGTCGCGCAGCAGCAGCACGGTGGCCGCTGGCCGGGTCGGCACGGGTGTGCGCTGGGGGTGCAGGAGTTGGGTAGAGCGTGCCATGGTCTGAATTTACAGCCAAAATCGGCGAACCGGGTGTCGCCAGCGTGATGTTTGCGTAAACCCCGAGAGCCAATGGCTGCCTGCCGGCGTATCCTCTGCAGCAAGCTGTTCTTTGTTCAAGGGAAACCAACGATGAATCACCACCTTCGGAATCTGGGTTTTTTGTTTTGTGCAGCCGCCTGCCTGGCTGCGCCGCCAGCGGCAACGGCCCAAACCTGGCCGACCAAGCAGCCGATCAAACTGATAGCGGTGTTTCCTCCGGGTGGCTCGGTCGATCAGGTGGCGCGTTTGCTGGCGCAGCCCTTGTCCGTGCAACTCGGGCAAAGCGTGATTGTGGAAAACAAGGGTGGCGCGTCGGGTTCAATCGGTGCCGCTGCGGTGGCTGCTGCGCCGCCCGACGGCTACACCTTTGCCGTGGTGTTTGATACGCACGGCGTCAATCCGAGCCTGATTCCCGGGCTGCCTTTTGACTCAAAGAAAGACCTGGCACCGGTGGTGCTGATAGGCACCGGGGCCATGGTGCTGGCGACCCAGGCCGAGTCGAACTTCAAGACCTTTGCCGATGTCGTGGCCGCAGCCAAGCTGAAGAGCGGGGCCAACTATGGTTCGATCGGCTCTGGCAGCCTGGGTCATCTCGCGATGGCCTTGCTGGCCAAAAGTGGCGGCATGGAATTTCAGCACATTCCGTACAAGGGCGGGGGACCGCTGATGAACGACGCCCTGGCGGGCCATGTGCCGCTCGCGATTGGCTCGGTGTTCCTGGTCAAGCCTCACATCGACAGCAAGCGCGTGCGTGCGCTGGCGGTTACAACGAGTGCACGCTCACCCCATCTGCCGGGTGTGCCGACCATGGCTGAGAGCGGTTTTGCCGGTTTTGACGCGCCAGCCTGGTGGGCGGTGCTCGCGCCAGCCAAAACACCACCGGAAATCCTCAAGCGCATGAACGAGGAACTCAACAAGATCCTGCGCCAGCCCGATGTCGCCAAACGGCTGGATGCGCAGGGGATTGATGTGGTGGCTGGCAGTTCGGACTCGGCGCGCGTCTTCATCGAACGTCAGATGGATATCTGGGGCAAGGTGGTGAAGGACAACAACATCAAAGCCGATTAGATTCTGGCGTGATTTGCAGCGCCACCAGAAAGCGCGCGACCATGTTGTAGGTGGCAATGGCGCTGGTCAGTTCAACGATCTGGGTGTTGTCGAAGTGCTCGCGCAGCGCGGCAAAGACCACGTCGCTGACTGTCACATCCAGCGTCATTTGTACGGCATACTGAATCACCAGACGGTCAATCTCATCGAGGGCGCTGTCGATGGGCAGGCCACGCGGGTCGGATTTGACAAAGGCCTGCAGGGCATCGAGCTGTGCCTGGGTGCCACCAGCGGCCAGAAAATCGGGTGCGTGGTGCCGGTATTCGTAGTCAGCGCCGGTCAGCAGTGCGACGGTACAGATGCCGAGCTCGCGCAGACGCCGACTGGTAGAAAGTTCGGTGCGCACCGCCTTCAGAAAAACATTCCACCCGCGCGCCAGCGGCTCGCTCCAGAGCAGGGCTTTGTCGAGGTTGAGCAGGGTACCGTTGCGGCGCGCCAGGATCGCATCGACCAGCGCTTGCGGCTGCGGTTTGAGGCTTGGGGTCCAGTCAGGGATGCGCATGGTTGGCTTTCAAAATTGACCCAAGGATAAAGGGATAATTCGCCGATGCGAATCAGTTTCACCAAAATGCAGGGCGCCGGCAACGATTTTGTGGTGCTTGACGAAACCGCTGGCCAGTTCGGGCTGACCAGCGCGCATTACCGCTTGCTGGCGGACCGGCACTTTGGCGTCGGTGCCGACCAGATCCTGACAGTGCGCCCCTCTCCTGCAGCCGGCATTGATTTTCAGTACATCATCCACAACGCCGATGGCGCCGAGGTCGAGCAGTGCGGCAACGGTGCGCGCTGTTTTGCCCGTTTTGTCCGCGATCGGGGACTCTGCAGCAAGGACACCATTCGGGTGCAGACGCTGGCCGGCGTGATTGAACCTCGTCTGCTGCCCGATGGCCGCGTCGTCGTCAACATGGGCGAGCCGGTGTTTGAATTGAGCGCGGTCCCGTTTGACAGCGGCGCCGCGCAAGCCCTGGTCTACGGCGCCTGGCAGCTGTGGCCGCTGGAACTGGTGCCGGGCGTGCCGTCAAGTACGGTTCTGGCCGCCGTTCTGTCGATGGGCAATCCGCATGCCGTGCTGCTGGTGGACGATGTCGATGCAGCCCCCGTGTTGGCCCAGGGGCCTCTGGTGCAGAAGCACCCGGCTTTTGTGCGCGGCGTCAATGTCGGCTTTATGCAGATCGTGGATCGTCGCCAGATCCGGCTGCGGGTCTTTGAGCGCGGCGCCGGTGAAACCCTGGCCTGCGGGTCGGGCGCCTGCGCGGCAGTGGTTGCCGGTATCCGGCTTGGACTGCTCGACGGCAGTGTCGAGGTGCAGGCTCGTGGCGGCAAGCTTGGCATGTGCTGGGACGGACCCGGCACGAGTGTCCTGATGACAGGGCAGGCGGCGACAGTTTTTCATGGCGAAATCGATTTACCGGACCACTTATGAGCACTTCATTTACCCATCCCATCACCGAAGACGATATTGCCAACTTTCTGGTCAATACGCCTGACTTTTTCGAACGCCACGCCGAGTTGCTGGCAACGGTGCAACTCAGCAGCCCGCACAGTTCGCGCGCGGTCAGCCTGCAGGAGCGTCAGGCCAGCTTGCTGCGCGAAAAGATCAAGTCGCTGGAGCACCGCATCATGGACATGATTCGCAACGGCAGCGAAAACGCGATGCTGTCAGACCGGCTCATGAATTGGGCCGGTAGCCTGTTTCGGGTGAACGACCCGCTGCGCCTGCCGGACTTGCTCGCCGAGCAGATTGCAGAGCATTTCTCGGTTCCGCAGGTGGCCATCAAGGTCTGGGACGTGGCGCCGGTCTTTGCTCAGGCCGCTTTTGCCAGTGGCGTGAGCGAGGACGTGAAACTGTTCACCTCGTCGCTCACCGAACCGTTTTGCGGCGTCAATACCGGTTTTGAGGCGGCGGCCTGGCTGGCCGAGCCGCTCTCAGCCAGTTCGCTGGCCATCCTGCCGCTGCGCGAGGGGCCGCTTGGCGGCAGCGTTCCCGCTTTTGGCCTGCTGGTGCTTGCCTCGCCCGACGCGCAGCGCTTCAATAGCACCATGGGTACCGACTTTCTGGCGCGCATTGCCGAACTGGCCAGTGCCGCCTTGTCCAGACTCCGGTAAGCCTTTGGGGTCAGATCCCGATTGAGGACCACCATGCAAGCGGAACAAGGCGATCTCCAACGAAATTGGGCTCTGACCCCAATTGCGTTGGTCGAGGCCTACCTGGAACATGCGCGGGTCGAAAAGCGACTGGCCGAGCGCACGGTAGAGCTTTATTCGCTCGATCTGCAGAAGCTTCTTGACTTTGCTACGCAGGCTGAAGTTGAAATCCTTCAAGTACAAAACAGCCATATCCGGCGCTGGGTCGCGCAGATGCACGGCGCGGGGCGCACTGGCCGCGGGATTGCCCTGATCCTGTCAGGTTGGCGGGGCTTTTACATCTGGCTGGGGCGTCAGGGTCTGGTGGCAAGCAACCCGGTGCAGGATGTGCGTGCGCCCAAGGCCGGCAAGCCACTACCAAAAGCCTTGAGTGTGGATCAGGCCGTGCAGCTCGCGAGTTTTCAGGGTGAGAACAGCGATCCCTGGCTCGAAGCCCGTGACGCCGCCATGGTGGAGCTGCTCTACGGCGGTGGCCTGCGGGTCGGTGAGTTGACGGGGCTGGACGTTCAGGCCAGCGCCAGCGCGCGCGGCTGGATTGACTTGCAGGCTGGCGAGGCGCATGTGCTGGGCAAGGGCTCCAAGCGGCGCACCGTGCCGGTGGGTGGCAAGGCGCTGGAGGCACTGCAGCACTGGCTGGCTGTGCGCGACCCTGGGGGCAGTTACACGGCGCAGGCAGCCCTGTTCATGGGCCGCAAGGGCACTCGCCTGAGTTCCCAATCGATCTGGCAGCGTTTGCGGCTGCGCAGCCTGCAGGCCGGCCTGGCAACGCCGGTGCACCCCCATATGCTGCGGCACTCCTTTGCCAGTCATCTGCTGCAGTCCAGCAGCGATCTGCGTGGCGTGCAGGAGTTGCTCGGGCACGCCAGCATCACCACCACACAGGTCTACACCCGGCTCGATTTCCAGCACCTGGCCAAGGCCTATGACGCAGCGCATCCACGCGCCAAAATCAAGTAAATTCACGCGACAGGTCCAAATTTTCGGCACGAATTCGGCGAAACTTCGGGGTATTGAAAGAAAGGTACTTTATGCGCAGTCAAATACTCGTCTATCTGGACAAAGGCGTTGAATTCCATTTTCATGTGGAAGAGGGACCGCCGATGGCGCACGATGTGGCCCGCGCCTGGCTCGATGCCCAGTTCACGGCACTGGAATGCGAACCGCTGCGTGCCAGCGGCAAGGTACTGACGGCTGACAAGGTGCTGCGGGTGACGGAGGCCGCCGGAGTGAGCTGGTTCGAGAATGCCAAATGGGCAGCCGACTATGTGAAGGCGGTTCACGGCGCCCTGAAAAAGCCCATGATCCGGGTCGACGTGCCGTCCATGGCGATTACCTATTAGCCGGGTATTCTGAGGGCGGGGCCCGGGCAGCCGGGGGCTCGTGAAAATGCGCGACTTGCGGCCAAGGCAACAGGCCCCACAATCGACCCATGAAGACGATTCGATTAAGACCCGGCAAGGAGCGCTCGCTGCTGCGCCGGCACCCCTGGATCTTTGAATCGGCCATCGCCCGAGGTGCGGCCGACGCCGGCGAGACCGTGCGGGTCGAGTCGCATGAAGGTCAGTTTCTTGCCTGGGCGGCGTTCAGCCCGGTCTCCAAGATCCGGGCGCGGGCCTGGAGCTTTGAGGAGTCACAGCGCATCGATGCGGCTTTTTTCGCTCTGACTTGCGCCAGAGCGGTCGGTGCCAGACAGCGTTTTGATATCCAGAGCGACGCGCTGCGTCTGGTGCACGGTGAGTCCGACGGCCTGCCGGGTCTGATCGTTGACCGTTATGGCGACACCCTGGTGGCGCAGTTTCTGTCCGCGGGAGCCGAGCGCTGGAAAG
>JBAXFI010000028.1:0-24827 GCA_037139995.1 Comamonadaceae bacterium | reverse complement strand
TTACCGGCTGCGAAAACTCACGTACTGAGCCGTCTGGAAGAGTAATTTGGATCATAGCGGTAATCGGTTGAGGACAGAGCTGGCTCGCTTCGCGTAGCTGCGGTCTGTCCCACAAGGTTTCATGAATAAAAAAGCGCGGACAAGCCGCGCCTTGGTGCTGGAGGCCGGAACAGCATGATTTTACGCTGCCCTGACCCGCCGGCCATGATCAGTGAAACTGCTCTTCTTCAGTGGAACCGGTCAAGGCTGTCACGCTGGACTTGCCGCCCTGAATGGCGGTCGTGACTTCGTCAAAATAGCCGGTACCGACTTCCTGCTGATGCGAGACAAAGGTGTAGCCGCGCTCGCGCGCCGCGAATTCCGGCTCCTGCAAGCGCTCGACATACGCGGTCATGCCACGTTTCACATAGTCTTGCGCCAGGTCGAACATGTGGAACCACATGGAGTGGATGCCGGCCAGCGTGATGAACTGGTACTTGTAACCCATGGCACCGAGTTCCTTCTGGAACTTGGCAATGGTGGCGTCGTCCAGATTTTTCTTCCAGTTGAAGGACGGCGAGCAGTTGTAGGCCAGCATCTTGCCGGGATGCACCTTGTGCACGCCTTCGGCGAACTTGCGTGCGAACGCCAGATCGGGTGTGCCCGTCTCACACCAAACCAGGTCAGCGTAATCCGCATAAGCGACAGCGCGAGAAATTGCCTGATCCAGCCCTTTGCGGGTCTTGTAAAACCCTTCGGCGGTACGCTCACCCGTCAAGAACGGCTTGTCGATCGCGTCATAGTCGCTGGTCAGCAGGTCGGCTGCTTCCGCGTCGGTACGTGCAATCACCAGGGTCGGCACGCCACAGACGTCAGCCGCCATGCGCGCGGCGATGAGTTTCTGGCAGGCCTCGGCCGTCGGCACCAGCACCTTGCCGCCCATGTGGCCGCATTTCTTGACAGAGGCCAGCTGGTCTTCCCAATGGACTCCGGCTGCACCCGCCTTGATCATGTTCTTCATCAACTCGAAGGCGTTGAGTACACCGCCAAAGCCGGCTTCAGCGTCAGCCACGATGGGCGCAAAGTTGTCGATATACCCCGCGTCGCCCGCATCGATCCCCTTCGAATGCTGGATCTCGTCGGCGCGACGGAAGGTGTTGTTGATGCGTTCGACGACCTTCGGAACCGAGTCAACCGAGTAAAGCGATTGGTCCGGGTACATAGAAGCCGAGTTATTGTTGTCGGCAGCCACTTGCCAACCGGACAGGTAAATCGCCTTGACGCCCGCCTTGACTTGCTGCATGGCCTGACCACCGGTCAATGCACCCAGGCAGTTGACATAGGGCTCGGTGTTCACCAGGTCCCAGAGTTTTTCTGCGCCGCGGCGCGCCAGGGTGTGCTCAATGGGGAATGAACCACGCAGACGCACCACATCGGCGGCGCTGTAACCGCGTTTGATCCCCTTCCAGCGGGGATTGGTGGCCCAGTCTTTTTCCAGTGCGGCGATCTGTTGTTCGCGGCTCAATTGTTCGGTCAGGGTTTGGGGCATGAAATCACTCCTTGGGTTAATTGAAACGGTTCGCACCGGCTAGCGAACAAGTCCGGCGCCGATGACCAAAGTTTAAGTCTTCTATAAGACTTAAAACAATCTTATGTCTTATAGAAGACATATTTTTATTTCAACTAAATCAACAGCTTAAGGAGCCATTTTCATATAACAAAATACTTTTCTCTGTTCTGGGAAATTTTGACGCAACGCAACATTTCGTCATTTTGCGAAATGAAATTTACATTCTGCAATATGAAATCTAGAACCGATCGGCGTAGCGTTGCAACTCCCAGTCGCTCACATGCAGACAGTATTCATCCCATTCGCGCCTCTTGAGCCCGATCAATTCATTGCAGAAACTCTCCCCCAAATCCGCCAGCAAGCGCTTGTCAAGAGCCAGCGCCTGCAGCGCTGCCCCAAGATCAGCAGGCAAGCGCTCCGGCATGGCGACCCCGTGGGCAAACGCCTCGTACAAATCTGAATCGCAGGGCGCAGGGGGCTTCATCCCCGCGTCCAAGCCATTGAGGCCCGCGGCCAGGGTGGCCGCTAGCGCCGCATAAACGTTGCACGACGGATCGGGCAATCGCCACTCAAGACGCCCGGCAACCACGCGCAACAGGCAGGTTCTGTTGTTGTCACCAAAGCTCTTCCAGACGGGCGACCAGGTGGTCCCCGAGGCGCTGCTGCTGCTGGCAAGCCGCTTGTAGCTGTTGACGGTTGGCGCGCAGATGGCACACAGGGCGTCCGCATGATGCAGCAGTCCAGCCACAAAACCGTACCCCTGCGAACTGAGCTGCAGCGAATCGGCCTCGTCCGAAAAAATCGCCCTGCCCTGTGCGTCGGTCACGCTGAGATGAAAATGCAGGCCGCTGCCCGGGGCATTGGCAAATGGCTTGGGCATACAGCTGAAAGTCATGCCATTGCGTTCGGCGACTGCATGGGCCGCCAGTTTGAACAGCATGAAGCGGTCGGCCGCAGCCAAAGCCTCATCAAAACGGTAATTGATCTCGTACTGGCAGCGGGCGTCCTCATGATCGATCTGCTGAAGGTCGAAGTCCAGCGCAGTCAGGGTGGCACGCATGTCCTCAAGAAAGCCCTGATGTCGGTGAATCGCCTTTAAATCGTAAGAGGGCTTGTCAAGCTGATCTGCCCCGTCTGCACCCGACCAGCGTCCGCTCTGATCGCGTTTGAGCAAAAAAAACTCGGGTTCGATACCGACCCACAACTTCCAACCCCGGTCCGTCAATCGCTGCAACTGGCGCTTGAGCAACTGGCGTGAACAGTTTGCCAATGCCTCACCGCCGGCATAGCCGTCACAGACCGCGTGTGCCACCCCCGCCATGAAGGGCAAGGGCCGCAAGGATTCAAGCTGCACGCGCCCGTAGTATTCACTGCGTTTGCCAAAACGCCCCAGGCCCGTTCCCCAAATGCTCGGACCAGCAAAACCGGCCCCGGTCTGGACCCACTCATGCAAGTACTTGAGGGGAACCAGCTTGCCCTTGGCGACGCCGTGAATGTCCGCAAATTGCGCCAGAACGCTGTGGATTCCCTTTGCCGACAGCGCCTCTATCCACTCCTGGGTTGACATGCCCTCCTTCACGTGCCCATTACTTCATCAAGAATGCACAAGGCTTCTTCGAACACGGCGTCCTGGATCGTCAACGGAAACAGAAAGCGCAGCACATTGGCATAGACCCCGCAGGAAAGCAGCAGCAGACCTTTCTTCAGCGCAGCCTGCTGGATCTGCTTGGCCCGGTCTGCGTCAGGCTCACCGGTCGCAGGGTTGACAAACTCGCAGGCGACCATGGCGCCCAGGCCGCGCACGTCGGCAATGCTCGCTCGACCCCTCTGCAACTTCTTCAACCGTTCGAGCAAGCGGCTTCCGAGCACATTCGCCCGATCCACCAATTGTTCCTCCTGCATGATGTCAAGGACTGCGTGCGCTGCGGCAATCGCCAACGGGTTGCCCGCGTAGGTTCCGCCCAGCCCGCCGGGTGCCGGCGCATCCATGATCACTGTCTTGCCCACAACGGCAGACAAGGTGGTCCCGCCCGCCATGCTCTTGGCCAGCGTCATCAAGTCAGGCGAAACACCAAAATGCTCCATGGCGAACATCTTGCCGGTGCGTGCAAACCCGGTCTGAACTTCGTCAGCAATCATCACAATGCCATGCTGATCGCACAACTGGCGCAACCACAGCACGGCCTCCTTCTGGATGACGTTGAAACCACCTTCACCCTGCACCGGTTCAAACACGACGGCGGCGATGCGGGAGGGCTCGATATCGCACTTGAAGAGTTGCTCCATCGCGCGCTTGCTCTCCTCCAGCGAGACGGCTTGACTCGGGAAAGGAACGTGGTAAATCTCCGGCGGGAAGGGGCCAAAGCCAGCCTTGTAGGGCTGCACCTTGCCGGTGAGCGAAACGGCAAACAGGCTGCGCCCGTGGAAAGCGCCACCAAAGGCGATGACGCCACCACGACCCGTCGCCACGCGGGCGATCTTGATGGCATTTTCAATCGCCTCGGCTCCGGTCGAAAAGAAGGCCAGCTTCTTGGGGCCGTCGATCGGCACGATGTCAATGATCCGCTCGGCCAAGGACACGTAGCTGGCATAAGGGACGACCTGATAGCAGCTGTGCGTAAAGCACTGCAACTGTGCTGCAATGGCAGCCTGAATCTTGGGGTGACAGTGGCCGGTATTGAGAACCGCAATGCCGCCAGCGAAATCAATAAAGCGACGGCCTTCAATGTCCCAGAGCTCCGCATTCTTTGCGTGGTCAATGAAAAATTCGCTCATGACCGCGACGCCACGTGGCGTCGCTGCCAGGCGGCGGCTATGCCACTCGGCGTTGCTGGGTGGGGACTGCTCTTTCATTACAGCGTTCATGCTTGCTTCCCTAGAACGAAACGACGACCGAGGTGCCGAGCAAGAGGTTGTTGTTCTTGAAGACGCCAGCTGCCCCGGTCGGATCGCTCCGGTAGTCCTGAAACACATCCTTGGTCGCGCCATCGTAGCGCAGTTCCATCTTCCAGGTGGTTGTCGGATTCACCAGATAGTTGAAGCCCACAGACAGCGCATAGCGATTCGCACCGGTGAGCTCACTGAGAGTGCCCGCCGTGTAATCGGCAATATCCTGCTGCGACGCCCCAAAACCGTTGCGCGAGTCGAAGGCAACACCTGCGCCGTAACTGTTGGCGTAGCCAAACACACCGCCACCGTTCTTCGAATTATTGATGTAGTCAAAACGTGTTACTGCCTGCAGCCTGGGTGTGATTTTGAAGCCGGCCAGACCGGACAGGCCCCACCACTGCGCGTCGGTCGGTGTCGTCAGTTGGTCTGCGCCCATGCCATCCCAACGACCAACGCCGACCTGGCCCTGGAAGGTCCAGTCACCCCGCGTGAAGTAGCCATCAACTTCAAAGAGGTTGAGTCGGTTCGCGCCGAACGTGTGGGTTCCGGCGAATCCGAAGCCGCTGAATTCACCCTTGCTGTAATCAACCCGGTAATTGATCGACGGATCCTTGTCGCCCGAAGCGCGCGCTACCTGATTCACGTTGCCAATGAGGAACTTGGTAATCCATTGCCCGCGCGTGATTTCCATGCCGACGCCGCTGTAGAAACTCGGAATATTGAAGTCAAACAGCATGTTGTGCGTGATCAGCGGCTGCTGGTTGGCGGGCAGATACTCGTAGCCAGACCAATCTGGCATCTGCCCGGCAATCAAGCGTGTGGTCGGGTCGATCAAGGGGATTGACACCGATGCTTCATGCACGATGGAGCCCAGGTTGTAAGCGGAACTGGCTGATTTGTGCGGTGCCAGCGTCAGGCGCCACTTGTTACCGCCTTCCGTTTCCTTCTGAATGTCAAGCATGACCTGACCAAAATTTCCGTTGTCGAAGGCGTACGGAGCGTCGCCACTGCGAGCATCGAAGTTGTTCAGAAACTGGAAGCCTGATCGATCCTGATTCTGACTGTAGATGTAGGTCGGATCCATCATGCCGCTGACCTTGAAACCCTTCAGACCCGCCGCCTCAAAGTTGTCCTCGGTTGACTCGGCCTTGATCTTGACCCGATTGAACTCCTGCGGGTCGACCGCCACTGGCGTACTTGCGGTCGCTGCCGCCGCCGCATCCACCTTCGTCATCAGCACCTGCAGTTGCTGCTTGAGCAATTCGATTTCCTGCTTCAGTTCCGCATTGCTTTGGGCATGGGCCGACTGCATCATCGGAAATGCAATCGCGACGGCCAAAGCCATAAGAGACAGTTTGCTTTTCATTGTTACTCCAAAAAATGACTCAAAAAACTTAGCCGCCAGCACCTCGAAATGCCGCCGACATCTCTTGCGCACGCCGACGCTCGGCGCGGGCCAGCCAGACACTGGCAAGAACCACTCCAACGCTGACAACCGCCACGGTCAGCGTTGCCACCGTATTCACGCTCGGACTGAGTCCAAGACGGGCACGGCTGAAAATCGTGATCGGCATCGTGGTCGAGCCCGGACCCGACAAAAAGGCCGATAGCACCACATCATCAAGAGACAAGGTAAACGTCAACAACCATGCCGAACCGATCGCCTGCGAAATCAGCGGCAAGGTAACCAGAAAGAAGACCTGCCACGGTCGGCAGCCCAGGTCCTGCGCTGCCTCCTCGAATTGCGGACTCATTTCCTGAAGACGCGACTGCACCACCACCGTCGCGTAAGCCATGCCCAGCAGAGTGTGGCCAAACCAGATCGTCAGAAGCCCCCGATCGGGAAAGCCGAAAGCACGCTGCACCGACACCAGCATGAGCAGCAGCGACAGACCAATAATCACCTCCGGCATGACCAGTGGTGAATTGACCATGCCGGCGAACAGGGTGCGCCCAGGAAAGCGCTTGAAACGGTTCAAGGCGATCGCCGCCAGCGTACCCAAAATGACCGAGGCACAGGCCGTCAGAAAAGCGACCTCCAGCGAGAGTTTGAAACCGGCAATGATTTCGGTGTCCTTGGCCAGCGCTGCGTACCAGCGCAAAGACCAGCCACCCCAACTGGTGACCATCGGGCTGGCATTGAAACTCAGTACGATGAGCGTCACTATCGGCAGGTAAAGAAACACAAAAACCAGCGTCATCCAGACTCGGGATGTCGTCTGGCCGGCACTGAGCTTCATGCCCGACCTCCGGCCGTACTCTCGGCCTGGTACTTGTTGAACAACGCCAGCGGCACGATGATCAGCAACACCATGACAACAGCAACCGTGGCCGCCATGGGCCAGTCGTTGTTGCTGAAAAATTCATCCCACAGAACCCGCCCAATCATGAGAGTCTGCGGCCCCCCCAGCAGTTCGGGAATGACGAACTCGCCGACACAGGGAATGAAGACCAGCATCGAACCGGCAATGATGCCGCTTTTCGACAGCGGCACCGTGATGCGCCAGAATGCCTGCCACGGCGTGGCGCCCAGGTCCAGCGCTGCTTCGAGCAGACTCAGGTCCATCTTCACCAGATTTGCATAGAGCGGCAATATCATGAACGGCACGTAGGTGTAGACCATTCCCAGCACCAGCGAAAACGGTGTATTCATCATCTTCACCGGCTCGGATAGCAGTCCCATGGCCATGGCAACATTGTTGAAAACACCGCTGTCAGCCAGCAGCATCTTCCAGGCATAGACGCGCAGCAGGAACGAAGTCCAGAACGGCAGCATCACCAGCATCAACAAGGCCGGGCGCTTGTCCGCCGGGCTGCGTGCCATGAAATAGGCAAAGGGATAAGCAATCACGAGACAGATCAGCGTTGTCACAGCCGCAAATTTGAGTGAGCTGAGGTAGGTCTGGAAATACAGGTCGTCCAGCGCAATGAACAGGTAGTTGCCGAGCTTGAGCTTGAGTTGCAGCACGCCGTCGGCCCAGACAAACAGATCCTTGAAGACAACGTTGTCCATCTCGGACACGCTGATCTTGAACACCACCAGAAACGGCAGCAGGAAGAAGATCAGCAGGAAGGTCAGTGGCACACCGATCACCGCGTTCTTGCCCCAAGCACCTGTGAGCTTGTCGTGAAGGAACGATACCGGTTTGACAGCTGTTGTCACCTTGCGCTCACCCTGTCAAAACGACCACGTCACTGCCACACCACCAAACGTACACCCGGTCGCCCCAGGTCAGCTGGGAGGCGTCATGCCGTGCCGCATTCGTATGCGTGACCTTGACCACCGTTGCCGCGCCATCGAGTTGCACGTGGTAGGTCGTCAGGCTGCCAAGGTAGGCCAGATCCTTGATCACGCCCTGCGCAATATTGAAACCCACCTGCTCCGGCGATTCACGCTCATCGTCCTGCGGTCGCTCTGGCTGGATCGTCATCTTCTCTGGCCTGACCGCCACATGCACCGTCATGCCGGCAGTCCCGGTGATGCCGTGACTCACGTAATGCAGGCATTCGGGTGAGTTGATGACGACGTGGTCCGCCTCATCGACATCCACCGTTCCCTTGAACAGGTTCACGCTGCCAATAAAGTCGGCAACAAAGCGGCAGTTCGGTGTTTCATAAATGTCCGAGGGCCGGCCAATCTGCAGGATCTTGCCTTCACTCATGACGCCAATGCGCGTCGCCATGACCATCGCCTCTTCCTGATCGTGTGTGACCATCACGCAGGTCACGCCAACCTGTTCGATGATGTCGACCAGTTCGAGCTGGGTGCGCTCACGCAGTTTCGCGTCCAGCGCCCCGAGCGGTTCGTCGAGCAAGAGCAACTGAGGCCGCTTGGCCAGACTGCGTGCCAGCGCCACGCGCTGCTGCTGTCCGCCCGAGAGCTGATGCGGTTTGCGCTTGGCATAGGCCTTCAATTGCACCAGTTCGAGCATTTGTTCGACTCTGGCTTGTATCTCTGCCTTGGGCATCGCATCCCTGCGCAAGCCAAACGCAATGTTGTCCCAGACGCTCAGATGAGGGAACAGGGCGTAACTCTGGAACATCATGTTGATCGGTCGCTCATACGGCGCCAAAGACACAATATCCTTTCCTGCCAACATGATCTGCCCCGAGGTCGGGACCTCAAAACCGGCCAGCATGCGCAGCAAGGTGGACTTGCCACAACCCGAGGAGCCCAGCAAGGCGAAGATTTCGCCTTGCTGGATATCCAGTGACACGTCATCAACCGCGAAGACCTCGTCAAATTGCTTGACGACCCGCCTGATTTGCAGAAAAGGAACAGCCCCCTCTTTGCCAGGGGACGCTTTCGCAGTTGAGGCAGTTACCACCGTCGAGCCCTTGTTGTGCCAACCGTCCTGCTTTAGAAGCCTGTCTTGAAGGCCGTGTAGACGCGGGTAATCTGACGCCGAATGTCATTGTTGAGTGCCTTCGGTGGCACCATCGTCTTCATTTCGGCAGATGATGGAAAGACCGACGGGTTGTTGGCAACTTCCGGCTTGATGAACTTGCGCGATTCCTTGTTCGGATTCGCGTAGAAAACCTTGTTCGTCAAGGAGGCATGAACTTCGGCGCGCATGATGTAGTTCATGAACAGATGCGCATTCCTGGGATGCGGCGCATCCGCCGGAATGGCCATCATGTCGAAGAACAGCAGGCCACCGTTCTTGGGGATCAGCGCCACAATGTCCTGGCCGGTCTTGCCTTCGATGGCACGCTGGCGCGCAATGTTGATATCGCCCGACCAGCCAAGCGCCAGACAGATCGAACCGCCAGCCATGTCGTTGATGTAACCCGATGAACTGAACAGTGTGATGTAGGGGCGCACCGCCTTCAGCACCGTGCTTGCTTCCTGGTAATCGGCCGGGTTCTTGCTGAACGGATCCTTGCCGATATAGTGCAGCGCCGCCGGCAATACTTCCGAGCCGCTATCGAGCACCGAAACACCGCAGCTCTTGAGCTTGCTCACATATTTCGGATTGAAAAATAACTCCCAGATATTGGCCGGTATCGGCTCAGCCCCCAGGGCCGCCTTGACCTTGGCGGTGTTGATGCCAATGGTGGTGTAGCCCCACAGCCAGTTCACCAGGTACTGGTTGCCCGGATCCAGGCTCGCAATCTGGCCCTGAATATCGGGATCCATGTTCTTCAGGTTCGGCAACTGGGCTTTATCGAGCTTGCGCAGCAGGCCACCCTCCATCTGCAGGCGCGCCCAGCCTGAGGACGGCACCACGATGTCGTATCCGGTCTTGCCGGCCACCAGTTTGGCGTGCAGGATTTCGTTGTTATCAAAGGTGTCATATCGCACCTTGATGCCGGTTTCTTTCTCAAAATTCTGAATTGTGTCTTCGGCTATGTAGTCCGACCAGTTGTAGATATTGAGAACTTTTTCCTCCTGGGCAAGCGCCGAGGTGGCCGCCAGGCTCATCAAGCCAGCCATGGCCAAGCCTGTCACCAGTTTGCCCAACACCGTTTTTCCAAATGAATTACCCAATATATTCTCCTGAAAATCGACCAAGCTAATGAAAGCAGGATCGTAAACCCGTTCCTGCGCCATCTCCATCCATGCAATCCCTATGCCAACCAACCTTTCTGCTTGACCTCCTGGTAGGTCAGATCCAGGCAGCGCATGATCAGCGCCACCATCTCGTCAATCTGTGAGCGCGTCATGATCAGGGGTGGTGCAATGATCATCCGGTCGCCCACGGCGCGCATGATCAGACCGTTTCTGAAGCAGTGACCACGGCAAATCATGCCGACCGACAGGTCCGCGGCAAAAACCTCCTTGCGCTCCTTGTTCTTCACCAGCACCAATCCCGCCATCAGACCGCAAGTTTCGGCAGTACCCACCAGCGGATGCCGCGCAATCTCCTCAAAGTGCCGGGCCAGATACGGACCAATGTCGTCGTTCACGTGCTGCGGCAAGCGCTCCTGCTCCATGATGGCAAGATTGGCCAACCCCACCGCGCAGGCCACGGGATGGCCACTGTAGGTGTAGCCATGATTGAATTCACCGCCCTGCTCTATCAGCACCTTCGCCACGCGGTCTCCGACCAGCACGCCCCCCAGCGGGATGTAGCCGCTGGTGATGGCCTTGGCGAAGGTCACCAGGTCCGGCTTGTAACCAAACTTCTCGTAGCCAAACCAGGTTCCGAGCCGGCCAAAGGCGCAGATCACCTCGTCACTGACCAGCAGGATGCCGTACTTGTCGACAATCCGCTGGATCTCGCTCCAATACCCGGGCGGTGGAATGATGACCCCGCCAGCGCCCTGGATAGGCTCGGCAATGAAGGCCGCCACCTTGTCGGCGCCAATTTCAAGAATTTTCGTTTCCAGCCAACCGGCCGCGCGCAACCCGAAGTCCACCGCACTTTCACCGGGCAAACCATTTTCAAAGAAGTAGGGTTGCCCAATGTGGGTGATATTGGGAATCGGCAGGTCGCCCTGGGCATGCATGCCGCTCATGCCACCGAGCGAAGCGCCAGCCATGGTGCTGCCGTGGTAGGAATTGAGCCGGCTGATGATGACCTTGCGCTGCGGCTGCCCCAGCAGATCCCAGTAACGCCGCACCATGCGCACGTTCGAGTCGTTGCTCTCACTGCCGCTGGATGAATAAAAAACGTGCTGAAAACTGCGATCGCCCACATTGGGTGCAAGAGACGCCAACTTGGACGCGAGTTGCACCGCCGGCACATTGGTGGTCTGAAAAAAACTGTTGTAGTACGGCAGTGTCATCATCTGATGATGCGCAGCATCGGCCAGTTCCTTTCTGCCGTAGCCCACATTGACGCACCACAGTCCGCTCATGGCATCAAGAATCTTGTTGCCGTCCGAGTCCCAGACGTGAATACCATCGGCCTTGGTGATGACGCGGGCGCCGCGCGTTGCCAGGTCCTTGAAATCCGTGAAGGGGTGCAGGAAATGTGCACTGTCGAGCGCCTGGATCTGCGCAGTGTCAAGAACGGTATTCATTCGTTTATCAATCCTCTTGATTGGTCAAGGCGGCTTCAAACGTGCAGCAACAAGTGCTCACGCTCCCAGGGCGAAATCACTTTCATAAACTCGTCGAACTCGAGTTCCTTGATTTCCGAGTACACCGTGATGAACTCCTTGCCCAGCACCTCGTGCAGGTCCGACTCCTTGCGCAGCCAGTCCAGTGCTTCGCCCAGACTGCGCGGCAGCGAGTAAGGCGCCAGGTAGGCATCGCCCTTCATCTCGGATTTCGGCTTGATCCTGTTCTTGATGCCAAGGTATCCGCAGGCCAGCGTCATGGCCATCGCGACATACGGATTGGCGTCGGCACCAATCACCCGGTTCTCGACACGACGCGCCGCAGGCGATGAAATGGGTGAGCGAATGCCGACCGTGCGGTTGTCGTAACCCCACTCAATATTGATCGGTGCTGCCGTGTTGCGCGACAGGCGCCGGTAGCTGTTCACATAGGGCGCGACCAGCACCATGGCGGCGGGAATGTAGCGCTGCAAGCCGCCGATGTAGTGCATGAAAGTCTCGGACGGCGTGCCGTCCTCATTGCTGAACACGTTCATGCCGGTCGCCACATCGAGCAGGCTCTGGTGCACGTGCATGGCGCTACCCGGCTCGCCGGCAATCGGCTTGGCCATGAAGGTCGCATACATGTCATGGCGCAAGGCTGCCTCACGCACCGTGCGCTTGAAGAAGAACACCTCGTCGGCCAACCCAAGCGGTTCGGCGTGGAAAAAGTTGATTTCCATCTGTCCGGCACCCACCTCGTGAATCAGGGTGTCCACATTGAGTTCCATCTTGTCGCAATAGTCATAGATCTCCTCGAACAGGGGATCGAACTCGTTGACGGCATCGATGCTGTAGGCCTGGCGTGAGGTCTCAGCGCGTCCACTGCGCCCGATCGGTGCACGCAGCAGCGTGTTGGGGTCGGTGTTGCGGGCGGTCAGGTAAAACTCCAGTTCCGGCGCCACAATGGGTTGCAGGCCATCTGCCGCGAACAGGTCACAAACCTTGCGCAACACGGACCTTGGTGCAAAAGGCACCAGATTGCCATGGTGGTCAAAGCAGTCGTGAATCACCTGCGCTGTCGGATCGGTGGCCCAGGGCACAATGCGCACCGTCGACGGATCGGGGCGCAACTGCATGTCCTTGTCGGTTGGATCGATCACGTCGTAGTAAGGGCCGCTTTCGGGAAACTCGCCGGTCACCCCCATCGCGACAATCGCCTGCGGCAATCGCATGCCTCGGTCCTCGGTGAACTTGCCACGCGGCAGGATCTTGCCACGCGCAACGCCGGTCAAGTCGGGCACCAGACACTCCACCTCGGTCACCCGGCGCTCATTGAGCCACTGCTCCAGGTCATTGAAGTTCATTGCTTTCTTGTCATTCATAAGGTGCTCCTGGCTGAGGGCCATTGAGGTCCAGTATAGGACGCTACTTCACAACAAATCGCGCAGGCGGTGGTATAGCGTGCCCAGCACCAGACTGGGAGTCCGAAACAAAGCACCGCCAGGAAAGTTTCGATGCTGCAGGCGGGCGAAGACATCAAAACGGCCGGCCTGCCCGGCCACCGCCTGCGCCACCAGACGACCCGCCAGACCAGTCAAGGCGACACCGTGACCGCTGAAGCCCTGCAGGTAGTACAGGTTGTCGCCCAGACGGCCAAAATCCGGTGCACGGTTCATGCTGATGTCAACAAAGCCGCCCCAGACATAGTCCAGCGGCACGCCCCTCAATTCGGGAAAGACCTGGCCCATGCGCGCGCCCATGGTCTGGGCCAGCCGTCGCGGCGTCATCGTGCTGTAGCTGACGCCGCCGCCAAACAGCATGCGGTGATCGGCACTGAACCGGAAGTAGTCCAGAATGAAGTTGTTGTCGCAAGCCGAGGCATTGCTCGGGATCAGGCGCCGGCATAGCGCTGGATCCAGTGGCGCCGTTGCCACCATGTAGGTACCTACCGGCATGATGCGCGGCGTGATCTCGGGCGCGACGCGCGGCCCGTGCTCACGCAGGGTGCAATTGCCCGCCAGCACACCAAACCTGGCGTCAACCGAGCCAGCAGCGGTACGCGCCTGCAGGGTCGCCCCGCGCTCGATAGCCTGCACGGCCGAATGCTCGAAAATCCGCACGCCCAGTGAGCGCGCCGCATCGGCCAGCGCCAAGCCGTATTTCAGGGGATGCAGATGGCCCGACACCGGCTCGAAGGCAGCGGCGCAATAGCGTTTGGAACCAATCAGACGCTGGGTATCGGTACCACTGGCGAATTCGGATGCAAATCCATAGTCGCGCTGCAGGACCTTCATGTCGTTCTCAAGCAGGCGTGCCTTGCGCTCGGAATCGGCGACGTAGAGATAGCCGGCGACCCGGTCGCACTCGATTCCGAACTGGACGATGCGCTCGTCGATCAGGGCAATGGCTTCGATCGTCATGTCCCAGGCCAGACGCGCATCGGACGTTCCCAGCTGCTGCTCAAACGGCGCCTGACCACCGGAAAAACCAACAATGGCCTGACCGCCGTTGCGCCCGGAAGCGCCGCTGCAGACCCGATCCGCCTCCAGCACCAGCACGGTCAAGCCTTGCTGCGCCATTTCGATGGCGGCTGACAGACCGGCAAAGCCCGCGCCGACCACCAGCACATCAGCGCTCAAGGCACCCTGCAGCGCAGGCTCGGGCGCGCGGCGCACCACGCTGGCCTCGTAATAGCTCGTTTGATTGAGTTGGGTGTCCGAGTCAAGCAGCATGGTCAGGCTGGCCTTTCAAACGCTTGGCCAACTGGCCACACAGGTAGGTCCAGACCAGTGTTGCTGCGGCGTTACTGGTGAGCTCCGCATGGTCGTAGGCCGGAGCCACTTCAACGCAGTCCATGGCTATCAGGTTCAGTGGCGCCAGTTCCTCAAGAAAGGTGAGCATCTGGGAACTGCTCAAGCCGCCCGGCTCGGGCGTCCCGGTACCCGGCGCAAAGGCCGGGTCCAGACAGTCGATGTCTAGCGTCAGATAGCAGGGACGTTGGCCTATGCGATCCAGGATCTGTCGAATCACCGGCTGCAATCCAGCACCATCGAGTCCACGCAATTGCCGCGCCGTGAAGATCAGCCCGCCCTGATCCTGCACGTACTCCCGCACGGAGCGCTCGCCGCTGGAACGCAGCCCGATCTGCACCGTGTGCTGCGGGCTTACCAGGCCCTCGGTGATCGCCTCATAGGTCCAGGTGCCGTGGCCGGACGGCTCGCCAAAATGGTCCTGCCAGGTATCGCAATGGGCATCGAAATGCAGCAGCGCAAGTTCGCCATGCTGTGCCCGCGCAGCGCGCAGCAGTGCCAGCGTCACCGAATGATCCCCCCCCAGAAAGACACAATGGTGCTGCGCCATCAGCACGCCAGCCTGGGCCTGAATCTGCTCGCGCACCACCGACAGTGATGCTGCGTTGGGCAGACGCATATCGAGTGCATCGCCCAGATCATTGATGGGTGAGACGCCAAACAGCGGATGCAATCCGTCGCACAGCATCAGGCTGGCGTGGCGAATCTCCTGCGGACCGAAACGAGCGCCCGGCCGATGCGTCACGGCGCCGTCAAACGGCACGCCCACCACGGCAAACGCCTGTCGGTCCAGGGCGGGCACCGCAAGAAAGCGGTTGCTGTTGCTGGCGTATGCAAATTGACCGATACCCATAAATCGAAACCTCACTTTGACGTCGAACCCGACGGTAGCGCAACTCACCCGGCATCAGGCATGATAAGAGCTTTCAACGCTTCTTCATTGGCCAGCCCTTGCCCACGACGTCTCAGCGCCTGCGCGCCTACCTCCTACTCGCTCTGAGCATGTCACTGGTCGGCAGCTACGTCGCCCTGTCCAAACCACTGGTGGCGGCACTGCCGGTTCTGCTGCTGGCCTGGCTGCGTTTTGGCATCGGCGTCCTGGCCATGCCGCACTGGCTGATCAAGCCGCCTGACGAGCCAGCGATGACTTCGACGACCCGAAAGCTGGTCTTTCTGGAGTCCTTTCTTGGCAATTTCCTGTTTTCGATCTGCATGTTGTACGGTGTCAGCATGACCAGCGCGGTCTCTGCCGGCGTGATTCTGGCGTCGATTCCAGCGGTGGTGGCGCTCATGAGCTGGCTTTTTCTGCGCGAGCGCATCAGTCTGCGCGTCTGGTGCGCGATTGCCTGCGCCGCCCTGGGTATCGGTCTGCTGGCCGGTGATGGGCCACAGCGAGTGGCTCAGGACTCCAGCCTGTGGGGCAATGCGCTGGTGTTCGGTGCCGTCGTCTGTGAGGCAGCTTACGCCGTCATAGGCAAAAAGCTCACCGGCGCGCTGTCGGCCAAACGCATCACTGCATTGATCAATCTGTGGGGTTTTGCGCTGATGACGCCGATGGGGCTCTATTTGGCCCTGCACTTTGATTTCGGCGGCGTGGCCTTGAGCAGTTGGCTGTTGCTGCTGTTTTACGCCTTGGCGGCGAGTGTCGGGACGGTTTGGTTATGGATGACCGGACTGAAGTCGGTACCGGCCGCCAAGGCGGGGGTCTTTACTGTCATGCTGCCCATCTCGGCCGCGCTGGTCGGTGTTCTGGTACTGGGAGAGGCGCTGCGCGGCTTGCAGTGGCTGGCCTTCGGTATTGCCCTGTTCGGCTTGCTGCTGGCCACCCTGCCCGCCCGCCGGCTGGCTGCGGCGGCCAGAGTCAGCTCAGGCTACGATCGCTGAGCACCATGCCGTCTTCGTCGGCGTAGAGCCAGTCTCCCGGACGAACCCAGACGCCCTGCAACTGGACTGCCAGATCGCGCTGACCTTGATTGCGTTTCTCGGTCGGCAGCGGCATGCTCGCCAAAGCCCGGATTCCGACCCCTAGCAGGCTCAACTCCGTCACGTCCCGCACACAGCCATCAATCACCACGCCGGCCCAGCCATTGCGAGCCGCCGCTGCGCCCAGGTTGCCACCCAGCAGGGCGCGACGCACAGAAGCGCCGCCGTCAACCACCAGCACCCTGCCCACTCGCCCCGAAGGCGTCTGTGTGGAGCCGTCAGAATCGAGCACGACCTTGACCAGCGAGTTGTCCTCATGGCACTTGATCGTGACGACAGGACCGCAAAATTTGCGCACCGCACCATAGTCGCGAAACACCGGCGGCAACACCCGAAAAGCACCGGATGTATCGTTTTTTTGGCTGTCGCACAGGTCGCAGGTGGCAAATATCGGGCTCATTGGGCAACTCCTTGGGTTCACAAAATGGTAGATTTTCCATTTTCAGAGGGAAAAGCGGTAAATCCTCCTGTGAAAAAAACAACAGGAACAGACGAAATAAACACATTTTCACTAGGAAACAGGCAAATTCTCCAGTAGCATCCCACTTGCCAGCAGAGAAGCGGTTTTTTGCTGGTGATTAATCAACTTCTAGAAGGACAATAAATCATGGCAACTGCAACCAAAGCACCGGCAAAGAAAGCTGCTCCCGCAAAGAAGGCAGCCCCAGCGAAAAAAGTAGCTGCAAAGAAAGCCCCCGCCAAAAAAGCGGCACCGGCAAAGAAAGCTGCTCCAGCTAAAAAAGTAGCTGCAAAAAAAGCTGCTCCAGCTAAAAAAGTAGCTGCAAAGAAAGCCCCCGCCAAAAAGCGCACTCCGAACGCAGCGTTCATGAAAGCCCTGACACCCAGCGCCGCATTGGCTGCCGTGGTTGGTGCCAACCCGCTGCCACGCACGGAAGTGGTCAGCAAGCTGTGGGCTTACATCAAGAAGAACAAGCTGCAAGACGCTGTCAACAAGCGCATGATCAACGCTGACGCCAAGCTCAAGGAAGTCTTCGCCAAGGCGCAAGTCTCCATGTTCGAAATGGCCGGCCTGATCGGCAAGCACCTCAAGTAAGCAGTCCCTGCCGCTTGACAAAAAGGCCGACGCAAGTCGGCCTTTTTTCTTCTGGCATGATTGCCATCGTTTACTGCTATTCACCCCACGCCATGCTGCGCTTTCTGCTAACCCGTTTCAGCCTGATCGTGCCGACTTTCATCGGCATGACGCTGGTAGCGTTCTTCCTGATTCGCCTGGTCCCCGGCGATCCGATCGAGACGCTGGCCGGTGAGCGCGGCGTCGATGAGGTGCGCCATGCGCAGCTGCTCAAGGAGTACGGGCTGGATCGCCCGCTGCTGGTGCAGTACGGCATCTACATTGGCCGCGTGCTGCAAGGTGACCTTGGCACGTCCATCATTACCCATGCGCCGGTACTTGACGAATTCCTGGCTCTCTTTCCGGCCACCATAGAACTTGCCTTGTGCGCCATTGTGTTTGCCCTGCTGCTGGGCATACCCGCCGGCATTCTGGCGGCGGTGCGACGCAACTCGGTACTGGACCACGGTGTCATGGGCGTATCGCTCACCGGCTACTCCATGCCCATCTTCTGGTGGGGCCTGCTGCTGATCCTGCTGTTCTCGGTGCAACTGGACCTGACGCCAGTCTCCGGTCGAATTGCAGTGAAATACTTTATTCAACCCGTGACCGGACTCCTTCTGATCGACTCCTGGCTGGTCGGTGACAAGGGCGCCTTCTGGTCGGCCGTAACGCACCTGATATTGCCGACGATTGTGTTGGGTACCAACCCGCTGGCCGTGATCGCCCGCATGACCCGCTCGGCGATGCTGGAAGTGCTGGGCGAAGACTACATCCGCACCGCGCGCGCCAAGGGCCTGTCGAATCTTCGTGTGGTCACACTGCATGCGCTGCGCAATGCACTGATTCCAGTGGTGACGGTGATCGGCCTGCAGGTCGGCGTGCTGTTTACCGGTGCCATCCTGACCGAGACCATTTTTTCCTGGCCCGGTGTTGGCAAATGGATGGTCGAAGCCATTGGCCGGCGCGACTATCCGGTGCTGCAAGGCGGCATGCTGCTGCTCGGTGTCATCGTGATGCTGGTCAACCTGCTGGTTGACCTGACCTACGGCATCATCAATCCGAAGATAAGGCATTAGCCATGGAAAGCCGCGCTGCACTGATCGTCAACGACGGGTTCGAAACGGCCCAGGAACCACCGCAGCCCTGGCGCGAGTTCTGGGGCTATTTCAGTGCCAACCACGGCGCCGTAGCGGGTTTGCTGATCGTGCTGGCAGTGTTGCTGCTGGCCGCGCTGGCACCGCTGATTGCGCCCTACGCGCCCGACCTGACCAACCCTTCCGTTTTTCTCAAGCCGCCCGCCTGGCAGACCGGTGGCTCCAGCGCCTACTGGCTGGGCACCGATGCCATCGGTCGTGACATCCTGTCGCGCCTGATTCATGGTGCACGCCTGTCGCTGGCCATTGGTATGGCCGTGGTTGCCCTGTCAATCATCGTCGGTACGGTTCTGGGCCTCACATCCGGCTATTTCCGTGGCGTCTTCGAGATTGCCGTGATGCGCCTGATGGACATCATCCTGACGCTGCCCAGCCTCTTGTTGGCGATCGTCATCGTCGCCATCCTGGGGCCTGGCCTGATGAATGCCATGCTGGCGGTGGCGGTGGTGGTGCTGCCACACTACGTGCGCATCACCCGCGCTGCGGTCATTGGCGAGATGGCCAAGGACTACGTCACCGCAGCACGCATGAACGGCGCCAGCCATCTGCGGCTGATGTTCAACGAGGTGCTGCCAAACTGCCTGGCGCCGCTGATCGTGCAGGCATCGCTGGGCATATCGACCGCCATTCTGGACGCTGCTGCGCTCGGCTTTCTGGGCCTGGGTGCGCAGCCGCCGTCACCCGAATGGGGCACCATGCTGGCCGATGCGCGAGAGTTTGTCATGCGCGCCTGGTGGGTCGTGACCTTCCCCGGCTTAGCGATCCTGATCACGGTGCTGGCGTTCAATCTGCTGGGCGACGGATTGCGCGATGCGTTCGACCCCAAGCTCAAGCGCTGAGGAATAGTTCCATGCAAAACGCAAACTCAAAGCACCCGTGCGTCTTCCCAGACTCCCTTGACGTCATCCTAGACTCCCTTGACGTCATCCCGGACCCGATCCGGGATCCATTCACTCAAGGCACCTGGATTGCGGATCAAGTCCGCAATGACAACTGATGGCACTGCTTGAAATAGAAAACCTGTCGGTCGAGTTTCCGTCGAAGAACGCGAGCATGCACGCGGTGGACGGCGTCAGCATTTCGCTGGAAACCGGCGATGTGCTCGGAATCGTCGGCGAGTCGGGCTCGGGAAAAAGTGTCACCATGATGGCGCTGATGGGCCTGGTGCCGTTTCCGGGACGGGTAACAGCCGACACACTGCGCTTTGACGGCCACGACCTGCTGAAACTCTCCGACAGTGAGCGCAGCAAACTCACCGGCAAGGACGTGGCAATGATCTTTCAGGATCCCACCACCAGTCTGAACCCCTGCTTCAGCGTCGGCTTTCAACTCGCCGAAACGCTGCGACTGCACCTCAAGCTCGACAGGCAGGCAGCGCACAGGCGCTCCATTGAGTTGCTGGAGCAGGTCGGCATCCCGGCGCCCGAGAGCCGCCTGAAGGACTATCCGCACCAGATGTCGGGCGGCATGAATCAGCGCGTCATGATCGCCATGGCCATCGCCTGCAACCCCAAGTTGCTGATTGCCGATGAACCCACCACCGCACTCGATGTGACGATCCAGGCGCAGATTCTGGACCTGCTGCATGGGCTGCAAAAGGAACGCGGCATGGCACTCGTTTTGATCACCCACAACATGGGGGTGGTGTCCGAGATGGCGCAGCGCGTTGCTGTGATGTACGCTGGCCAGATCATGGAGCAGCGCAGCGCCGCTGATCTGTTTTCCCGGCCGCAGCACCCTTACACGCAGGCCCTGATGGCGGCACTGCCCGAGCGCAGCGACGGCCTGACGCGCCTGACCACCATTCCTGGCATGGTCCCCGGCATGTACGACCGACCGCACGGCTGCCTGTTTGCACCGCGCTGCGCTTACGCACAGGACGCTTGCCTCGCGCAGCGTCCACCGCTGCAATCACGGCAGCAGGGGCAGGTGCGCTGCCAGTATCCGCTCGGGGCGCCATCATGACCACGCCAGACCAGGCCGTCGTTGTGGCGCGCGACCTGCGCCAGGTCTACAAGATTGGCCGTGGCTTTCTGCGCCCGAGCGAGCATTTGCAGGCGGTTGGCGGCGTCTCCTTCACGCTGCAGGCCGGCAAGACGCTGGCGGTGGTGGGCGAGTCCGGTTGCGGCAAGTCAACGCTGGCCCGCATGGTGTCCCTGATCGAGAAGCCGACGGCTGGCGAACTGCAGTTGAACGGCGTTGACGTCGTGCATGCGCCCCGCGCCGAACGCCACGCGCTGCGTCGCAGCGTTCAGCTGGTGTTCCAGAACCCCTACGGGTCACTCAACCCGCGCAAAAAGATTGGCTCCATTCTGGAAGCACCGCTGCAGATCAACACGCAGTTTTCCGCAGCCGAATGTGCCGAGCAGGCGCGCGCCATGCTGGCACTGGTCGGGCTGCGCCCCGAGCACTATGAACGCTATCCGCACATGTTCTCGGGCGGCCAGCGCCAGCGCATTGCCATTGCGCGCGCCCTCATGCTCAAACCCTCCTTGATCGTTGCCGACGAGCCGGTGTCGGCGCTGGATGTTTCGATCCAGGCGCAGGTGCTCAACCTGCTGGCTGATCTGCAGCAGGAACTCGGCTTGGCCTACCTCTTTATCTCGCACGACCTCGGCGTGGTGCGTCACATTGCGCACGACGTGATGGTGATGTACCTGGGTCACGCCGTCGAACAGGGTGACAAGAAGACCCTCTTCACACAAGCGCTGCATCCCTATACCCAGGCCCTGCTGGCTTCCACACCCGGTATCATGGGCAGCGGTCCGGCAAGAAAGCGCATCGTACTCATGGGCGACTTGCCCTCACCCCTGAACCCGCCCAGCGGCTGCGTCTTTTCAACCCGCTGCGCCAGTGTCACGCCGCGCTGCCAGACAGAGCGCCCGCTGCTGCGTGAACTCGCCGGACGCCAGATTGCCTGCCATGAGGCTGAACAATTTATCCCAACCGCTGCATCGCAGCACTAACCCCGAAGGAGTCCAAAAGATGACCAAGAAACTCTCAGGTAACGGCCGCAAGCCATCGGCCCACCAAGCCCTGCTCTGCGCCCTCGCCCTGCCGGCGCTGCTGGCTCTGGCACCGGCCTCGGCCAAAACGCTGGTTTACTGTTCCGAAGGCAGTCCGGAAAACTTCTACCCCGGCATCAACACCACCGGCACCTCCTTCGATGCCAACAGCCAGATCTACAGTCGCCTGGTCGACTTCGAGCGCGGTGGCACCGCCGTGGTACCGGGCCTGGCCGAGCGCTGGACCGTATCGCCCGACGGCAAGGAATACACCTTCTTCCTGCGCAAGGGTGTCAAGTGGCACAGCAACAAGAACTTCAAGCCGACGCGCGACATGAACGCCGACGACCTGATCTTTGCCATCGAGCGCCAGTGGAAAGAAAGCAACCCCTACTTCAAGGTCACCAGTTCCAACCACACCTACTTCGGCGACATGGGCATGGACAAGTTGCTCAAGTCGGTCGAGAAGGTCAATGACCTGACGCTGAAGATGACACTGAACAAACCAGAAGCCCCTTTTCTGTCGGGTTGGGCCATGGAATTTGCCGGCGTCCAGTCCAAGGAATACGCCGATGCCATGCTGAAGGCCGGCACGCCCGAAAAAGTCGATCAGGAGCCGATCGGCACCGGTCCCTACATGCTGGTGCAGTACCAGAAGGACGCGATCATCCGCTACAAGGCCTTCCCTGAGTACTACGCCGGCAAGGCCAAGATCGACGACTTGGTGTTCTCCATCACGCCGGACGCATCGGTGCGCTGGGCCAAGCTGCAAAAGGGCGAATGCCATGTGATGCCGTACCCGAATCCGGCCGACCTCGACGCAATCCGCAAAGATCCCAAGATCCAGGTGCTGGAGCAAGCTGGTCTGAACGTCGGCTACCTCGCCTACAACACGACCAAGAAGCCGTTTGATGACGTGCGCGTGCGCAAGGCGATCAACATGGCCATCAACAAGCAGGCCATTGTGGATGCGGTCTACCTGAGCACCGGCGTCGCAGCGAAGAATCCGATTCCACCGACCCAGTGGTCGTACAACAACGCAATCAAGGACGACGCTTTCGATCCGGAAGGCGCCAAGAAGCTGCTGGCCGCAGCCGGGCTGCCCAATGGTTTTAGCACCGACATCTGGGCGATGCCGGTGCAGCGACCCTACAACCCGAACGCCAAGCGCATCGCCGAACTGATGCAGGCGGATCTGGCCAAGATCGGTGTCAAAGCCGAGATCAAGAGCTTTGAGTGGGGCGAGTACCGCAAGCGCATGCAAAACGGCGAGCACCAGATGGGCATGCTGGGCTGGACCGGCGACAACGGCGATCCCGACAACTTCCTGCACACTCTGCTCGGCTGCGACGCGGCCAAGACGGGTGGCGGCAATGTGGCCAAGTGGTGCTACAAGCCCTTTGAAGACCTGGTGCAAAAAGCCAAGGTGATCAGCGACCCGGCCGAACGCGGCAAACTCTACAGCCAGGCCCAGGTCGTGTTCAAGGAGCAGGCTCCCTGGTTCACCATTGCGCACGCCGTGCAGTTGGGTCCGATCCGCAAGGAAGTGATCGACTACAAGCTCAGCCCCTTCGGACGCCACAGCTTCTACGGCGTCGACGTCAAGGAGTAGACCGACGCTGACATCCTGAAAGGCCGGTGCAAGCCGGCCTTTTGTCGGGTGTCATGTGAAGTCCAGGTTTTTCCGGTTCCTCCTGATCCATATCAGAGGAACCCATCCAATCCATTGCTAAAGTGCGCATTTAGTCTTGAACTACAGGAGACCCCATGTCCGTCAAAATCAACTTCGCCACTCTCGATCTCATGGATGCCCTTGATCTCGCCGTTCTGATCGAATGCGAAGCCCGGGATCGCTACAACTTCTTCGCTGAGCAAATCGGCCGGCGCGATGGGGTTGACGCGGGATCCATCTTTGAGTCGATGGCCGTCAACGAAGAAAAGCACGGGCAGCAACTCGCTGAACGCCGCAAGCAGTTGTTCGGTGACAAACCCGTGCGTGTCAGCAAGACTGCCATCTTCGACGTCGAGGCGCCGGAGTTTGGTGCTCCACGCTGGAATATGTCCGCCTTCAAGGCCTTGCAACTGGCGCTGTCGTCAGAAGAAAAGGCGTATGGGTTCTACGACGAAGCCATCAAGTACGTGAAGGACGCCGGTGTGCTCGAACTGTTCACCGAACTGCGCGACGAAGAGACCGAACACGTTGGTCTGGTCAAGAAAGCCATGGCCGCTCTGCCCCCGGGCTCGGACGTCGACGCTGTGGACCTGGACGACTGAAACACGACTCCGGTCAATCGTCCAGCCCTGACATGCCGAGCCGGTGCGGCAAGGGCTGCGCGCCGGCGATGCGGTACATCACCTGACCCGGCCAGGACAGGTAGCCGTCGAGCCGGCACGAAAACAGCACGCCCTTGGTTTGGCTCTTGTAGGTGGTGCGTGCCTGTGGACCGTGCGGGCTGGCTGGGTCGATCACGTCACAGATGGCTTGTCCCTTCTTGACCAGCGTGCCCGGCTTGACATGAAAAACCAGAAAACCCGTGCCCTGGCTGTAACCCACATCCATACCGCTCATGGGCATGGCGGGAGACAGCAGGCGCGGTAGCGGCTGCGCACGACCTTGAACAACACCACGCCGCACCAGCCAGCGGTACAGATTGTTCGCATCACTGCGACCCAGCGCGTCGCTGACATCGAACTGGCTGCGCATTTCCACCGTGACCGCCATGCAAGCTTGCGGCACTGCCGCCTGGGCAAAGCGGTCGCGCAAGCGCCCCCAGAGCGACGCATGCACACCAGAGAAAGTCAGGCTGGTGGCATAAGGCTCGTTGCACAGGCTGGCCCGGGCGCCCAGGTCCGCGGCCAGTTCACGAATAGCGCCGTTCGGCCAGTCGCAGGCTGAAGTGAACAGGTGCAGGGCGGCATGAATGTCGCAATGCAGATCCAGCACATAGTCGGCGTCAACGCTCAGCTTCATGATTTCGACGCGCAGCGTCTGCAATTCATTGACTGGTTTCATCTCAGCCAGTACTTCGCGTGCCGCCTTGCGAATGCGTTTGACATTGCTTTGGGCATCGTCACCGAGGCGTTGGCCCACGCGCTCGGCGACGGCATCACTCAGGCTTAACCAGTTGCGATTGAAATTTTCATAACTCAGCAGGTTGTAACGGCCGGCATGCGCGTTGCCCACCAGTTGCGCCTGGCCAATCGGATTGACGGTGGGCACCACAATGATTTCGCCCTGAATCAGACCCTGGCTCTCGGCCTTGAGCAACTGCGGCATCAGGTGGTGCAAGGCCATGGTGCCCGGCATCTCATTGGCGTGAATGGCGGCTTGCAGGTAAACCTTGGGGCGCGCGCCGGCCTTGCCGAAGCGCA
>JBAXFI010000027.1:0-25835 GCA_037139995.1 Comamonadaceae bacterium | reverse complement strand
CTGCTGCAATGCCAGGAGATCGAGATGGGACTGACCGACAGTCTGGCCATGACACCGGCGGCCAGCGTCAGCGGCTTCTACCTCGGTCATCCGCAGAGCTGCTATTTCAACGTCGGCAAGATTGGCGAGGATCAGCTCAGGGATATGTCCGAACGCCGACAGATCAGCGAAGGGGCACTGCAGCGTCTGTTGGCACCAAATCTGTAATGTCGCTACACTGCGCCAAAATTTCCCAACCATCCCATGCTCAGAGCAAGCCATCTCAACAAGTCCTATGGCAAGCAGCAGGCCGTCTGCGATGTTTCCTTTGCCTTGCTGCGCGGCCAGACCCTGGGCCTGATCGGACCCAATGGGGCCGGCAAATCAACTACCGTGAGCATGCTGTGCGGGCTGCTGCATCCGGACTCGGGCGAGGTGCTGATCGACGGCGTGGCCATCGGCCAGGGCAACAGTAAAGTCAAACGCCAGATCGGCCTGGTACCGCAGGATCTGGCACTGTACGAGGACCTGTCGGCACGCGAGAACCTGAAGCTCTTTGGCGCCCTGTACGGCTTGCATGGCAAGGCGCTGCGCAGCCGCTGCGACGAGGTACTGGAACTGACGCAGTTGACCGACCGTTCGAAAGACCTGATCAAGACCTTTTCCGGCGGCATGAAACGCCGGCTCAACATCGCCGCCGCCCTGCTGCACGACCCGCAGTTGCTGATCCTGGACGAGCCCACCGTTGGCATCGACCCGCAAAGCCGCAACGCCATTTTTGACAGTCTGGAACTCCTGAAGCAGCAGGGCCGCTCGCTGATCTACACCAGTCACTACATGGAAGAAGTGGAACGTCTGGCCGACCACATTGTGGTGATCGATCACGGCAAGGTCATTGCCAATGAGAGCCCGGCGGATCTGTACCTGCGCCTGCCGGCCGCCGCTGCCCTGCAGGTGGATCTGGACGCGCAGATTTCCCCAGAGACGCTGGTGCTTCTTGAAACCCGGCCTGGCGTGAGCGGCGTCAGCAGCACCGGCCAGCATCTGGAAATTGCGCTGGCGAAAACCACCGACGCCTTGCCAGTGCTCGACTGGCTGGCCGCACAGGGCTGCCGCGCCCCGCACTTTGGCACCGCCAAAGCCAGGCTGGAAGACGTATTTCTGACCCTCACGGGCCGCACCCTGCGCGACTGACACTCCGGAGCATCCAACCATGACCGCCCTGATCGCGCTGGTTCGCAAGGACCTGATCCTGTTCCTGGCAGACCGCCGCGCGCTGCTGCTGAGCCTGACCATGCCGGTCATGCTGGGCGCCTTCTTTGGCTATCTGTTTGGCGGATCGGGTAGCCCCGACAACGTCAAGATCGAAATCGCCGTGGTGTCACAGGATCAGGGTGAAATCAGCAGCAGAATTGTTGCGGGCCTGAAGGCCGATGGCTCACTGCACGTTCAGGAACTGGCGCTGGCCGTGGCCAGGGAACAGGTGCTCAAGGGCAAGCTCAACGCCGCCATCCTGATTCCCGAAGGATTTTCCAAGGCGGCAGGCGCAGCCCTTTTTGGCGGGCGTGACAAACCCGAAATTCAGATTTTTTATGATCCTTCGCAAAGCGCTGTGCTGGGCATGGTCAAGGGCATGCTGACGCAGCAGGTGATGCAGCATGTCAGTGCCGAGATGTTTTCCGGAAAGTCCGGGCAGACCTTCATTGATCAAAGCATTGAGCAGATCGACGCCGCCCCTGCTTCCGATCCGGCCAGAGCCGAGCTGCGCGATTTTCTGAAAAGTGTGAAGAAGTTCCAGACCCGCAACCAGTCTGCGGACCCCGCTAGCGGACCAGCGCCTTCAGGAGGCTCTGCGGGATTGTCCATGCCTTTTGTCACGCGCGACCAGGCCATGAGTTCGGGCCCCAAATACAACGGCTATGCGCACTCCTTTGCCGGCATGAGCGTGCAGTTCATCCTGTTCATGGGGCTTGACGCCGGCGTTGGCATCCTGCTGGCACGCCGCCTGGGACTCTGGAAGCGCCTGCTTGCCGCGCCCATCAGTTCATCAACGATTCTGGGCGCACGCGCTTGTTCGTGCGCGCTGATTGCGCTAGGGCTGCTGGCCTTTGTCTACCTCGTCGGCGCCCTGTTCTTCAAGGTCAGCATCGCCGGCAGCGCCCTGGGCTTTATCGGTGTTGCGGTGTGCTTTTCCCTTTTTACGGCCATGTTCGGCCTGTTCGTGGCCGCCTTCGGTGGCACGCCGGAAGCGACTCGCGGCCTGGCCACGTTCGCCACGCTGATCATGGTCATGCTCGGTGGCTCCTGGGTTCCGGCCTTCCTGTTTCCGCAGTGGCTGCAGACGGCCACGCTGCTGGTGCCAACGCGTTGGGCAGTGGACGGTCTGGAGGCCATGACCTGGCGCGGTTTGCCGCTTGATGCGGCCCTGGCGCCAATAAGCGCTCTGCTCGGCTTTTCCCTACTGTTCGGGGCTCTGGCGCTCTGGAAGTTCGGGCGCGACGAGCGGGTCTGAGTGCTCAGTCGCCGGCGCCGGGGCGCTTGAGCGCGTAGCGCTGCGCCAGCATCAGCGCGCCAACACCGATCAGGCTCATCACCAACAACAGCCACAGCGCCTGCGTATAGCCGCCAGCGGGCGTCCACAACAAACCCACCATCAGCGGCGCACTGGCTCGCGCCAGGGCCAGTGGCAGGCCCAGCACGCCGTTGAGCGTCGCCACATGATCGCGGTTCACATACTGTGCAATCGCTGTGCCCTTGACGATTGTCAGCATGCCGTTGCCCAGGCCGTACAGCAGCACAAACAACACAACCCCGACCTGACCGCCACTTGATGCTGGCACGGCCAGCAGCGCCAGCAAGCCCAGCGGCAGCAGGCACGGTATGAGCCGATTCGCCAGATGCAAATCGAAATAGCGCTCGAAGAAGAACAGCAGCAATCGCCCCAGGACCTGGATTGCGCCTATGCTGGCCGGAATGGCAATCACCCAGGCCTCGCTCATGCCACTTTCGCGCAACAGGCTCACCATGTGCGCCGGCAGCGCGGCGGTCACTGCCATCAGCAGAATGACGAAGACCCCGATCAGCAGAAAGGGCGCGCTGCGAACCAGTTGCCGTAAGCCGGGGTCTGTTTGTTCTTCACTGGTTTGGGGTCGTGTCCGGCGCGCTGGCGCGCCGCGCAACGCGAGGGCATGCAGGGGCGCGCACAGCAGCAGGTGAAAGCCAGCCAGCATCATCAGCGCCTGACGCCAGCCCCAGTTCGCGATCAACCAGGCAGTGAACGGAATGAACACGGTGCTTGCCAATCCACCCAAAAAAGTCATGATGATGATGGCGCGGCGAAAGTCATCCGGAAAGCGCCGCGTGACCACGGCGAACACCGGCGAATAGAGAATCGCCGCCATCGCAGCGCCCAGCCCAGCCCATACCGCATAAAAGCCCGCGATGCCGGTGACTCTGGCATGCAGCAGCAGACAGAGCGCCGCCAACAGGGAGCCGCAGGTCATCACCACGCGCTCGTGGCCCGCGTCAATCCAGCGCCCCACGGGGTAGGCCATCAGGCCCTCGACCAGCAAGGCCAGGCTGAATGCCAGGGAAGACTGGGCACGGCTCAAACCCAACTCCTGCTCAATCGGCCCCATCACCAGGGAGAAGGTGTAGAAGACGCTGCCCCAACTGATCAGCTGTGCCAGGGAGAGCCAGGCCACCAGAGAGCGATTATGCGAAGCCGGGTGTTGCATCGGCGGATTATGCTCAGCTTTTGCCCGTACACTGTGCCAAACTGACGCAATCCCATGAGACGGACCATAGCCAACCTGACGACCAGCCTGATGGGCTTGCTGAGTGAGGCCACGCCTGAAGTCAGCGCAAAAAGTCGCGTCGCAGCGATTCGCCAGGCCATGCTGGACCAGCTTGCCGACCTGGCCCCCACGCACTCGCTGTCGAAGATGCGTACTCGAATACCTTATGCACCTGACATTCAGGCCCTCTGGTATTTGCGTGCGGACATGATGACGATACTGGCTGAGTCGCTGGGCGAATCTGTCGCCACCCAACGCATGGCCGCCATTACCACGCTCTTCAACGGTCTGCTACCGGCCGCGCAGAAGTCACGTCCCAATCGCCTGGGTCACTGAGCGCCGGTACTGCATGGCCTCAGCCATGTGTGCCACCTGGACGCTGGGCGCCACCGCCAGATCGGCAATGGTGCGGGCCACTTTCAGGGCACGGTGCGTGCTGCGCGCCGACCATCCGAGGCGCGTTGCAGCGAGATTAAGAAACCTGGCGGCTGCATCATCCAGCCTCAAATGCGTATCGATTTCCTGCGCCTGCAGCGCCTGGTTCAATTTGCCCTGACGCGCGATGGCGCGCTCGCGCGCCGCGCTGCAGCGCTGGCGAATGCTGGCGCTGGTTTCACCCGGCTGCGCCAGCAGCAGATCGGCCGCCGCAACGGCCGGCACTTCCACATGCAGGTCGATGCGATCAAGCAGGGGGCCGCTGAGCTTGCTCTGGTAGCGCGCCACCTGATCGGGCGTGCAGCGGCAGGCTCTTTGCTGCGAACCCAGGTAACCGCAGGGACAGGGATTCATGGCCCCTATCAGTTGAAAGCGTGCCGGAAATTCAGAGCGCCGTGCTGCCCTTGAGATGGTGATCGTGCCGGACTCCAATGGTTCGCGCAGGGCTTCCAGTGCAGCGCGTGGAAATTCTGGCAGTTCGTCGAGATACAGAACGCCGTGATGCGCCAATGAAATCTCGCCGGGGCGCGGCGGTGAGCCGCCACCGACCAGGGCCACGGCGCTGGCCGTGTGGTGCGGGCTGCAAGTCGGGCGCTGCGCCCAGTGTGCCAGCGAAAAGCGGCCCGCCAAACTGGCCACGGCGGCACTCTCCAATGCCTCGTCGGTCGTCATGGCCGGCAGCAAGCCGGCAAAGCGCTGTGCCAGCATGGACTTGCCGGCGCCAGGCGGCCCCACCAGCAAGAGACTGTGGCCACCGGCAGCCGCTATCTCCAACGCGCGCTTGGCGCCCATTTGCCCCTTCACATCGCTCATATCCGGGTACTGGGCGAGCAGGGATGGCGGCGCCGCGCTGGCCCTTGACCAGCCCGGCGCTGGCTCCGGCGGCACGCCGTCGGCTGCACCTGGCAGGAAGTGACGCACCACATCGAGCAGATGGCAGGCACTGTAGATCTGGGCGCCGGGAACCAGCGCAGCTTCTTCAGCGCTGCCGGGGGGCAACACGAGGCGGGTCACAACCTGCCCCGCGTGCAGAGCTAGGCTCATGGCCAGGGCACCACGTACTGCTCGCAGTTCACCAGACAGCGACAGTTCTCCGGCGAACTCGTAACCCTGCAGCCGCGCGCCATCGATCTGTCCGCTGGCCGCCAGAATACCCAAGGCGATGGGCAGATCAAAGCGACCGGAATCCTTTGGCAAATCGGCCGGTGCCAGGTTGACCGTGATGCGCTTGTTGTTGGGAAACTCCAGTGCCGAGTTCTGAATCGCCGAGCGTACCCGCTCCCGCGCTTCCTTGACCTCAACGTCGGCCAGACCGACCAGGGTAAAACTGGGTAAACCGTTGGCGAGATGGACCTCCACCGTCACTGCGGCCGCCTCCAGCCCGAGCAGGGCTCGGCTTTGCACCAATGACAGACTCATGCGGCTTCCTCTCCAAAAGGGTGCGGGCAGAATCTTTGAGCGCCGCCCATACGCACCATGGCAGTGCAAACTGTTTTTTTATACAGACATCTTAACGCGGCAGCGCCCGGTCGGTTTACAGAGGCAAGGTGGCCTCCAATTTGTGGTTGGCATGGACTGTGCATAGAGCTGTCATCCCTTAACTCACCCGGAGAACTGCATGAAGCTCAATCAAACCACCGTCCTCGTCATCTCCACCCTGTTGGCAAGCGGCGCTGTGATGGCACAAACCAAAGCGCCGGAACCCGACTTCACCTTGTCGTACAACCTTGGCGCAACCACCGACTACCGTTTCCGCGCCATCGCACAGACTTCCACCAATCCTGCGCTGCAGGCAGGCGTTGACTTTGCCCACAAGAGCGGCTTGTATCTGGGCGCCTGGACTTCCAACATCAGTTGGATCAAGGACTACGCCGGCGCTACGGACGGCTCACTGGAGCTTGACCTGTACGGCGGTTACAAGGGCGAAATCGCCAAGGACTTGAGCTATGACGTCGGCCTGATCACTTACCAGTACCCCGGCAACACGGCAGCGGTCAATGCCAATACCACGGAGGTCTATGCTGCCCTGACTTATGGACCGGTGACAGCCAAATACAGCGTGGCCACAGGCAACTTCATCGCCAACCCGAACAGTTCGGGCAGCGCCTACTTCGAAGTGGCCGCGACTTTCGATCTGGGCAACGGCTTGACCGTGACGCCGCACCTGGGTCGCCAGTCGATTCCCAATGTCGCCAAGAATGCCGGCGACTACACCGACTACTCGGTCACCCTGGCAAAGGACTATGGCAATGGCGTGTCAGTCACCGTCGCGGCCATGGGTACCAACGCCGACAAGCCCTTTTACACCGACACCAAAGGCAAGTTCCTGGGTGACAGCGCCCTGGTGCTCGGTTTGAAGTACAGCTTCTGATGACGTCTTTGTTGTCACCCCACCAGGAGAACACATGAAACTTGTAACTGCCATCATCAAACCCTTCAAGCTCGACGAGGTCCGCGAGGCCCTCTCGGCGATCGGCGTGCAGGGCATCACCGTCACCGAAGTCAAGGGTTTTGGCCGTCAAAAAGGCCATACCGAACTGTACCGGGGCGCCGAGTACGTCGTCGACTTTCTGCCCAAGGTCAAAGTCGAAGCCGCAGTGGCCGACGAGCTGGTTGATCGCGTCATTGAAGCCATCGAAGGTGCCGCGCGCACCGGCAAGATCGGCGACGGCAAACTGTTCGTCTACAACCTGGAGCAGGTGGTACGTATCCGCACCGGCGAAACCGGCGCTCAAGCGCTCTAACCCGACCACGAGAACACTGACATGAAAAAATTTCTTCTCTCCCTTACCCTGGGTCTGAGTCTGCTCTGCGGTGGCACCGCTGCACTGGCACAGACCCCCGCTGCGGCCCCGGCAGCAAGCGCATCGGAAGCTGCCAAGCCCGCCGCAGCGCCGGCCCCGTCAGCATCAGCAGCGGCCGCCCCGGCTGCGGCTGGCGCCAGCGCTGCCGCCGCAGCAGCGTCTGCCGCACCTGCACCGGTGCCGAACAAGGGCGACGTGGCCTGGATGATTGTGGCAACCGCCTTCGTCATCATGATGTCCATCCCCGGCCTGGCGCTGTTCTACGGTGGCCTGGTGCGCAGCAAGAACATGCTGTCGGTGCTGATGCAGGTCTTCGTCACCTTCTCCATGATCGTGGTCCTGTGGTGCCTGTACGGCTACAGTCTGGCGTTCACCGAGGGCAACCAGTTCATTGGCGGTTTTGACCGCATCCTGATGAAGGGATTGTTCGATCCGATGAAGAGCGAGTTTGCCAACGCCGCCACCTTCAGCAAGGGCGTCGTCATCCCCGAACTGCTGTTCATGGCGTTCCAGGCTACGTTTGCCGCCATCACCTGCTGCCTGATCATCGGCGCCTTTGCCGAACGTATCAAGTTCTCTGCCATGCTGATGTTCATGGCGCTGTGGTTCACTTTCAGCTACACGCCGATTGCCCACATGGTGTGGTTCTGGATGGGTCCTGACGCCTACACCAGCAAGGAAGTCGTTGACGCCATGAACGCCAAGGCTGGCCTGCTCTGGCAATGGGGTGCGCTGGACTTTGCCGGCGGTACCGTGGTCCACATCAACGCCGCTGTGGCGGGTCTGGTCGGCGCCTTTGTGATCGGCAAGCGCACCGGCTATGCCAAGGAAGCCATGGCCCCGCACAGCCTGACGCTGACCATGGTGGGTGCCTCCCTGCTGTGGGTTGGCTGGTTCGGCTTCAACGCCGGCTCGGCCCTGGAAGCCAACGGCACCGCCGTGCTGGCCTTCATGAACACCTTCTCTGCCACGGCCGCTGCGGTACTGGCATGGTGCCTGGGTGAAGCGCTGATGCGTGGCAAGGCTTCGATGCTGGGTGCTGCCTCCGGTGCGGTGGCTGGTCTGGTTGCCATCACACCGGCCTGCGGCAACGTCGGCCTGATGGGTGCCATGGTGATTGGCTTTGTCGCTGGCTTTGCCTGCCTCTGGGGCGTCAACGGTCTCAAGAAAATGCTTGGCGCAGACGACTCGCTCGACGTCTTCGGTGTGCACGGTGTTGGTGGTATCGTCGGCGCCCTGCTGACCGGTGTCTTCAACAGCCAGGCGCTCGGTGGTCCCGGCCTCGTGGGTGACTGGGTTACCGCCGCCGTGTCATCGGTTCCGGTGGCAGACCAGGTCTGGATCCAGCTCAAAGCCGTTCTGACCACCATTGTCTGGTCCGGCGTGGTCTCGTTCATCGCCTACAAGGTGGTTGACATGACGATCGGCCTGCGCGTCAGTGAAGAAGACGAACGCGAAGGTCTGGACATCACATCGCACGGCGAAACCGCTTACAGCAGATAGGCCGCGCCATCCGCTAGAAGTTCTCCAAGGATTGGTCCCCCCGAGCGCAAGCTCTGGGGGATTTTTTTTCGTGGCACCGGGTCTTGACCTGATGCAAGAGTGCGGCTAACCTCCTTTCCGCCTGAAACCATTTCGGATTTGCAAGTGATGCTGATGCGACCCACGACCACGCTCTGGCAACCAAAATCACGCTGGTCCTCCAGCGTGTACGCCTACCTGAGTCGCAGCACACTGAACTGTGGTCTCTCGGGCAAAGAACTGGATAACCGCTTTCCCGCAACTTCCTTCATCTCCCTGCACTGGTTCTATGTCGGGTCGGTGGAACTGCCTGCTGCTGCAGAAGGCTCGCCAGCACGGGAGTTACCGCGCCGCCTGGTCATCGGCAAACAGGGCCCCATCGTCACGCGCAGTCGCGGTGACGTTCTGTATTTCGGTATTTCCATGTACCCCGATGCGTTCGCTGCCGCTTTTGGTATCGCTGCGCAGGATCTGGAAGGACGCTTCGCCGATGCCAGTGAGGTTCTGCCGCCGCATGGCATTGCGCTGTTTGATGCCATCGGCCTTGCCTCGTCGAATGAGGAGCGAATGCGTCTGTTCGAGGAGTTTCTGCTGGTCCATGCGGGCGATTTCAGGGTCAGCCTCTGGACTGCGGCGCTTCGGGCGGGCACCCGCATTTCGGTCAGTCTGATGTCCCGATTGCTGAAGGTGGGACAGCGCCAGACCATACGGGCCACCCGCAACACACTGGGCGTCGGCGTGTCTGACTTAAGGAAATTTGCCCGGGGCGAGGCGGCATTCAATGAACTCAACGCCAGCCTGGAGACGTCCCGCAGTGTCTCCCTGGCCGATATTGCCGCTCAAGCGGGCTACGCCGATCAGTCTCACCTTTCAAGAGAGTGCAAGGCCGTCACCGGACAAACGCCTAGCGCCTTCCTGCGTGAGCTTGAAGAGCAAGAGTCGGCCTGGATCTATAGAGCCTCGAAGTCAATTCGGCGTGATTGAAATGCAGTCGCGCGCTGTCTGTTACTTGCACAGGTTCACTCCGACGACCGTGCAGCCTGGGGGCACGACAGACGCTGCTTCGTGCAGAAGAAGCGCAAGCACCCCACCCGTCACGGCGATGCCGGCCAGGACCGCGCCGGGCGTCCAGCCATTGCTGCCTGATGCCGCATCCACCTCCGTCGCGTAGACGCGCGGCCGCTTGGCAAAATCCATTGCACCGACACCGAATTTCGAGAAGGATCCTGACTGCGGATCAAAGCGAACGTCCACCATCGTCAACCGGTTCGACTCCCAGCCTGCGTGGCGCGTTGACTCTGGACCCATTGCATGCGTCAGCGTCAGGCCAAGATAGGGCCGCTGATGCGCCACCCGGCTGTCGATCCCGAACGGCATCGCGAACTCCAGCATGACGCGTGTCCTGCTTTGCCACGGATCGGTTTGTGCAAGCGCGGGAACGCATGCAAGCAGCGTCGCTGCACCCAGTACAAGACCGGCCATGTCCATGCCGACTCCTCGACCGGTGTTTTCAGACTTTCTCATCACAATTCATCCTTAAGCAGAAGATTTCAGTTGCGCCTGACTTGCGGGAGATTCAGGGTGAACTGTCGACGTTCACAAGAATCTGGCGCTCAGGCAGTCGCAATCTTCCAGCCAGCAGCGCGGAATGTATTGAATAAAAGTGACATCAGCACCTGGATTCTGTGGCCGGCTAGGCTCGTGGCGCTCGACGCGATCAACGCTGAAGGCCGTGGCGATCCATCCGGTAGCGCATGGTGTCACGGCTGATGCCGAGCAATCTGGCAGCCTTGCTGACATTCCAGCCGCATTGTGCGAGTGCATGCTGAACGTGCTGTCGCTCAACTGCATCGAGCGACAGCGACTCGGTCGGTGCAGCAGTGTTCACGCCCACCGCGGCAACATGCTTGGGCCGGCTCAGCATCAGGTCGCCGGCGCTCAAGACGCCAGAACGTTGCATCAGCACGGCCCGCTCCAGCACATTGCGTAACTCTCGCACGTTGCCAGGCCAGTCGTGCGCAGCCAGCGCCGCCAGAGCACCATCATCCATCGACAGTTCGGGCCGGCCATAGCGGCTTGCCAGTTGGGCAAGAAAGTGGCTTGCCAGGATCGGGATGTCATCGTTGTGTGCGCGCAGCGGTGGAATGTGGATCTGGAACACCTTGAGCCGGTACATCAGGTCGGCGCGAAAGTGGCCCCGCTGGACCTGCTCTACCAGATCGCGGTTGGTGGCAGCGACGATCCGCACGTTGACCTGACGGTCCACCAGGGCACCGAGTCGGCGAACGCGCAGGTTTTCAATCACCCGCAGCAGCTTGGCCTGCAAGCTCAGATCCAGTTCAGCGATTTCATCAAGGAACAGAGTGCCGCCGTCGGCAGCTTCAATCAGCCCGATCTTGCGCGCGTGCGCGTCGGTAAATGCGCCTTTCTCGAAGCCGAACAACTCGCCCTCAATCAGGTGGGCCGGAAGGGCTGCGCAGTTGATTTCAATGAATGGGGCCCTGGCACGCGCTCCGCTCTGGTGGCAGGCGCGCGCCACGAGTTCCTTGCCAGTGCCAGTTTCACCGATCACCAGAATGGGCGCGGCGGGTGACTGGTCAGTCGGCTCGATGCCCGACACGGTGCGAATCAGATCGCGCAGACTGCGCATCGTCGTTGATGTGCCGACCAGCGCGTCCAGACTCGCCTGGCTGGCTTCGCGGCGTTGGTAATAGTCCAGCGCGCGACGCTCACCGCGTTCTGTCAGCGCGCGCTGCACCACGTCCTTCAGGCTTTGCAAGGTCACCGGTTTGGTAAGCAGATCCATCGAGCCTGCCTTCATGGCGTCGACAGCCAGCGTCACACTGGCGTGACCTGTCACCATCACGATGCGCGGCGGATCATCGACCTTGCGCAGCGCGCGGATGACCTCAAGCCCATCCATGCCAGGCAGTTGGAAGTCAACGATAACGACGTCAGGCTGGATTCGAAGGGCAGTTTTCACGCCCACGGCACCATCGTTGGCGACCTCGACCAGGTGACCTTCCTTCTCAAAAAATCGGGCAATGTTCTTCGCCAGTACCGTTTCGTCCTCAATCACCAAAAGCGTCGCCATCCTGCTTATTCCTTGTGTTGCTGCGTGACCGGGGCCAGCGGCAGGGTGAGTTCGACACAGGTGCCTTTGAGCGGCGCCGGCGTCAGGGCAACCTGACCACCCCACTGCTCCACCATGCGCTTGACCAAAGCCAGCCCGATGCCCAGACCGCCGCTCTTGGTGCTGAAGAAGGGACGAAACAGGGACTGTCGAACATCCTCGCGGATGCCCGGACCGCTGTCAATCACCTGTAACTTGAGGCTTTTCCCCTCGATGCTCCAGCGTACGTCAATCTCCCCTCCGTCGGGCATGACATCCGCGGCATTGGCCAGTATGCTGATCAGGATTTGCCGCAGCATGGCTGTGTGGGCCTGAATGTCGGGCGCGTCCCCTGATTGAACCGTCCAGCGAATGCCACGGCGATTGAATTCCGGCGCCATTTCCTGCATGCAGGCATGTACCAACTGCGCCGGCCGGACCACTTCAGACTGCAGCTGTGGCGCCTGCGAAACACGGACCAGTTCGGTGATCCAACGGTCAGCGCGGTCCACCGCTGCGGTGATGTCACCGCTGTGCTCGGCCAGTTCCTGCGGCGAGGCGTCGCCGGTCTGAAGCATCTCTGCCGACACGCGAATTGACGCCAGCGGATTGCGCAGGTTGTGCGCCACCGCGCGCGCAAGCTCCACTGCGGTCGACAGCGTTTGGCTTTCCGCCAGCCTGGCTTGTTGTTCGCGCATGACACGGTCCGCGCGTGCCACGGTCCAGTAGAGGGTCGCGAACAAGCCAATAGCACTGAGCGCGCACGCCAGCCAGAGCTGAACCAGCGCGTCGCGGATCGCGGCGTTGAGTTGCACCGGCACCTTGTATAACTCCATCACCCCCAGCACCTTGCGGGTCCCGGGTTCCAGGATCGGGATATAGCTCTCGACGTAGTAACTGGTTCGCGCCGCCAGGCCCACATGCTCGTCCTTGCCAGGCTTGTCTGAATCCAGGCGGCCGTTGTGCACAACGAGTTTGCCAGACAGCGCTTCGTCAAGTTCTTCATTCAACGGGTAATGGCGTCCAACAAGTGCGCTGTCGGTCGACCAGATCACCGTGCCATCGGACTGGTAGGCGTTGGCACGAACCGGTTCGCTCATGGATGAAACGTGGGCCATGGAACCCAGGAAGCGGGCCTTGAGAGCCTCGTTGCCAGGATTGGCCAGATAGGAGGCGGACTGGTCCGTCAGCAGGAGGTTCCGGATGAAATCCATGCTGACTTCGCCTTCGCGCTGCAGCATGCGCTGCGTCAACATGTGCGACATAAGCCAGCCCAGGCCAAGGGCAATGACGGCAATCACCCCGAGGCTGCTGAGCGCAAAACGTCTTCGCAAATTCAGGGGTGGGCTTGCGGCCTCTGGGTGCATGGGGCAATAGTTCTCGACATGAGCCCTCATTATCACCAGCTAAATTTCCTGAACCAGGCCCCCCCGAAAAACCTGCCGACCCATCGGGGCGAAGTCGGGCTTGACCTGTGGCTGCCATCATGCTCAATCAATGGTAGAGGGCGGGAGTCTTCCACTTCGTTGCCGAAATGGATCGCGACATAGGCACGCATGAACCAGCTGAGCGGGTGATCGGCCACCTCCGGCACGTGTGCCCATTCTGGGCCAAACCATTCCGTCAGCATGTTTTCAATGAAGAACCACTCCTCGGCGACGATGGCACCGCCATGCGACCAATCATTGGCTGGGTTGTAGGTATGCGGATGCCACAGGCCGCTTTCGGGATCGTGGCGCTTGCCCGGAGCCGGATTTTCATCGGACAGTCTGAGCCCGGCGGACTTGGCGACCCAAAAATTGAGCAGTCTTCCTTCGATTCGTCTTACGTTCACCAATCACTCCTGGAGATAGGGCTCTTTGTTAGCTCATCACCAACCGCACAACGCGTGCCATCCAAACTCGACCCACACGACAGCGCCAACTCATTGATTTGTAATGATTTTTCTAAGCTGACCGGTATCGTGGGTGAACTTGGGTGGATTTACCGGTTGAAATCCCCCAATTGGGTGGGGCAAATGCCCCGCTGTGGCCGGTGCATTTGCATGGAAATCTTCTCAAGTCCTTGATTCCATTGGGTTCTAATTGTTGGCATGAACCGTGCGGTGTATGGCTCATCCTCGCCGGATCGCGGTCGAGACCTTGCAGAAATCACACTTTACTGGATCTACTTCATGTCTAAATCTTTCACTTCCAAACTGGTTGCCGGACTGGCTTTAGCAGCCTTGAGTTCGTCGATGCTGCTGGCGCCACTGCAGGTGCACGCCAAAGCTGGCATCAAATGCGGCTGGGTGCTGGTTTCCGGCACCCCTATGTTCGGCACCTACAAGTACGTTTGTGGCGTCAAGGGCGCGTAAGAACCCTTGCTCTTTGCGCAGCAATCACCAGGCCCGAAATGTTACGGGCGGGTCTATTGAGTCAATCCATAAAACCGAATAGCATTGCGCCCAGCCCGTTTGGCTTGGTACATTGCTGAGTCAGCCCACTTCAAAAGATCAGCCTGACTGGCTTCATGGTTTAGGAACAAGACCACACCAATGCTGGCCGAGCAAAGGTGCTCCACCGCACAGCCAGCCAGACTTCCTTCGGTCAGGATCACGCGGTAGGGAGCGGCCAGATTAACGCGGATTTTTTCAGCGATCTCAGCTGCTTGCCTGGCAGACTCTTTGGGGTCGACATTCAGTTCGCCAAGAATCACAACAAACTCATCACCGCCAGCACGCGCAGTGGTGTCGGTCCCGCGCACACACTCGGTCAGGCGCCTGGCAACTTCCAGCAACAGCAAATCACCGGCGTGGTGTCCGTGCGCATCGTTCAGCTGCTTGAAGTTGTCCAGGTCAAGCATCATCAAAGCGCCGTAGTTGCGACTGCGCTTGCTCGCAGCCATAGTTTGGCTGAGTCGGTCATTGAGCGTATGCCGGTTGGGTAGTTTGGTCAAAGGATCATGGAACGCAAGCTCACGTATTTCCTTCTCCATTCTCTTGCGTTCGGTAATGTCGTGGTGGAAAGCATCGATATTGCCGGGCGCGTCGGACGCCAAGCCGGCACTGATCTCGACGTCAATAATCCTGCCATCCCGGCAACGATGCTGGCTTTCAAAAATGTCGCGCCCTTCTCGCATGATTTTCTCGATATGTTTGCGCGTCTCTTCTGCCGACTCGATCACCTCAAAATCGGAAATCGACATCCGAAGCAATTCCTCCTTCGAGTAGTCGTGCATTTGGCAAATCGCTTGGTTTACCTCAACGATCCGGCCCTTCTCGTCAACACGCCAATAGGCCTCCATCATGTTGTGCAGAATGCCTTGGTAGCGGTTCCTGCTGCTTGCTAACGCCAGTGCAGCCAGAGTCTGGTCAGTGATGTTGGTATGTGCGATCACCACGCCGCCTCGATGGCCCCCCAAGGGCGCCACGCGCATGGTGAACCAGCGCTGCTGATCGGGGGAGTGGCAGGGATACTCCGTGTTGAAGCTGGGGAGCCTCCCCTCCAGCACCGCCTGGATTCCGTCATGGGCCGCATTGCTGCCCTCCACGCGACTCCCGGTGCTGGCTCGGCAAATATCCATGTAGTTGGTTCCTACATCCGTGTGCGGGGCCAGCGTTCCGGGTATGGGGCTATTCTCCATAGAGAACCTGCGCCAGGGTTCATTGACCTGCACGATCACACCATCCCGGTCGATTACAGCGACCTGATCCGGCACGGAGTCGATGATGGCTCGCAAGAATGCGTCGCTTTCAGTCAGCGCCACCTCCGCCTGCTTGCGCTCTGTGATGTCCTGCAATGATCCGAAGAGGCGTGCAATTGTTTGGTCCGTGTCCATCTCCGCATACCCACGGGCCAGACACACTCGCGTCTCGCCGTCCTGTCGAATGGCACGCAACTCAAGCTCGTACGGCGTGCCATGACTGATGGTCGCCTCAACTGCATCCCTTAGCCGCGGCATGTCTTCGGGATAATAGAGTTCCGCGTGTTCGGCGAAGGAAGGTGCGCCGTCTGCCGGGTCGCGCTGAAAAATTCGGAATAACTCGTCCGACCATGTGACGCTGTCGGTTGCCACGTCCCATTCCCAACTGCCTATGTGCGTGAAATTCTCCGTGCGCACAAGCATGGTTTGCTTGCGCCGAAGTTCTGCCTCCAATTCTTTTCGCTTGCTGATGTCCTTGGAGTTTGCCAAGACAGCGCTCACTCGACCTCGATCATCAAGAATGGGTTTAAGTGTTGTCAGGTAATAGTGATCGCCATCCGGTCGGGAAATCAGTAGCTCAATAACCTTGCTCTCATTGTGTTCGAAGACCCACCTGATATTGGTAAAGCGCTTCGCAGCCTCGTTTTCTGGAAAGACATCCCACAGCGTCTTGCCAATGACTTCATCGAGATTTATGCCAATACCGTCGGCGAACGCTTTGTTTGCATACAGATACCGGCAATCCGGGTCGAAACTGAAGATAGGGTCGCTGGAATCATCCAGCAATCGACGGTACAGATTGAGATCGCTCATCGTGTTTTCCTCCCCCTGAGTCGATCATAATACTCGCCTTCTTGACGAGCATGGCGCCAATAGGCGCTGTACGGCCGCATCAGAAGTCAAATCAGGAGGAGCCCAAAGGGCGGCGGACCATCGCGAAGCTGAGTGCCCTGGTTGGCAGATCCATTGGCCGTCGAGTGAAGGCTTGCTGCCAAGGCAAAAGTACACTCGCAGCATGTCCTGGCACGCACGACTTCAACTTGACTACCGGCTGGAAGCTGGCAAGACCTTGGCACGGCACCGCCACAGCGGGCCGCTGCGGATTTTGCAGAGCCTCTATCCCGAAGGCGATGCGATCTGCCACAACGTACTGGTCCATCCACCGGGCGGGCTGGTGGGCGGCGACTCGCTTGAGCTGGAGATCAGCGCCGAGCCGGGCACGCACGGTCTGGTTACCACGCCAGGCGCCACGCGCTTTTACCGCTCTGACGGCGAGCCCGCAGTGCAGCGAACCCGTATCACGCTCACCGATCACTCGCGGCTTGAGTGGCTGCCGCTGGAAGCCATTTGCTACAACCAGTGCGTCGCTGAAAACCACCTGACACTGAGTCTGGGCCGCGAGGCCGAGTTCATCGGCTGGGATGTGACCGCCCTGGGGCTACCGCTGGCTGCTCAGCCCTTCGAAACCGGCAGTCTGCTGCAACACATCGAAGTGCCCGGCGTCTGGCTGGAGCGTGGCCGGATCGTTGCGCAGGACCTGCGCTTGCTCGATGGTCCAACGGGAATGGATGGCCAGCGCTGTCTGGCCACACTGCTTTTTGTCGCTGGCAACAAGATCGATCGAGCCCGACGCGAGCAGGCGCTGGAACTGGCACGCGCTGAGATCGCTGAGCATCCCTTGCGCCAACTCTCTGGTGCCACCAGCCCGGACGGACAGGTGATCGTGGTCCGGGTTCTGGCTCCCTTGGTGGAGCCTGCCATGGACCTGCTGCGCCGGGTCTGGTCGGCTTGGCGCGCGCAGCTCTGGAGCCTGTCAGCGCAGGCGCCGCGCATCTGGTCGACGTAGGGGGAATGCGTGGATGCCGGATCGAGTCCGGCATGACAAGGCCAATGTTGTCATTGCGGACTTGATCCGCAATCCAGGGTCCACGTGACATCGTCACATCAGATCGCAACAAGTTCGCGCACGCCGTCTGTTTCCATATTCGGACCTTTGCCACGCGCCAGCACGGCGCCGCGCTCCATCACCACGTAATCGTCCGCCAGATCACGGGCGAAGTCGTAATACTGTTCCACCAGCACAATCGCCATGTCGGCCCGGTCCGCCAGCATTCGGATGACGCGGCCAATGTCCTTGATGATGCTGGGCTGAATGCCCTCGGTCGGTTCATCCAGCACCAGCAAGCGGGGTTTGGCGGCCAGTGCGCGCGCAATCGCCAACTGCTGCTGTTGACCGCCCGACAAATCGCCACCACGACGCTGCAGCATCTGCTTCAAGACCGGGAACAAGTCGAAGAGTTCGCATGGAATCGGCGTGCTTGCGCTCTTGTAGGCCAGACCCATGCGCAGGTTTTCTTCCACCGTCAGCCGCGCGAAGATCTCGCGGCCCTGCGGCACAAAGCCGATGCCGGCGCGCGCCCGCTCATAGGGTGTGGCGTTTTGAATCGGTTTACCTTCAAGCTCAATACTGCCGCTCTTGATCGGCACCAGTCCCATCAGGCTCTTCAGCAAGGTGGTCTTGCCAACGCCGTTGCGTCCCAGAATGACCGTGACCTTGCCGAGCGCTGCCTGCAGACTCACGTCGCGCAGGATGTGCGAGCCACCGTAGTACTGGTTGATGTTCTTGATGTTCAACACTTCGTTGGTTCTCCCCAAAGGGCAGCCGTACTAAAAATCCGGTCTTCGGGTGTGTCATCCCGGACTCTTGCCATGTCATCCCGGACTCGATCCGGGATCCAGTGCTGCGCCACCACTGGATTGCGGGTGCTGAAACCCCGGACCTGATCCGGGGCCGCAATGACACCACGGACAACAATGACACCAGGGACAACAATGACACTAGCGTCCAAGATAAACCTCGATCACCCGCTCATCGGCCTGCACTTGCGCCAGCGTGCCCTGCGCGAGCACGGAACCGTCGCAGAGCACGGTGACGATGTCGGAGATGGTGTTGATGAAGCTCATGTCGTGCTCGACCACCATCAGCGAATGTTTGCCCTTGAGCGAGAGAAACAACTCCGCAGTGCGCTCGGTTTCCTCGTCCGTCATACCGGCCACGGGTTCATCCAGCAGCAGCAGTTTGGGGTCCTGCATCAAGAGCATGCCGATCTCCAGCCATTGCTTCTGGCCGTGACTCAAGTTGCCGGCCTGGCGCAGCACACTGTCAGTCAGGTGAATCGTATGCAGCACTTCGGCCAGCCGGTCGCTTTGCTTGGAGTCGAGTCTGAAGAACAGGGAGCGGGTGACGGCCTTGTTGGTCTTGAGTGCAAGTTCCAGGTTCTCGAAGACGCTTAAGTGTTCAAACACCGTGGGTTTCTGGAATTTGCGGCCAATGCCGAGCTGCGCAATCTCAGGCTCGGTATAACGCAGCAGGTCGATCGTGCTGCCAAAGAAGACGCGACCCTCATCCGGCTTGGTCTTGCCGGTGATGATGTCCATCATGGTCGTCTTGCCGGCGCCGTTCGGACCGATGACGCAGCGCAACTCGCCGGGCGCAATGTCAAGCGAGAGTTTGTTGATCGCCTTGAAGCCATCGAAGCTCACGCTGACATCTTCCAGGTACAGGATGCGGCCATGCGTTACGTCCACTTCACCCGGCGTAGCGATGCGCGAGAAGCCCGCTGCACGGCCGCCGGACTCGGTCTGGCCCTGCTGTTTTTTTTGGGCCAGCGCTTCAATGCGCTGCGCGCCCTCCTCCATCAGATCAGGCGTCATTTGGACCCCCCGATTTACGCAGCTTCTTCACCAAACCCACAATGCCGTTGGGCAGAAACAGTGTCACACCAATGAACAGGGCACCGAGAAAGTAAAGCCAGAACTCCGGATAGGCCACCGTCAACCAGCTCTTGGCGCCGTTGACGACGAAGGCGCCGACGATGGGGCCGACCAAGGTAGCGCGGCCACCCACAGCAGCCCAGATCGCGATCTCGATCGAGTTGGCCGGGCTCATCTCGCTCGGGTTGATGATGCCAACCTGCGGCACATACAGCGCACCGGCCACGCCGCACATCATGGCCGAAATGGTCCAGATCGTGAGCTTGTAGCCAATGGGGTTGTAGCCCGAGAACATGACGCGCGTCTCGGCATCCCGCACCGCCTGCAGCACGCGACCGAACTTGCTGCTGACCAGCCAGCGTGCAAGCAGAAAGAAACCCAGCAGCGTGACGCCGGTCAGCACAAAGAGCGTCATGCGCGTGCCCGGTGTGGCGATCGGGATGTTGAGGATCCGCTTGAAGTCCGTGAAGCCGTTGTTGCCACCAAAGCCAGTCTCGTTGCGGAAGAACAGCAGCATGGCAGCAAAGGTCATGGCCTGCGTGATGATGGAAAAGTAGACGCCCTTGATGCGCGAGCGAAACGCGAAGAAGCCAAAGACAAAGGCCACCAGACCGGGCACCGCCACGATCAGAAACAGGGTGGCGAGGAAGCTGTCGCTCAAGCTCCAGTGCCAGGGCAGCGTCTTCCAGTCCAGAAACACCATGAAGTCGGGCAGGGCGCTCTTGTAGTTGCCTTCCAGCCCGATCTGGCGCATCAGGTACATGCCCATGGCGTAGCCGCCCAGCGCAAAGAAGACACCGTGGCCCAGGCTCAGGATGCCGGTGTAGCCCCAGATGAGGTCCATCGCCAGCGCACAGATGGCGTAACACATGATCTTGCCAACGAGTGCCACCGCGTAGTCACTCAAATGAAACAGACTCTCCTTTGGCAGCAGCAGGTTGAGCGCCGGCGCTGCAATACACAGCACGAGGACGGCAAGGATGAAGGCGCTCCAGCCGCTGCGAGAGAGCAGCGGGGCATGGATTGCCGAGCTTCGCATTCCATGAACAGTTCCACCCCTGCTTGTCATTGCGGGCCCCGACCCGCAATCCATGGCTCGCGTGGCACTGGATCCCGGATCGTGTCCGGGATGACAATTTCGGGTTCAAGGCCCGTGTGCGCAATCTGGCCGGATTCGGGAGGCTCGCAATGACGGACCTGGGCGGTTGGCAACGATGGTGTGTTGGAAGTACTCATTTATGCCTCCGCCGAGCGGCCCTTCATGGCAAAGATGCCTTGCGGACGCTTCTGGATGAAGATGATGATGAACACCAGCACCGCGATCTTGGCCAGCACGGCGCCAGCCCAGCCTTCCAGAAACTTGTTCAGCACGCCCAGTCCCATGGCCGCATACACGGTGCCGGCCAGCTGCCCGACGCCACCCAGCACCACGACCATGAAGGAGTCCACGATGTAACCTTGACCCAGATCCGGGCCGACGTTGCCGACCTGGCTCAATGCGCAGCCGGCCAGCCCAGCAATGCCCGAGCCCAGCGCAAAGGCATAGGTGTCGATGCGCGCCGTATTCACGCCCATGCAGGAGGCGATCGGCCGGTTTTGCGTAACACCGCGCACAAACAAACCCAGGCGGGTGCGGCCGATCGACCAGGCCACCGCCAGCAACACAAAGACGGCAAATCCCACGATCACCAGGCGGTTGTAGGGCAAAGAAAGATTACCGAGTACTTGTACGCCGCCGCTCATCCACGACGGGTTCTCGACGCCGACGTTCTGTGCACCAAACAAGGTGCGCACCAGTTGCATCAGCATCAGGCTGATACCCCAGGTGGCCAGCAGCGTTTCCAGCGGGCGACCGTACAGAAAGCGGATCACGCCGCGCTCGAGTCCCGCACCCATCAGTGCCGAAGCCAGAAAGGCCACCGGCACGGCGGCCGGCAGATACCAGTCGAAGGCGGTAGGCAGGTATTTCTGAAACAGCACTTGCACGACGTAGGTGGCATAGGCCCCAATCATCATCAGTTCGCCATGCGCCATGTTGATGACACCCATCAGGCCATAGGTGATGGCCAGACCGAGCGCGACCAGCAGCAGGATGCTGCCCAGACTGATGCCGCTGAAGATGGCGCCCAGGCGGTCGCCCCAGGCCAGCGCGCCTTCGACCTGACGCAGGCTCTTTTGCAGAGCGGACTTCACCTCCGGCTCACTCTCGACCTTGATTCGTTCCAGCAGCACCGTCTTGGTATTGGCCTGGGTACTCCCGGCCAGCAGCGTGGCGGCCTGAAGACGTCTGGCCTTGTCTGCACTACCGAGCATCGCTGCGGCACGTACCAGGCCGAGCTGCTCCTTGATCTCTAGATTCTGTTCAGCCGCAAAAGCTTTCTCTAGCAGCGGCAATTTGCTCTCGTCGGCGTCACTCTGCAACTGCTTGATGGCGGCAATGCGCGTCTTTTCATCCTTGGAAAAGAGTTTGAGCGCAGCCAGCGCCGAGTCGAGTTCGCCGCGCATGCGGTTGTTATTGACAAGGTCTTCAGCGGCTGGCGGCACAGCGACTTCAACACCGCTGACCGGGTCAAAGCCCTTGCCATCCTTGATGACGAAGACCTTGTCGCCCGCCACCTTGACCGCATCGTCAGACAGTGCCTGCAGGAAGGCGGCGGTCCTGTCGTCGGCCGTTGCGACCGCCTTGTTCAATGCTTCAACACGCGCGTCGGATTCACCTGCTGCAATGGCTTTGGCCTCGTCAGCGGTGAGCGCCTGGGCGTGAGTTGCTACAAGACATAGCGCGAATGCTGTCAATCGGATCAGGCGGGTAAACATTGACAGGTTCTGGATCGGTTATTGATGGATTGCTTCGCTGCGCTCGCAATGACAGAAAAGTGGTTCGCAATGACAAAACCAGCAGGACTGCTCCAGCCCTTGTCATCCCGGGCTTCGAGGCTGTCCCCCGGGACTTCGCGGCTGTCATCCCGGACCCCGGATCGAGCCCGGGGCAAGCTCTGATCCGGGATCCAGTGCCACGCGGACACTGGATTGCGGGTGCTGAAACCCCGGACCCGATCCGGGGACGCAATGACAGCAGGGAGCTTGCCTCTTACTTCTTCGCGGGCTCGTCAGGCTTGCTGGCGTTGCCTTCGATGTACGGGCTCCATGGCTTGGCTTTGACCGGACCCGGTGTCTTCCAGACCACGTTGAACTGGCCGTCGGCCTTGATTTCGCCGATGAATACGCTCTTGTGCAGATGGTGGTTCTTTTCATCCATCTTGCTCGTGATGCCGCTCGGCGCCTTGAAGGTCTGACCGGCCATGGCGGCAATCACCTTGTTGACTTCAGTCGACTTGGCTTTCTCTACCGCCTGCTTCCACATATTGATGCCGATGTAAGTCGCTTCCATCGGGTCGTTGGTCAGCGCCTTGTCCTTGTGACCGGCGATGCCCTTGGCCTTGGCGTAAGCCGACCACTTCTTGATGAACTCGTCATTGGTCGGGTTTTTGATCGACTGGAAGTAATTCCAGGCGGCCAGGTGCCCCACCAGCGGCTTCGTGTCCACGCCGCGCAGTTCTTCTTCACCGACGGAGAAGGCAACCACCGGCACGTCCTTGGCCTTCAAGCCGGCGTTGCCGAGTTCCTTGTAGAACGGCACATTGGAGTCGCCGTTGATGGTGGAGACCACCGCCGTCTTGCCACCGGCCGAGAACTTCTTGATGTCGGCAACAATGGTTTGATAGTCGGAGTGGCCGAACGGTGTGTATTTCTCGTCGATGTCGGTTTCTTTCACGCCCTTGGATTTCAGGTAAGCGCGCAGGATCTTGTTGGTGGTACGCGGATAAACGTAGTCAGTGCCGAGCAGCACCCAGCGCTTGGCACCGCCGCCTTCCTTGCTCATCAGATAGTCCACGGCCGGAATCGCTTGCTGGTTCGGTGCAGCGCCGGTGTAGAACACGTTCTTGGATAGCTCTTCACCCTCGTACTGCACCGGGTAGAACAGCAGGCCGTTCATTTCTTCAACCACCGGCAGCACCGACTTGCGCGAGACCGAAGTCCAGCAACCAAAGATCACATCGACCTTGTCCTGACCCAGCAACTGCTTGGTCTTTTCAGCAAACAGCGGCCAGTTGGAGGCCGGGTCCACCACCACAGGCTCCAGCTTCTTGCCCAGCAAGCCACCCTTGGCGTTGATCTCGTCAATCGCCATCAGCACCGTGTCTTTCAGCACGGTTTCAGAAATAGCCATGGTGCCTGAGAGGCTATGCAAAATACCAACCTTGATGGTGTCAGCGGCATGCACCACGGTGACACCAGCCAAACCAAGACCCAGCACAATGGATGCAGTGAGTGTCTTTAGTGAGCCTCGACGATTCATGAAGTTTCTCCAAGTTGAAATAGGAACCCGATCCAAACCGGATCTGCCTTATTCTTTGCAAGGGTCGTGCCAACTTTGCGTTGACAAATGCACCAGAACAGTCCGGCACGCAAGTTGCAACACAATGCAGGCTCACGAACACAAAGCGCCACCATGGAACTGACACCCAGAGAAAAAGACAAGCTGCTGATATTTACGGCGGGCTTGCTGGCCGAGCGCCGCAAGGCGCGCGGACTCAAGCTCAACTACCCGGAGGCGCTGGCGCTGATCAGTGCCGCAGTCATGGAAGGCGCGCGCGACGGCAAGACCGTGGCCCAACTGATGAGCGAAGGTCGCACCATCCTGACGCGTGCCGACGTGATGGACGGTATCGCCGAGATGATTCCGGACATTCAGGTCGAAGCGACCTTCCCCGATGGCACCAAATTGGTGACCGTGCACCAACCGATTGTTTAATATGCACCCTGGCGAAATCATCACCGACGGCCCCGATCACGTTTTGAATCCGGGTCGCCGCGCCCTCAGCCTGCTGGTGCAGAACACGGCAGAGCGGCCGATTCAGGTGGGCTCGCATTACCACTTCGCCGAAACCAACGGCGCGCTGAACTTTGATCGTGCTGCGGCGCGCGGCATGCGACTCAACATTGCCTCGGGTCTGGCAGTGCGTTTCGAACCCGGGCAACAACGCACTGTGGAACTGGTGGACTACGCCGGAGACCGCTTGGTTTATGGTTTTCGTGCACTCACGCAAGGGGCTCTTTGATGGCAACCCTGGGACGCCGCGCTTATGCAGAAATCTTTGGCCCGACGGTGCGCGACCGGGTGCGGCTCGCCGATACGGATCTGCTGATTGAAGTCGAAGCCGACTACACGCTGCGCGCCGGTGGCTACGGCGAGGAAGTCAAGTTCGGCGGCGGCAAGACGATACGTGATGGCATGGCGCAGTCGCAGCGCATGCGCTCGGAGGGGGCGGTGGATTGCGTCATGACCAACGCACTGATCCTGGACCACTGGGGCATCGTGAAAGCCGACATCGGCCTGAAGGGTGGACGTATCGTGGCCATCGGCAAGGCCGGCAACCCGGACGTGCAAAGCGGTGTCGACATCATCATCGGACCGGGCACCGAAGTCATCAGTTGTGAGGGCAATATCGTTACCGCAGGCGGCATTGATTCGCACATCCACTTCATCTGCCCGCAGCAGATCGAAGAAGCGCTGGCCAGCGGCGTCACCACCATGATGGGTGGCGGCACCGGTCCCGCTACCGGCACCTTTGCCACAACCTGCACGCCCGGGCCCTGGAACATCGAGCGCATGCTGCAGGCGGCCGACGCCTTCCCGATGAACCTGGGCTTTCTGGGCAAGGGCAATGCCAGTCTGCCGGCGGCGCTGCAGGAGCAGGTCGAGGCCGGCGTCATAGGTCTCAAACTCCATGAAGACTGGGGTACCACGCCAGCAGCCATCAGCAATTGCCTGGACGTGGCCGAAGCCATGGACGTGCAGGTGGCGATTCACTCCGACACGCTCAATGAATCCGGCTTTGTCGAAAACACTATCGCCGCCACCAAGGGCCGCAGCCTTTGCGCCTTCCATACCGAAGGCGCTGGCGGCGGCCATGCGCCCGACATCCTGCGTGTGGTCGGCGAGGCCAACTTCTTGCCAAGCTCCACCAATCCGACCATGCCCTACACGGTTAACACGCTCGATGAGCACGTGGACATGCTGATGGTCTGTCACCACCTGGATGCGGGTATTGCTGAAGACCTGGCTTTTGCCGAGAGCCGCATCCGCAAGGAAACCATCGCTGCCGAAGACGTGCTGCACGACCTGGGTGCCATCAGCATGTTCTCCTCTGACTCGCAGGCCATGGGCCGTGTTGGCGAAGTGATATTGCGAACCTGGCAGACCGCACACAAGATGAAAGGCCAGCGCGGCAAGCTGCCAGAAGACTCTGCACGCAACGACAACTTTCGCGCCAAGCGCTACGTTGCCAAGTACACCATCAACCCGGCCATCGCGCACGGTATCAGCCACGAAGTCGGCAGCATTGAAGTCGGCAAGTGGGCTGATCTGGTGGTCTGGAAACCGGCCTTCTTTGGCGTGAAGCCCTCGTTGATTCTGAAAGGCGGCTTTATCGCGATGGCGGCAATGGGTGACCCCAACGCTTCCATTCCAACGCCGCAGCCGGTGCACTATCGCCCCATGTTTGGCGCCTATGGCGGGGCGCTCTCGCGCGGCTCACTGACCTTTGTTTCGCAAGCCGGATTGAACGCTGGCATCAAGGAGCGCTTCGGTCTGGCCAAGACATTGAGCGCAGTGAAGAACATCCGCGCGGTGCGCAAGCAGCACATGGTGCACAACAGCTATCT
>JBAXFI010000026.1:0-26239 GCA_037139995.1 Comamonadaceae bacterium | reverse complement strand
GATCCATGGCTTGCAACAGGCCAACGCGGTGAATGACCCGGGCATCGAAGATATCAAAACGCTGCTGCGCCTGATCAATCATGGCCTCGATCGCCTTCTCGGTCATCGCGGGGTAATGCTCCAGTTCCATCGCCAGGACCGGCTCTGCTCCAGCGACGCCCTGCTCCACGGCGTGACGGTCGCGCACCGTTCCGATAAAGCTGCAGACCGCCCCAATGCCGGCATGACCGCTACGCAAGGCGGCCACTTCAGCGCCGAGGTCAAAATCCTGCGTCTGGATGCGCACGCGCGCCGCGGCGGATGAAGCTGCGCTCATGCTCAACTCAACCACCGGTCACCGGTGGAAAGAAGGCGACTTCCGCACCGTCGAGCAGACTGACGGATTCTCTGCACATGACCTGATTGAGCGCCATGCGCAGGGCCCGACCCCGCGCCAAAGCCTGTGCATGAGCTGCATCCAGTGCAATCAGCTCGTCGCGCAATGCGGCCAAGGTGTCGGCCGACGTCTCGACCGATTCGGCGGCGACGCCAACTGCTTCGCGAATTGACGCGAAATACCTGATCTCGACCTTCATCCCAGCATCTCCATCAGGGGTATAAACCGCACCATGTCACCATGAGCAATGACTTGCCCCGGCGGGTTGTCCACCAGGCCATCGGCCCAGACCGCCGAGGTCAGGACACCGGAACTCTGGTTGGGAAATAAGTCCAGTCCGCCCTGCGCGTTGCGCCTTGCGCGCAGAAATTCTCGTCGCTTGTCCGCTTTGGGAAGTGTGAAATGGGCCGGCACGGCAATCGAATGGACAGCCACTTGACGGGCGCCCTGCAGGCGCAACAAAAACGGGCGCACCAGCAGCAAGAAAGTAACAAAGCTCGACACCGGGTTGCCCGGCAAGCCGATGAAATGGGCGTCCTGAACGCGTCCATAAGCAAAGGGCTTGCCCGGCTTGATGGCAAGATGCCACAGGTCCAGAGAGCCCAGGGACTGCACCGCCGGTTTGATGTGGTCCTCCTCACCGACCGAAACACCACCGCTGGTGAGAATCAGATCGTGCCCACGGGCCGCCTGCTGCAAGGCCTGCACTGTCGCATCGAGCCGGTCCGGCACGATACCCAGGTCACTGACTTCACAGCCCAGACGCTGCAACAGGGCGCGCAAGAAGAAACGGTTCGAGTTGTAAATGCTGCCTGGCTTCATCTGAGCTGGCGCTATTTCACCGGGCATCACCAGTTCATCTCCGGTAGAAAACAAGGCCACCCGGGGTCGGCGCAGCACCGCCAGGGTACTCATGCCGACGCTCGCGGCAAGCCCCAAGGCGGCGGGCGAGAGCCGCTCGCCTTGCGCCAGGATGACCGATCCTGAGGCAATATCCTCGCCAGCGCGGCGTATCCATTGACCCGGCAGCGCTGTTGCGTTGATGCGCACGCGCTCGCCCGGCAGCGCCTCGCAGTCTTCCTGCATGATCACTGCATCAGCGCCTGGCGGAATCGGAGCGCCGGTAAAGATACGGGCTGCGCTCGAAGGACGGAGCGCCACGCCCGCACTCCCCGCTGCAATGCGCTGCGTCACGGGCAACTCCGTTGCGCCGGGTGACAGATCAGCGCAGCGCAGCGCGTAGCCGTCCATGGAACTGTTGTCCTGCGGCGGCACCTGCAGCTCCGACACAATGTCCTGCGCCAGCACCCGGCCATCGGCATCAAAAGTGTTGACCACTTCCTGCTGCGTCAGCACGCTGGCATGTTGAAGCAGCTGTGCCAGCGCGTCATCGAGCGGCTTGAGCGCCTGGCGCTGCATCATGGGGCGTCCCCGGCAAAGCAAACGCGCTTCATCTGCAGTGCTGCGCGATATAGGTCTTGATGGCAGCCGGATCGGCCGCCATCCGCGTCACCCGCTTGGGCAGGGCTTCGATGCCATCAAACTGGGGCGGCCGATCAGGCTCACGACCCAGCGCTTCGACGATGGTGGCGGCAAACTTGATGGGCAAGGCAGTCTCCAGCACGATCATCGGCACGCCCGCTTGCCGGTGCTCGCCGGCCACCTTGAGCGCATCCGCCGTGTGCGTGTCAATCAGCACGCCAAAGCGCTCGAAGGTCGTGCGGATCGTGTTCAGACGATCTGCATGGCTGCTCTTGCCGCTCTCAAAACCGTAGACCGTGGCCGCCTTGCCAAAAGCCGGGTCGGCGCTCAGGTCAAAACGGCCGGTCTGCCGAAGTTCATCACCAAACAAGGCCTTCAGGCGCGCGCCGTCGCGTCCCAGCAGGTCGAATACAAAACGTTCGAAATTCGACGCCTTCGAGATATCCATCGAGGGGCTGGATGTCTCGTGCGTATCGGCGCTGCTGCGCACCCGATAGACGCCGCTGCGGAAGAACTCGTCGAGCACATCATTTTCGTTGGTGGCGACCACCAGCGCGGCGATCGGCAGGCCCATCATGCGCGCCACGTGGCCAGCGCAGACGTTGCCAAAGTTGCCCGACGGCACGGTAAAGCTGACTCTTTCGGAATTGCTGGTCGTGGCTTGGAAGTAACCAGCAAAGTAATACACCACCTGAGCCATCAGGCGTGCCCAGTTGATGGAATTGACGGTGCCTATTCTGTACTGGCGTTTGAAATCGAGGTCGTTCGAGACGGCCTTGACCATGTCCTGACAGTCATCGAAAACACCCTCGACCGCTATGTTGTGGATATTCTCGTCCAACAGGCTGAACATCTGCGCTTGCTGGAACGGGCTCATGCGGCCCAGAGGACTGGTCATGAAAACGCGCACACCCTTTTTGCCTCGCATGGCGTACTCGGCCGCGCTGCCGGTATCGCCGCTGGTGGCGCCCAGGATGTTGAGTTGCTCGCCACGACGCGCCAGTTCGAATTCAAAGAGGTTGCCCAGCAACTGCATGGCCATGTCTTTGAAAGCCAGCGTCGGACCATTGGACAATGCCTCCAGAAACAGTGGCGCCTGTCCCGCAGGCGTCAAGGCATCGTGCAGCTGCGTCAAGGGCACGATCTGAGGCGTGCCAAAGACAGCCTGCGTGTAGGTCTTGTCGCAAATCGCTCGCAGTTCGCTGGCGGGAATGTCGTCGATGTAGAGCGAGAGCACTTCAAAGGCGAGTGCACCATAGCCCTGCTGCTGGTATACGCTGCGCCAGCGCGCCAGTGTCACCTGATCAACCTGCGGGTAGTACTCGGGCAGGTACAGGCCACCATCGGGTGCCAGACCTTCCAGCAGGATTTCACAAAAATGCTTGCGCCCAGACTCATCCAGGGCAGGAGCGCGCGTCGAGCAGTACTTCATCAGGCCAGTTCTTCCTTGCGGATGCGGGTGATCGGTGCCAGCACGGTGGGGAGTTGCTGCATCTGCGCCAGGGCGTCGTTCATGTCGACCTCCACGCAATCATGCGTGAGAATGATGAGGTCGGTCTGGGTCGCGCCTTCACCAGCGACTTCGTCGGCTTCTCGCTGCAGCACGGCGTCGATGCTGATGTTCAGGGCTGCCAGTATGCCGGTGACACGGGCCAGCACGCCGGCCTCGTCCGCAACGCGCAGGCGCAGGTAGTAGCTGGTCACCACTTCGCTCATGGGCAAGACGTTCAGATCGCTCATGGCATTGGGCTGGAACGCCAGATGCGGCACACGATTGAGCGGATCGGCCGTATGCAGCCGCGTGATGTCGACCAGGTCGGCAATCACGGCGCTGGCGGTCGGTTCCGACCCGGCTCCCTTGCCGTAGTAAAGCGTCGTCCCCACCGCATCACCTTGCACCATGACGGCATTCATGGCGCCTTCCACGTTCGCTATCAAACGCTTGGTGGGTACCAGGCTGGGGTGCACGCGCAGTTCGATGCCAGCCGCCCTGTTCTTCTTCGGGTCGGCTGCCCGGCGCTTGGTGATGCCCAGCAACTTGATGCGGTAGCCGAGCTGTTCGGCGTATCGGATGTCGGCCCCGGCGAGCTTGGTAATGCCCTCGACATAAGCCTTTTCAAACTGCACCGGAACACCGAACCCGATGGCCGACATGATGGTCGCCTTGTGCGCGGCATCAATGCCTTCGATATCGAAGGTCGGATCGGCCTCGGCATAACCCAGACGCTGCGCCTCTTTCAGCACGACATCGAAATCGAGTCCCTTGTCGCGCATCTCGGAAAGGATGAAGTTGGTGGTGCCGTTGATGATGCCGACAATCCATTGAATCCGATTGGCAGTCAGCCCCTCGCGCAAGGCCTTGATGATCGGGATACCGCCAGCCACCGCCGCCTCAAAGGCCACCATCACGCCTTTGGCAGAGGCTGCGGCAAAGATCTCGGTTCCATGCACCGCCAGCAAGGCCTTGTTGGCCGTCACCACGTGCTTGCCCGCAGCAATCGCCTCCATCACCAGGGTCCTGGCAATGCCGTAGCCGCCGATCAGCTCAACCACGATGTCGATTTCCGGATTGGCAATCACGGCGCGCGCGTCATTGACCACCGTGACACCGGCACCGACCAGAGCCTGCACCCGCGCCAGATCGAGGTCGGCCACCATGCTGATTTCGATGCCGCGGCCGGCGCGGCGCATGATCTCCTGCTGATTGCGACGTAACACATTGAAGGTGCCTGAGCCTACAACGCCCATGCCAAGAAGACCTACTTGAATCGGTTTCATAAAATATTGCTTGTTGGTAAATCAGTTGCTATGCCGCTTGCGGTAACTTTCGAGGAACCTGGCAAGACGCCCGATGGCCTCGCGCAAATCATCTTCGTGTGGCAAAAAGACGATCCGGAAATGGTCTGGAACCGGCCAGTTAAATCCGCTTCCCTGCACCAGCATGACACGGGTTTCCTGCAGCACTTCGAGAAAGAATTGCTGGTCATCGGCAATCGGATAGAGCGTTGGATCGAGCCTTGGAAACATGTACAGGGCGGCGGTCGGCTTGACGCACGTGACACCGGGGATGGCGGTGATCAACTCATACGCCAGGTCGCGTTGTCGGCGCAGGCGTCCCCCTTCAGCCACCAGATCGTTGATGCTCTGGTAGCCGCCCAGCGCGGTCTGAATGGCCCACTGTCCGGGGACGTTGGCACACAGTCGCATGTTCGAGAGCATGTTGAGTCCCTCAATGTAATCGGCCGCCGATTTCTTGTCGCCCGAGACAATCATCCAGCCGGCCCGGTAACCGCAGGAGCGGTAACTCTTGGACAGTGAATTGAAGGTCAGCATCAACACATCGTCAGCCAGACTGGCGATGGCCGTGTGACGTGCCCCATCGTAGAGCACCTTGTCGTAAACCTCATCGGCAAAAATCACCAAGCCGTGTTCCCTGGCAATCTGCACCATGGCCTTGAGCAGTTCGTCCGAATAGAGCGCGCCGGTCGGGTTATTCGGGTTGATCACCACGATGCCCTTGGTGCGCTTCGTGATCTTGGAACGAATGTCGCTGAGGTCCGGCATCCAGCCCTTGGCTTCATCACACAGGTAATGCACCGGGGTGCCGCCCGACAGGCTGGCCGCGGCCGTCCACAGTGGATAGTCCGGTGACGGCAGCAGCAATTCGTCGCCGTTGTCGAGCAGGGCGTTGGTGGCCATCACAATCAGTTCGCTGGCGCCGTTGCCCAGGTAAATGTCGTCGAGCGTGACGCCCCGGATGCCCTGCTCCTGGGTGTAGTGCATCACGGCCTTGCGCGCGCCAAAAATTCCCTTGCTGTCCGAGTAGCCCGCGGAATTGGGCAAATTGCGGATCATGTCCTGCTGGATTTCCTCCGGCGCGTCGAAACCAAACACGGCCAGATTGCCAATGTTGAGTTTGATGATTTTGTGCCCCTCTTCTTCCATCTGGCGGGCAGCGTCCATGATGGGTCCACGTATGTCGTAACAGACGTTGGCCAGTTTGCTGGATTTTCGAATGGTCTTCAAAGTCCCTCCGGACACGCTTGGCATGAGGCGAAACCTATAATTTGACCACATTTCGGCTCGGCATCAGGCGTTCCTGACGCGACACGACTTCGGCACCCGGACAATTTCGACATGAAGATTCAACCTGACATCATTGGCGTGCAGTCCATCAGTGGCTACGGAGCGGGCTGGATCGGCGTCGGCGGCGAAAAACTCACGAGCAGCGTGGTGATCGGCTCGCGCGGCGAACGTCTTGCCTGGAACTGCAAGCGCTTTGAAGATCTGGACGCAGCGCATTTCGAGCAACTCGCGGCGCTGCAACCGGAGTTGGTGATCTTTGGCAGTGGACAGCAGATTCGCTTCCCGCAGGGGCTTTGGATCAAATCCCTGATTGAGCAGCAGATCGGCATCGAAACCATGGACACGCAGGCCGCTTGCCGCACCTACAACGTGCTGGCTGGCGAAGGACGCAAGGTCATCGCGGCCATGTTGATCGAAACCACCTAGGGATAACACGGGAGCAGCGAGCAGCGGTCGCGAACCGTTTTCAGGGTAAAATTCGCCTTTGATGTCGCAGGCTCCGCAACACTGTCACACGATAGAGCCAAGGACTTGAAAGAACGACGCATCCTGTCACACGAGATTTAAGAACCATGGCGATTGTTGTCAATAAACCCATCCCTGAATTTGAATCGAATGCCACCAGTGGCATCAAGGTTTCCAACACCTCCCACCTCGGAAAAATCGTCATCCTCTACTTCTATCCGAAGGACAACACACCAGGCTGCACCACGGAAGCAATGCAGTTCCGTGACAAGTACCGGGACTTTGTGAAGGCCGGTGCCACCGTGTTCGGCGTCTCCCGTGACAACATGAAATCGCACGATGAGTTCAAGTCCAAGCTGGAACTGCCTTTTGAATTGATTGCGGATACGGAAGAAAAGATGTGCCACATGTTCGGTGTCGTCAAGAACAAGATCATGTACGGCAAGAAGGTCAAGGGTATCGAGCGCAGCACTTTTCTCATCGGCACCGATGGCACTTTGAAGGAAGAGTGGCGCGGTCTCAAGGTACCGGGCCATGTCGACGACGTCCTCAAGGCCGTCAAGGATTTGAAGAAGATCGTGGCGCTCGTCTGAATCTGACGAATGCCCTTACCTAGCCCTCCCGCCAAACGCGCCGCACTGCTTTCCGAGCAGGATTACGACAGGCCGGCGCCAACTCCGCCCAAGGCACGCAAGGCCGATCTGGTGGCCGATCGACCACACACGCCCGGCATGTCGGACAGCCCGGTAGCGTCTACCAGGGCCGGCGCAACAACTGCTGCAGTCAATGCGCGCGGCGCCGATAGCCAAGGCAAAAGCCGTCCAGTACCCATCGCAAGCCCGCCAAGCCGGCCCGAAGCTGTGGCGATGCCCAAAGTTCGCCCCAGGAAGACAGGTCACAGCGGCCCGGCCAAATTGTTTGTGCTTGACACCAATGTGTTGCTGCACGATCCGATGTGCCTGTTTCGCTTCGAGGAACACGACATCTTTTTGCCGATGATTGTTCTGGAAGAACTCGATGCCCACAAGAAGGGCATGACCGAAGTTGCACGCAACGCACGCCAGACCAGTCGCACGCTGGACGCGCTGGCTGGTCATCAAGGCTCGGACATCGCCGCCGGCCTGCCACTGAACAGCACAGGTCACCGCGAAGCCGGTGGCAAGCTCTTCTTTCAGACTCAGTTGCTGAACTACACCCTGCCAAGCAGCCTGCCCCAGGGCAAGGCGGACAACCAGATTCTGGGTGTCGTTGAAGCCTTGCGTCAGCAGCACACGCCACGCGAAGTGGTGCTGGTGTCCAAGGACATCAACATGCGCGTCAAATCGCGCGCGCTGGGCCTGGCCACGGATGACTACCAGAACGACAAGACACTCGAGGATGGCGACCTGCTTTACTCTGGTTCGATCGCCTTGCCGGTCAATTTCTGGACCACACACGGCAAGACGGTCGAGAGTTGGCAGCAGGGTGTGCATACGTTTTACCGGATCACAGGTCCTATCGTCCCGAGCCTTCTGGTCAATCAACTGGTTTTCTTTGAGGCGCCGGGTGAGCCCAGCCTGTACGCGCGTGTGACTGAAATTCGTGGCAAGACCGCCGTCTTCAAGACGCTGAAGGATTACACCCACCTGAAAAACGCGGTTTGGGGTGTCACCATGCGAAACCGCGAGCAGAACTTTGCGATGAATCTCCTGATGGACCCGGAGATTGACTTCGTCACACTGACTGGCACAGCCGGTACCGGCAAGACCTTGATGGCCCTGGCTTCCGGTCTGACGCAGGTTCTGGATGACAGGCGCTATACCGAGATCATCGTGACACGTGCCACCGTCAGCGTCGGCGAAGACATCGGCTTTTTGCCTGGTACCGAAGAAGAAAAAATGGGTCCCTGGATGGGCGCCCTGGATGACAATCTTGAAGTGCTGGGCAAGACCGACACCAACGCCGGCGAATGGGGTCGCGCCGCCACCTCCGAGTTGATCCGCAGCCGCATCAAGATCAAGAGCATGAATTTCATGCGGGGACGCACTTTCCTTAACAAGTACGTCATCATCGACGAGGCACAGAATCTCACGCCCAAGCAGATGAAGACCCTGGTCACACGCGCCGGCCCAGGCACCAAGATCATCTGCATGGGAAATCTGGCGCAAATTGATACGCCTTATCTGACCGAAGGCTCGTCGGGCCTGACTTTCGCGGTGGACAAATTCAAGGGCTGGCAGCACGGCGGACATATCACCCTGGCGCGCGGCGAACGCTCGCGACTGGCGGACTTTGCCAGCGAAGTACTGTAGCTCCGGACCTGGCCGGAAACGTCAGAAATCTCCGCCGCCACCCTGTGCCAGGGACTCAAACTTGGTGATCGGTTTGAGGAAGGCCAACTTGACCATTCCAGTCGGGCCATTGCGCTGCTTGGCAATGATGACCTCGGCCACGCCTGGCTCCTTGCAGGCATCCTTGGTGTAATACTCGTCGCGGTAAATGAACATGATGATGTCAGCATCCTGTTCAATCGCACCAGATTCGCGCAAATCGCTCATCATCGGGCGCTTGTCGGGGCGGGTCTCGACGCTGCGATTGAGCTGTGACAGTGCCATTACCGGGCACTGCAGTTCTTTGGCCAGCATCTTGAGCCCGCGCGAAATCTCGCCGAGTTCGGTCGCACGATTTTCACCATCGCTCGATGACCCGCTCATGAGTTGCAGATAGTCCACCACAATCAGACCAAGCTTGCCGCACTTGCGTGACAAGCGTCTGGCGTTGGCGCGCAACTCGCTCGATGTCAGGCCAGCAGTCTCGTCGATATGCAGCGAGATCGTGCGCAATTTTTCGATTGCCTCGGTCAAACGTGGCCATTCTTCGTCGGTCAGTTTCCCGGTGCGCAAATGACTCTGATCGATTCTGCCAATCGAGCCAACAATCCGCACCGCCAACTGCGCTGCGCCCATTTCCATGGAGAACACCGCCACCGGCAAACCTTCATTGAGAGCCACGTGCTCGGCAATATTGATGGCCAAGGCCGTCTTGCCCATGGACGGTCGCGCCGCCAGCACAATCAGGTCACCGGCCTGAAAGCCGGCAGTCAGTCGGTCCAGATCATAAAAACCAGTCGGCACACCCGTTACATCGTTCGGGTTATCGGCCATCTCGGTCACCCGGTCCAGCAAGGCCACCACCAGCGTATCCATGGCCTGAAAACCCTGCTTGGTACGCGCACCCTCCTCGCCAATATTGAAGATTTTTTGCTCAGCTTCATCCAGGATGCTGGCCACGGGGCGCCCCTTCGGATTGAAGGCATTGGTGCTGATCTCGTCACTGGCACTGACCAGTTTGCGCAGAATCGCACGCTCCCGGACAATTTCTGCGTAGCGCCGGATATTGCCGGCGCTCGGCACATATTGCGCCAGCGCATTCAGGTAGGCCAGACCACCCACTTCCTCGGCCCTGCCCTGCCCCGACAACTGTTCAAAAACAGTGATGACATCGGCCGGCCTGGACAGGTTGATCAATGCCCCGATGGCCGCGAACACCATGCGGTGCTCAAAGCGGTAGAAGTCGTTTTCCTGCAGCAGATCACTGACCCGATCCCAGGCGGCATTGTCGAGCAACAACCCCCCCAGGACACTCGATTCCGACTCAACTGAGTGCGGCGGAATGCGCAATTGGGCTACTTGCCGGTCTTGCCCATAGTCATCGGACACAGCAGAAAGTACAGCGGACATGGGGTTTCCTTTGAGCCTTCAATACTACGCCAGCGACGCATTGACGTCGAGTGAAATGCTGGGCACAAACGCTTGAAAAACTGTGTATAAACTGTGGAAATTGCGGGACAAGCCGAGCCAGACGAGAAAAAGGCCACTGGGGTCTTGCAACCCCGGTGGCCCACAAGACTTGCGCCAGTTTAGACGGTTTCGCCGTAGACGGAGACTGTGATGGCGACCACCACGTCGGTATGCAAGGCGACGCTGACCGTGCTGTCACCAACCACCTTGATCGGGCCGTTGGGCATCCGGATCTGTGCCTTGACCACCTGATAACCGTTCTTGGTCAGTTCTTCAGCGATATCGGCGTTGGTGACGGATCCGAACAGACGGCCATCCACACCAGCCTTCTGGGTCAGCTTGACCGTAGTACCTGCCAGTTTCTCACCCACTGCCTGCGATTCGGCCAATTTGGCCGCTGCCGCTTTTTCGAGTTCAGCGCGCTTGACTTCAAACTCCTGTTTGGCTGTCGCTGTGGCGCGGCGGGCGCGGCCCGAAGGGATCAGAAAATTGCGTGCATAACCGTCCTTGACGCGGACGATTTCACCGAGATTGCCAAGGTTGACGACCTTGTCGAGCAGAATGATTTGCATGGTCGTATTCCTTAGATTTTGTGCTGGTCGCTATACGGCAGCAACGCAAGAAAACGCGCACGCTTGATAGCGGTGTTGAGCTGACGCTGAAAAATGGCGCGCGTGCCGGTCAGACGTGCCGGAATGATCTTGCCATTTTCTGCAATGAAGTCACGCAAGGTATCAATGTCCTTGTAGTCGATCTCTTCGACACCGGTGACGGTAAAGCGGCAGAAGCGCTTGCGCTTGAACAGCAGGTTCTGCGCTGGGCGCTTCGGGCGCTTGTCTTTGTTGTTAAAACGTTTTGGTCCGGCCATGATGGACTCCTTAAATAATTACGATTCGTTAATCTTGCTGAAACTCTTGAATGTGAAACACAACATGTTTGCCCTTGCCAGGTGTTGCCAGAAAGCCCTTGAAATTCCAGTTGCTTCCGACGTCCTGTCTTGCCAGTCGCTCAGCGACTGCGCCAAACGCCACTGCCTTGACAAGCGCCTTGACCTGTCTGGTTTGCCCTGCTTCGTCGATCTCTGACTCGTGCTGAAGCTGCAAATTCAGTGCTGGCAAGCCAGCTGGCGTATACCGCATTGAATCAAGCTCGGCGATACAGGCTAGCAAAACAAGGTGGTTGACGTAGGGCTTCACACTCCTGGCTGAAAACAGTGCTACTACGCCTGGTATTCGGCTTGTTGCGTCTTGCGCGCGTCTTCACGTTCCACGGTCTTCATCATGGAAGAAGGACCGGTATCGGCCTTCTTCTTGGAAACCGTCAAGTGACGCAGCACGGCATCATTGAACTTGAAGGCGTGCTCCAGTTCAACCATCACAGCCTGATCGGCTTCGATGTTGACGCAAAGGTAGTGGGCTTTGGCCAGCTTGTTGATCATGTAGACCATCTGACGACGGCCCCAGTCCTCGACACGATGCACTTTGCCGCCGCCGGCGGTGATCATGCCCTTGTAACGTTCCAGCATGGCGGGAACCTGCTCGCTCTGATCCGGATGAATCATGAGAATGATTTCATAGTGACGCATTAACTCTCCTTGTGGATAGCCCGAAGACGGGCAGAAAAGCCACCCTCAGCGTCTAAGTGAGGTGTGGCAAGGTGAACCGCGGATTATAGCCGATCGACGCCGGAGGCGGACGTATCCGGGTCCGGTGGCGCTGCTGCGCGCATCATCAAACTAAGAAGTACGATGACGGTGGTACCCGCCAATATGCCAAACACCCCTGCTGAAACCGGCAGGATCCCGAACCACAGCCCACTGCCAGACAGGCCCAGCGCCGATCTGACCGATGCCGAGTTGATCGCGATGTAGTAGATCGTCAGTCCCAGACCGGTCACCATGCCAGCAATTGCAGCGACTGCTGTGGTCCTGCGCCAGAAAATTCCCAGCACCATGGCCGGAACGAAGGCCGCACCGGCGAGTGAAAACGAGGCCGATACCAGATAGAGAATGTCTGCCGGGCGCTGCGCAGCCGCGTAGGCGGCCACCAGTGCCACGACCAGCAACACGAACTTCGACAGCATCACACGTCGCACGGCACCCGCCTGATCGCTCCCACCGCGAAAGAAGAAATCATGCGCCAGAGCGTTGCCAATGGTCAGCAGCAGACCGTCCGCCGTGGACAAGGCGGCAGCCAGCCCACCCGCCGCCACCAGACCCGAGACCACATACGGCATGCCACCGAGTTCGGGCGTCACCAGCATCACGATGTCTGCGCCAAGTTTGAGCTCGGAGAACTGAAGGAGATGGTCGCCGTTGACGTCGCTGACCGAGATCAGGGTTGGGTCCACCTTGGCCCACTGGGCAATCCAGACCGGCAGCGAATCGAAATTCTGCCCCACCAGATGACTCATGACTTCGAACTTGACCAGCACCGCCAGGGCCGGTGCCGCCAGATACAGCAGCGCTATGAAAAACAAGGACCAGGCCACCGAGGTCCTGGCCTCGGCCACCGTGCGTGTGGTAAAGAAGCGGGTCAACAAATGAGGCAGCCCGACGGTGCCAACCATCAGGCAAAACATCAGCGCCAGAAAGTTGCGCCGGGACAGTTCAAAGGCCTGCTGTTCGTCCGCACTCCCGCCAGGGTCACCCGCAAACGGCTTGACATGCACCGGCATGCCACCCAAAGGCTTGGCGCGCTCCAGATTTTCCTGCATGGCGCGACTCCAGCGCTCGCGCGCTGTGCTTGCATCCTTGGGTAGCGCCGCAAGTTCACGACGCGCCAGCACCACCACCGACTCATCGGCATGACGCTCATTCAACAACCGAACGCGCTCCCGCAGTTCCTTGCGCTCGGCTTCCAGAGCGGCATCAACGTTCTGCAACTTCACTTCGTAATCGCGTGCACGCCGCCTGTACTCGTGCGTCACTTGCAGTTCAGCCGGCGACGCCAGCAACTGCTTTTCAAGTGCAGTGATCTTTTGCAATTGCTGGCCATAAACAAACGGCGCCAGGGGATTACCCAGCTGCTGATAGGCGAGCCAGGAAACCGGTATCAAGAAAGCCAGGATCAAAACAACATACTGTGTCACCTGCGTCCAGGTGACGGCTCTCATGCCGCCCAGAAAGGAGCAAACCAGCACACCACCGAGTCCGAGCAGAATACCAATTTCAAACTGAACTCCGGTCAGACGCGAGGCGATCAGTCCAACCCCATAGATCTGCGCCACGACGTAGGTGAAAGAGCACAATACCGCCGCGAAAGCGGCAATCATCCGTGGCCAAGTTCCGCCGTAGCGCAGACCGAAATAGTCGGGCACCGTATACAGGCCAAGTTTTCTCAAATAAGGCGCCACCAGCAGAGCGAGCAAACAGAAGCCGCCGGTCCATCCAAGGACATAGACAAGGCCGCCGGGCTGGGCCGGTGTGCCAGAAAAGCCTTGCAGATAGAGGCCACCCGCCATGCTGATGAAGGACGCGGCACTCATCCAGTCCGCTGCGGTCGCCATACCGTTGTACAGCGCGGGAATATTGCGGCCCGCCACGTAGTACTCGGCCGCGTCAGACGTGCGACCATAGATGCCAATGGCAGCGTACAGGCTGACCGTGGCAATCAGAAACGTGGCGCCCACCCAGGACTTCTTCAGCCCCCACCTTTCCGCCAGCGCCAGGGTCGCCAGAAACAGCAACAGACAGACAACGTAAAGCGCAAATTTTCGATGCAATCGCCGCTTGTAAGCCTCGTACTGCGGGTCGGGGCTGGAAGTTTCAGAACCCTCGCGCCTGTTGGCCAGCCACGCGAAGACCGCCACGATGGCGATGAAGACAAAGACGCCGCCTTGAGCCGCAAACCAGTAGCCCAGCGGCCAGCCGTTGACGATCATCTGCAGATCGTTGGCAAAGAACACGACGCCAAAAGACGCCGCGAACCAGATTGCCAGAAGCCCGCCCTGCAGACGAAAACCTGTCGCCATGGCTATTGCGCAGCCAACCTCTTCCAGGTCGTGATCACCGAGTCCGGATTGAGCGAGATGGAAGAAATCCCTTGTGCCATCAACCACTCGGCAAAATCCGGATGGTCGCTCGGACCTTGCCCGCAGATGCCGATGTACTTGCCCTGCGACTTGCAGGCAGAAATGGCCAGCTTGATGAGTGCCGTGACGGCTGGATCGCGTTCGTCAAAATCGGCAGCCAATAATTCCAGACCGGAGTCCCGGTCCAGACCCAGGGTGAGTTGCGTCAGATCATTGGAGCCAATCGAAAATCCGTCAAAGTACTGCAGGAAGTCGTTGGCCAGGATGGCATTGCTGGGTATCTCGCACATCATGATGATGCGCAAACCGTTTTCGCCACGCTTGAGTCCCTGTGCGGCCATCAGTTCTGTGACTTTTTTGGCCTGATTCACGGTGCGGACAAAAGGCACCATGATCTCGACATTGGTCAAGCCCATGTCCAGCCGGACGCGTTTGAGCGCCTCGCACTCCATGGCAAAGGCTGCGCCAAAATCAGCGCTGACATAACGCGCAGCGCCCCGAAAACCCAGCATCGGGTTCTCTTCCTCGGGTTCGTAGCGACTGCCGCCCACCAACTTGCGGTATTCATTGCTCTTGAAGTCAGATAGTCGCACGATCACCGGCTTGGGCCAGAACGCCGCACCAATCGTGGCCACGCCCTCGGCCACCCGGTCAACGAAAAAAGCGCGCGGTGAAGCATGGCCACGAGCCACCGATTCAACCGCCTTCTTCAAGTCGGCATCGACGTTCGGGTAATCCAGAATCGCCTTCGGATGCACGCCAATATTGTTGTTGATGATGAACTCAAGACGTGCCAGGCCGACCCCCGCATTGGGCAACTGGCAGAAGTCAAATGCCAGTTGCGGGTTGCCGACATTCATCATGATCTTGACCCCAATCTCGGGCATCACACCACGCTGCACCTCAGTCACTTCGGTTTCCAGCAAGCCGTCGTAAATGAAACCGGTGTCGCCTTCGGCGCAACTCACCGTCACCAGCATGCCTTCCTTGAGCACATCGGTGGCGTGGCCACAGCCGACCACGGCCGGGATGCCCAGTTCGCGCGCGATGATGGCCGCGTGGCAAGTCCGTCCACCGCGGTTGGTAACAATCGCGGCCGCACGCTTCATCACTGGCTCCCAATTCGGATCCGTCATGTCCGTCACCAGCACATCGCCGACCTGGACCTTGTCCATCTCGCTGATGTTGTGCACGATGCGAACCGGACCGGTGCCAATCTTCTGTCCGATGGCACGACCCTCCACGATCACAGCGCCCTTGCCCTTGATCTTGTAGCGGTACTCCACCTTGCCAGCCGCCTGGCTCTTCACCGTTTCGGGACGCGCCTGCAGAATGTAGAGTTCGCCATCGATGCCATCTTTGCCCCACTCAATATCCATCGGGCGGCCATAGTGCTGCTCGATCACGAGGGCGTAATGGGCCAGTTTTTCAACCTCGGCGTCGGTCAGGGAATAGCGATTGCGCTGCTCGGTCGGAACATCGACGGTTTTCACCAATTCGCCACTGGCGGCCTTTTCTTCGGCAGTCGTGAATCGCATCTGGATCAGTTTGGAGCCCAGAGAGCGGCTGATGACGGCGCGTTTGCCGGCTTTGAGCATAGGCTTGTGAACATGAAACTCGTCCGGATTCACGGCTCCCTGCACCACCGTTTCACCCAGCCCGTAACTCGACGTGATGAAAACAACGTCGGTAAAGCCCGATTCCGTATCGATCGTGAACATGACGCCCGCCGCGCCGATATCGGAGCGCACCATGCGCTGAACACCGGCACTCAGTGCCACATGCTCGTGGGCAAAGCCCTTGTGCACCCGGTAGCTGATGGCACGGTCGTTGTACAGGGAGGCAAATACCTCCCTGATTTTGTGCAGTACCGCCTCAATACCGGTGACGTTCAGAAACGTTTCCTGCTGGCCGGCAAATGACGCGTCCGGCAAATCCTCAGCTGTCGCCGAGGAGCGCACGGCAAACGAGGCCTGCGGGCTGCCGGCGCAGAGTTCATTAAAAGCGGCACGAATCGCCTGCTCCAGATCGGCCGGAAACGGTTGCACCTCAACCAGGGCCCGGATTTCCGCTCCGACTTTGGCCAACTCGCGCACGTCTTCAGTATCCAGGGCATCCAGAAGTTGATTGACCCTGCCAACCAGATCTCCATGCGCGAGAAAGAGGCGGAAGGCGTGGGCCGTAGTGGCAAAACCGGTAGGTACGCGCACACCAGAGGGCAGGTTTGAAATCATTTCGCCGAGGCTGGCGTTCTTGCCGCCAACCGAATCGACGTCTGACATTCTCAGGTTTTCAAATGGTACGACCAGTGCGGCCGAGTCAAAAAGTGCAGACATGAAAAAGCTCCAGAAGTTAAAAACGGTTCCAGGTACCGGACCAAGCGCTCCGGGCCGCCTGCGATGCCCATGCTGGCAGCCTTGCGTTGTCGTTGTTCTGTTGAATCGGCGCCGCGCATGAATGAATTAGGGGGGTCTGCATGGCATTGTAGGTGGCCAGTCGATTCACAATGTCTATTGTTTCCTGCAAAATATTACAGCTCTGTGAAGTCACCAACCCATCATGCCCAATCGAACCGTATTCTTCGTTTCTGACGGTACCGGAATCACGGCCGAGACTTTCGGCACTGCCATCCTTGCGCAGTTCGAAACCAGATTTCGCTACGTCCGACTCCCCTTTGTGGACTCCATCGACATGGCGCTGCGCGCCGTCAATGAAATCAATCACGCCGGACTGATCGACGGTAACAAACCCATCGTCTTTACGACACTGGTCAACGCTGAAGTGCTCAAAGTCATTACCGATGGCTGTCAGGGCCTGTTGCTTGACATGTTTGGCACCTTCATCATGCCGCTTGAAGCGGAGCTGAATCTCAAGTCGAGCCACCATGTCGGCCGCTTCAGTGACGCCAGCAAGAGCAAGGAATACCAGGCGCGCATCGAAGCGATCAACTTTTCACTGGCGCATGACGACGGGCAATCACACCGCGACCTGGCCGAGTCGGATGTCATTCTGGTCGGCGTCAGTCGCAGCGGCAAGACCCCCACGTCGCTGTACCTGGCGATGCAGTACGGGCTCAAAGCCTCCAATTACCCACTGATCCCGGAAGACTTTGAGCGGCGCCATTTGCCGCCAGCCCTGCTGCAGCACCAAAGCAAGCTTTTCGGTCTAACGATTCAACCCAAACGTCTGAGCGAAATACGCAACGAGCGCCGACCCAATTCCAAGTACGCCTCGCTTGAGAACTGTCTGATCGAAGTTGCCGAAGCCGAAGCCATGATGCGTCGATCAGGTATCAGGTGGCTCTCAACCACCACCAAATCAATCGAAGAGATCGCCACCATCATCCTGCAGGAAATCAAGCCCCAGCGGCTCGGCTATTGACAGTTCGCCTCACAGCGCCAGGGCAGCAATTCCGGCACGGGCAACCTGGGCGTCTTCGCTGGATTTGACACCGCTCACCCCAACTGCGCCAATGCATTGGCCGTCCTTCATGACCGGAACCCCGCCTTCGAGCATGCCCTGTATCACAGGTGCGCTCAGGAACGAGGTGCGTCCGCCGTTGATGACATCCTCATAGACCTTGCTTTCGCGCCGTCCCAGCGCCGCCGTGTGCGCCTTGGCAGGGGCAATATGGGCCGATATGGCAGGCGCACCGTCGAGTCGGCGCAAGCCCAGCAAATGCCCACCGTCGTCAACAATGGCAATGGTCACAGCCCAGTTGTTTTTCAGCGCTTCGTCCTGGGCCGCAGCCAGCATGGCGTTGACGTCGCAGAGTTCGAGATAGGATTTTTGCTTCATGACCAGCCTTTTTTGCGGGAAAAAGGCAAGCATAGCTTGATTCCCCTAGAATGCGCACCATCTTCAGCCTGCAAAGCGAGGATACTTTGCCGGACAGTTCGCGTTTGCCAGACGGCATACCTTGTTCGCCAATGACTTTAGGAGTTTTGACCATGACTGACAACGTTCAATCGATCGACCGCAGCTACGGCCTGGGTTCCGCCACCGAGCAGCGCAACAAGGTGCTGCGCAATACCTACTGGCTACTGGCTTTGAGCCTGATACCCACTGTGCTGGGTGCCTGGCTGGGCGTAGCCACCGGCGTGACACGCGCCATGGGCGGTGGCATGGGCCTGATCGTCTTTCTGGGCGGAGCTTTCGGTTTCATGTACGCAATCGAGAAGACCAAGAATTCAGCCATGGGCGTTCCCGTGCTGCTCGGCTTTACCTTCTTCATGGGCTTGATGCTCTCGCGCATGATCGCCATGGTGCTGGGTTTCAAGAACGGCCCCGATCTGATCATGACGGCCTTTGGCGGCACAGCGGGCGTGTTCTTTGTCATGGCCAGTCTGTCGAGCGTCATCAAGCGCGACCTCAGCGGCATGGGCAAGTGGCTGTTTGTAGGCGCCATCGCTCTGATGATTGGCGGCATCATCAATATTTTTGTTGGATCCAGCGCCGGCATGATGGTGATCTCGGTGCTGGCGATCGGTATCTTCAGCGCCTACATGCTTTATGACCTGAAGCAAATCGTCGATGGCGGCGAAACCAACTACATCAGCGCCACCCTGGCACTCTATCTGGACATCGTCAACGTGTTCCAGAGCCTGCTCGCCCTGCTCGGCATCTTTGGCGGCGAACGCGACTGAAATTTGCGGCCATGCTGCGGCGAAAGAAAAGGCCCTGCGGGGCCTTCTTTTTTGCCCGATTAGCTGATCACTGAGTTTCTTGCGGCCGCCATGACGCTCAACTCCGTTCGTGTCCCCCGGCCTTCGGCCTCCTCCTTGACCTCACTGCGCTGAGCGCCACGCCGTCAGTATGAAAGACCGCTTGCGCTGCACCCGCTATCAACATCGCTGCTTCAATTCAAGACTGCAGGTCAAACACCGCCATGCTCTCCACATGCGCAGTGTGCGGAAACATGTTCACTACCCCCGCGGCAGAGCAACGATAGCCGGCTCGGTTCATCAGCAGCCCGGCGTCACGCGCCAGGGTGGACGGATTGCAGCTGACATACACAATGCGCTTGGGCGCGTGCCAATGCTCAGCCCCTTGCGTCATCGGATTGTTGTCAGGGTCGACTTTCTGCTGATGCAAATCAGCCAGCGCCTGCACCAGCGCAAAAGCGCCCTCACGCGGTGGGTCAATCAGCCACTTATCAGCCACGCCATCACCGATCAAGATATCAGGCGTGATTTCAAACAGATTCCTGGCCACAAACTCGGTCTTGGCCAGCGTCCTGAGGCTGCCGGCGATGCCCTGGTTGAGTCTATAGTTTTCACGCGAACGCGCGACCAGGGTCTCGCTGCCTTCAATACCCAGCACCTCGCGCGCTTGCGTGGCAATTGGCAGCGTGAAGTTGCCCAGTCCGCAGAACCAGTCAATCACCCGCTCTTCCCTGCCGGCATCCAGCAGGCGCAGTGCACGCAACACCAGCACCCGGTTGATGTGGGGATTGACCTGCGTAAAGTCGACCGGTTTGAAGGGCATGCAGATGCCGAACTCCGGCAAGCTGTAGTTCAACTCCTGCGTGGCCGCATCGAGCAAATGCGCGGTCTCCGGCCCTTTCGGTTGCAGCCACCACTGCACCGCACTGTGCGCCGCGGCAAAATCGCGCAAACGCCCAAGATCAGCCCGGCTCAACGCTTCCAGATGCCGCAGCACCAGGGCGATGACGGCGTCGCCGCAGGCCAGCTCAATCTGCGGACAGGTCTCCCTGGCGTCCATGGACTCGATCAGCGAGCGCAAAGGCAGCAGCAAATCACTGACCGAAGCGGGCAGCACGTGACACTCCTTCATGTCGGCAACATAGCGGCTCTTGCGCTCATGAAAACCGATGAGCACTGCGCCCTTCTTGCGCACATAACGCACTGACAGGCGCGCGCGATAGCGGTAGCCCCAGGCCGGACCCTCGATGGGTCGCAGAATCATGTCAGCCTTGACCTTGCCCAGATGCCACAGGTTGTCTTCCATGACACGCTGCTTGACCGCCACCTGTGCCGCCACATGCAGATGCTGCATCTTGCAGCCACCACAAGCACCCGAATGCAGACCGAAATGCGGGCAGCCTGGCTGCACGCGCTGCGCCGACTCCCGCGCAATCGCCGTGACCACGCCCTGCTCCCAATTGTTCTTCTGGCGACCGACCTGGACCGTCACGCGTTCGAACGGCAGGGCACCCTCAACAAAGACGACCTTGCCGTCGGCCCGGTGCGCCACCCCCTGCGCCTCCAGGTCCAGCGACTCCACCAGCAGCCACTCGGGCGTCGTGCTCATCGAGCGGCAACTTCCAGCTACCTGGCAGGCAGGTACTTGGCCGGATCAACCGGCTTGCCCTGACGGCGCACCTCAAAGTGCAGTTTCACCCGGTCCGCATCGCTGCTGCCCATTTCGGCAATCTTCTGCCCCTTGCGCACCGACTGATCTTCCTTGACCAGCAAGCTCTGGTTGTGAGCGTAGGCCGTCAGATAAGTGTTGTTGTGCTTCAGGATGATCAGATTGCCGTAACCGCGCAGGCCGGCGCCAACGTAAACCACCCGGCCATCTGCGGCTGCCAGGACTGCTTCGCCAGCAGCGCCTGCAATGTCCAGCCCCTTGTTTTTGACCTCATCAAAGCCGGCGAGCACGGCGCCGGCGGCGGGCCAGATCCAGCCGAGTTCATCGTCAGGCGCAGCCGCCGCGGTCGGCGCAGAACCCGCCGGCGCCGTTGCCGGCGCCTTCTCAATTCCGGCAGCTCGCGCAGGCACTGCAGCGGGCGCTGCAGCAGGCGCAACCGGTGTTGCACTGGCCGCCAGCACGGGCTTGCTGATCACAGCGCTGCCAACGGGTGGCTCAACGCGCAAGACCTGCCCGACTTCAATCCGATTCGGGTTTTCAACCCCGCTCCAGCGTGCGATGTCTTTGGCGCCCTGGCCGTGGTCCAGTCCTATGCGAATCAGCGTATCGCCTGGCTTGACGGTGTAATAACCAGGCTTGCCTGCATTCTCCCAGCCCGGCAACTGCTTGACCTGGGACGGCGCTGGCGCCGGATCAGGCACTACCACCACCGGTTTGCTCGGCGCAATGACCACGCCACGGTCTTCCACCGGTGCGCGGTTGATCACTTTAGAGCCGCAGCCGCCCAGCAAGCTGGCCAGCAAGGCCAGCGCCAGCAACGAACCGAGACGAAAACGTGAACCAGACATAGAACCTTCCTTCATGCAACGCCCGATTTTAAGGGGACAAAGTTAACACTTTCGAGAACCGACTGGCGCACTCCCTGCGCCGTTTTGTCCAGCACCAACAAGGCTTGCTGCGCACCATGACCAGCGCCCTTCAACACCGGCGCTACCAGACGTCCGCCGACGGCAAGCTGATCAATCCAGGCCTGCGGTACGGCCTCACCGCCCGCCGCAGCGATGATGGCTGCGTAGGGCGCGCCCTTGGCATAACCCAGCATGCCATCACCAAACAGCAGGTGCAGGTTGGCCACACGCAAATACCGCAGGTTCTCCCGCGCTTTTTCATGCAGACCACGCAAGCGCTCGATGCTGTAGACCTCATCGGCGAGCCGGCTCAATACGGCTGCCTGGTAACCGCACCCGGTCCCGATCTCCAGAACGCGTCCGAGCTTGCCGCTGACGCCGTGGCACAGCAGTTCAGCCATGCGCGCCACCACACTGGGTTTGGAGATGGTCTGGCCCAGGCCAATCGGCAGACTGGTGTCCTCGTAAGCCTGATTCACGAGCGCACTGTCAACAAAGCGGTGGCGCTCAATTTGCTGCAGCGCGTCCAGAACCCGTGCATCTGTGAGTCCCTGCTTTGACAACCTGGCCACCATATTCATGCGCACCGCGCTGGAATCGAGTCCGACTCCGTGCGAAACCGTCTTGGCGGCCGGTGCTGTCTGTACCTTGGGCCGGGCACTCGAACGATTCAGCTGCGCCGGAAAGGAGGGCCGTTCTTTCATGCAGAAACCAGAGTCGTCAGGCGCGCCGCCGTCTGAGCCCAGTAACTCAGATGATCATGGTCGGTCAGGTCCACTTTCAGCGGCGTCATCGAAATGTGGCCCTGCGTTGTGGCGTGAAAGTCCGTACCATCTGCATCATCCTTGACGGCACCAGCGGCGCCGATCCAGTACATGGTCTCGCCACGCGGGTTGGCCTGCGTGATGACCGGCTCGGCCGCATGCCGGCGACCCAACCGGCACAGTTTGAGATGGCCGAGCTTGTCCAGTGGCAGGTTTGGAATATTGACATTGAGCAGCCAGGCATTGCTGCCAATCAACTTGTGATTCGACATCTGCAGCACCAGTTCCCGCGCTTTCTGCGCAGCGGCGTCCAGATGCGCCCAATTCTTCTCGACCTGGGAAAAGGCAATCGCCGGCACCCCAAAGAGATAACCTTCCATGGCCGCACCCACCGTGCCGGAGTAAATCGTGTCGTCGCCCATATTCGCGCCGTTGTTGATGCCTGAGACCACCACATCGGGTCGATAGCCCAGCAGCCCGGTCAGCGCAATATGCATGCAGTCAGCCGGCGTACCGTTGACGTAGCGAAAGCCATTGCTGGCGCGTTGCACGTAGAGCGGGCTGTGCAGTGTCAACGCGTTCGATTTGGCGCTGTTGTTTTGTTCAGGCGCAATGACCTCAACCTCGGCCACGTCTTTCAGCGCTTCATAGAGCGCCACAATGCCGGGCGCCTGATAACCGTCGTCATTCGAAATGAGAATTTTCATGGTCAAGGGAGTTGTTCTTCATTGTAGGGGGCCATCTCGTCACGCCTGAGACAATAACAGCAAGCGTCAACCCCTATCATCGACGCAACTTCTTTGGAGACATCCCCATGCATGCCTGGCTTTGTGAAAACCCTGTGGGCGCCGACGCCCTGACCTGGAAAGAGCTTCCGACGCCACAACCCAAGGCCGGCCAGGTGCTGCTCGAAATCAAGGCCGCCAGCCTGAATTTTCCGGACCTGCTGATCGTCCAGAACAAGTACCAGATGAAACCCGCCCTGCCCTTTGTGCCAGGCTCCGAATACGCCGGCATCGTGCAGGCGGTGGGCGAAGGTGTCACACACCTGAAGGTCGGCCAGCATGTTGCCTGCCTGTCAGGTACCGGCGGCTTTGGCACGCACACGCTGGCACCGGCCGCTCTGTGCATGCCGCTGCCCGACGCCTTTCCGTTTGTAGACGCAGCGGCCTTCATCATGATCTACGCCACCTCGCATCACGCGCTGGTGGACCGGGCACAGCTCAAGGCGGGTGAGACCGTGCTGGTGCTGGGCGCGGCCGGCGGCGTGGGCACTTCGGCCATCCAGATTGCCAAGGCCTTCGGCGCCAAGGTGATTGCCGCCGCTTCCACCGATGAAAAATGCGCGCTCTGCAAATCCATAGGGGCCGACGCCACCATCAACTACAGCACCGAAAACCTGCGCGATGCGGTCAAGGCACTCACTGACGGCAAAGGCCCTGACATCATTTACGACCCGGTGGGGGGCGACCTCGCTGAGCCAGCCTTTCGCACCATTGCCCGGCGCGGCCGCTACCTGGTCATCGGCTTCGCTGCCGGCGGAGCTATTCCTGCGCTGCCACTGAACCTGCCGCTGCTTAAAGGGGCATCCATCGTCGGCGTCTTCTGGGGTGACTTTGCCAAACACGAACCGAAGGCGAACGCCGTATTGATGCAGGAAATTGCCAAGATGTACGCTCAGGGCAAGATCAAACCGGTGATTGACCGCACCATGCCGATGGCTGACCTGAAGGCCGCTTTCGCCCACATGGGTTCACGCGGCGTCATGGGCAAGTTGGTGATGGTCAACTGATCGACTCACCCCGAGCGCCGCAAAGCGCTCTGGCGCCGCTCCTCTTCCCTCGAATTGTTTTCGATGCTCTGACGCACGAACTCGATGTGGTCACGCGCCGCCGCCGCAGCTTCCTTTGGTCGGTGTTCGCGAATCGCCTGCCAGATTGCGCGGTGCTGCGACTGCAACTGGTTCCAGCGCTCGGGCCGTGTATGCAAATGCTCCAGGTTGCCTGAAACATGACCGTGAATGACGCGCATCAGACTGGCCGTCAGATGCCCTATCAGCACGTTGTGCGACGCTTCCGCAATCGCCTGGTGAAACACCACATCGGCATCAACACAAAGCGTCATGTCATCACTGCTGTAGCTTGCCTCCAGCGCTGAGTGCACAGCGTCGAGCCGGCCAATGTCGACATCGGTCGCGCGCTCGGCCGCCAGCGCCGCCGCCTGGCTTTCCAGCATTTGCCGAAATTCCAGCAGGTCCCGGTGCAGCAGGGGATGACCCTTAAGCATATCCTGCCAGGGATCGACAAAGTGTGCCTCCAGCCGATCCGTTACATGGGTTCCACCGCCGTGGCGCGTGCTCAGCAGGCCCTTGGACACCAGCTTCTGAATCGCCTCGCGCAAAGAAGGTCGCGAAACACCCAGATCCAGTGCCAATGTGCGCTCGGGTGGCAGACGGTCGCCCGGCTTGAGTGAACCTTCAAGAATTCGCTTTTCGAGTTCGGCGGCGACGGTGTCAGACAAACGTGAAGCAACAGGGCGAAGGAGCGGCATATTGATCTGAATTAATTGGTAATACCAATTTTACGGTATTTCATTTTTCACCGATCGATTTTGGGCAATATTCGGGTAAACCCCTGTTGACCGTTGGTTGGCAGCCATTTATATTCTCCATTTATTGGTCTTACCACTTTACCACTTAACAGAAGCCAGAAACTGATGACCACGACCCACGCCCCCGGCAATCGGCAATATCCGTCCAAACCGGCCGACGTCTATCTGTTCGCCACCTGTCTGGTCGATCAGTTCGTGCCGCAGGCCGGGCTGGACACGGTTCGGCTGCTGGAACGCGAGGGCATCCGCGTGCATTACCTGGAGCAGCAGACCTGCTGCGGCCAGCCGGCCCACAGCAGTGGTTTCCCGGACGAGGCACGCAAGGTCGCCCTGCAACAACTCAAACTATTCACCGAGCCCTGGCCGCTGGTGGTGCCCTCCGGCTCCTGCGCCGGCATGCTGCATCAGCACTATCCGGCCCTCTTCGCCAACGACCCTGAACTCCACGCAGCAGCCAAAGCGTTGGCAGCGCGAACCTACGAGCTGACCGAGTTTCTGGTGCATGTCATCCACTTCAACCGGCCCGACCAGGGTCCGGCCAGCACCGTGGCCCTTCACACCTCGTGCCACGCGCGACGCGAGATGGGTTCACACGAAACCAGCGCTGCCCTGCTCGACAGCCTCTCCCATGTGACCGTTGTGACCCAGGCCCGGATTGAAGAGTGCTGCGGCTTTGGCGGTACCTTTGCCATGCGTTACCCAGACATTTCTGAAGCCATCGTCACCGACAAGGTGGCCGCCATCCGCGACAGCGGCGCCCGGCGCGTGGTCAGTGCCGATTGCGGCTGCCTGCTCAACATCACGGGTCGAGCTGCCAAACAGGACGAACTTGCCAGTGTGCCTGAGCCAACATTGCCGGGCGAGCACATCGCCAGTTTCCTGTGGCAGCGTACCAACGAAGCAGCGGCATGAGCACCACGGTCATGGCGCGCAACAATATTCTGGGCCGGCTGCGCTCGGCGCCGGTGGCGACCTTGCCGTCCCTGCCCGATGTCAAGGCCTGGTTTGACTCGCAGCGGCGCAACGAAGACCTCGCTCAACGCGTCCTGCGTCTGCGCGCTGCGATGCAGGCCGTCAAGACCGAGTTCCATGATGTCACGCCAACCGACTGGCCGGACGTGCTGCTGGGCATCGCCGCTGCCAAGGGCATTGGCAACCTGCTCCTTGGCAGCAACACGCCACACGGTAATGCGCTGAAGGCGCGAGCCTTGGGTGCACTTCAACTGGTGCATTACGAGCAGCCCATCGAAGCCTGGCGCGACCGTTTGTTTGACGGTATTGACGCATCGCTGACCTCAGCGCGCAGTGCCGTCGCCGAAATCGGCAGCATCATCCTGTGGCCCACGCCATCGGAGCCGCGCCTGATGTCACTGGTACCGCACATCCACTTCGTGCTGCTGGAAG
>JBAXFI010000025.1:0-26607 GCA_037139995.1 Comamonadaceae bacterium | reverse complement strand
CGCCCATTGTGGGCAAGAACATCAGCCGCGTGGACCCCCGAAAACTTGCCAGCATCGCCTTTATCGTGTTTGCCGTCGTGTTGTGGATGCGTTCCAACTTCAACACCCAGGCCGACTTTGACACCATCCTGATCCCGACCCTGATCCAGGGTATTGGCATGTCGCTCTTCTTCATTCCGCTGTCGGTGATTCTGCTCTCGGGCATCGCGCCGCACAAGATACCTGCGGCCTCCGGACTGTCGAGTTTTGTGCGCATCGTGGCCGGTTCCTTCGGCACTTCGATTGCCACCACCATCTGGCAGGACCGCGCGGCCATTCACCACGCGCAACTGGCCGAGTCGATCAACGCTGGCAACCAGACCGCTAACCAGGTGCTCTCCGGCATGGTGGGCGCCGGCTTCACACCGGAGCAGGCACTGGCCCAGGTGAACCGGCTGGTCGATCAGCAGGCCTATATGCTGGGTGTGAACGACGTGTTCTACGCCTCGGCGCTGATCTATCTGCTGCTGATCCCGGTGGTCTGGCTGTCACGTCCCAAGCGTGCTGGCGGTGCTGATGCGGCAACTGGGGCGCATTAGAAACGCAGCGCGCCGGCGTAGCCTGTCATCTCCAGATAGCCGCGCCCGAGCAGCCGGTCAGCGCTGTCGAACAGTTCGCTCAAGCCTTCCCAGTAAACCGCACTGGTGGAGGCGCGGCTGTCGAGTTCCTGGTCGTCAATGACTGCCTTGATTCTGTAGCGTCCCAGTGGTGTTTGCACCAGCCACTCGACTGGATAGATCGCTTTCGTCAACGGGCTGGTCCACTTTCGAATCGGAATGAATTGAACTTCACCGCGAGCAAAGACTTGCGCCTTGGCGCCCTTGGCGCGCGAGCGAAACGAGCCACCGTCCCAGATCGCCTGCCGGTCTTTGTCGCGCAGCTGAAACGCCGTCAGTGCGCCGCCATCAAGCAGGTTCATGCCGATCCAGTCCCAGCCCACCGCCAGCGGGTCCAGCAGCGACTGGCTCCATTCGTGATCCAGCCAGGCCGTACCCTGCACCGGCAGGTTCTCCCTGCCCAGGCCGAGGGTGCCTTTGACATTGAGCTGTGGCAGGCTGTAGTAGTAGCTGCTCTGCTCGGGCTGCGGCCCCTTGCGCGACAGGCCACGCTCCCCTTGCAGCAGGATCGCTTGGGTCTCGTTCAACACCAGATCAATGCTGAAGTCTCGGGCCACCGCTTTGGCCCGGTAGCGAGTGCCATCGCGGCGCAACGACCAGTCGCGCAGCTTGAGGTCGGTATCGCTCTGACTGGTCTGCGCGATCTCAAAGCCCTCGCGCGCAATGCGCTGGTCGGCCCACAGCTTCTTGCCCGCCACGTCGGTGGCGGCAGCGTGGGCAAAGATCAGTTGCTTGGCGGCAAAAGCCGAAGTCATGCTCTGAGTGGCCGGTACGCGCGAGCGAAAGAAAGTCAGTTGGAAACCAAACTCGCGCTCACGCGCCAGCAAGCGCCCGGTGAGGTACCACCACTCGATCGCGTAGTCCGGATGGCTGCCGAGGTCTCGTGGGAATTGCAACTCGCTGTGCGCTGCGGCGCGCGATGCCAGGGGCCAGAACGGCAGTGTCAGCGTCGTGCTGAGCAGTTGTCGTCGTGAAGTGCAGAAGTCAGGAGCGTGCATGGTGGCTGATCGTACCGCGACAGGTGTAGCGAGCACCTGCTCGAACTCGCCAAGGACTTGCCGATCCGCAAGAAGCGTCTGGCAGCTTTGCGCCAAGTGCTGGAGGAAGATTGGCGCAGGGTAGCGTCGCCTTCCCGGCAAGTCACTTGTGTGAGTTTGGTTACGACTGCGCCGCCGCCCGAAGCAGCAAAATAAACATTTGTCCACCCTGTTTTGTCACGCACAACGTCCTTATATTGTCCTTGCAGGTTGAGTGGGTATTGATCTTTCGGCAAACCGCAATGAGCCTGCGATCCAGGGGATTGGCGAATGGACTCAGCGCACGAAGCGCTGACGCTTCACGTAGTGGGTCTGGCCAGACCGATTGGGACACGCGTTGCGTCCCTGAAGTCTGTTACCGAACGTGAAAACATGCGCCCCAGCCTGGCGCATCCACCGGAGAAAACCGATGAACTTGGAAGATCAAAACGCAGCACCACAAAAGCGGGACTTGCTGGCCAACAAACACTGGGGATCTTTCTTTTCCAAAATGCCGTTACGGGACTCACGTGCGATCCACGTCATGCCTGATGGAAAGACTGTGTCTTCACCGGATTCAATCGACGCGTTGCGGGCGAGTTTGAATTGGACAGATAGTGGGTTAAGTGTCGGTGATGGAGAGATAAGTTCAGATAACAGGAAGTCTGCAACCATTCTGTGACTGCCGGTCACTTTTCTCCGAAGCTGATGTCAAAGTTGAAAGTCAGGTCTGGAGGGAAACCTGGGCCAGCAGCACAGCGAATGCGGTCGTAGCGCGCTGGCTACCTAGCCTGCGTACTGGTGCTCCATAAATCTCAATGTTTACGCCACCTATTTGATGCTACGGGGTATACCCTTCCCCCGTTTGGGGGATGTACGACTCTTGAAATAGCAAAGACAATCGAATCAGAGCTGTCACACGATGAAAATAGGTAACCAAGAACTGCTCTTCCAAAATGAAGAGAAGGCCAAGAGCGCTGCGGAGTTGGCAATCGCAAACGCGGAATTGCTTTTTCAAAACGGCGAGAAGGACAAGCGTGCTGCCGAACTGGCGATCGCTAACATTGAGCTTCTCTTCCAAAACGAAGAGAAGGCCAAGCGAGCTGCTGAACTGGTCATCGCCAAGGAAGAAGCGCAGGCCGCCAATCTTGCCAAGAGTCGCTTTCTGGCCAATATGAGCCATGAATTCCGCACCCCGATGAATGGGGTGCTGGGTATGGCGCAGCTGCTGGGGATGCCGGACGTGACGGAGGAAGAGCGAATTGATTACGCCGGCGCTATTGTCGAGTCCGGTAGCATTTTGATGACGCTGATCAATGACATGCTGGACCTCTCCAAGATCGAGGTCGACGAGATGCATCTGGAGAAGATAGCGCTGGAACCAGCGCAGATCATGGCGCAAGTGCGTGCCTTGTATGCACCCACTGCCAGCGCCAAAGGTCTTTGCGTCGACTTCGACTGGCAAGGCCCTTTACTAACATCCTGTCTGGGTGATCCGCATCGCGTCACGCAGATGCTGTCCAACCTGGTGGGGAATGCAATCAAGTTCACCAACCAGGGCAGTATTCGTATTGAGGGGCGCGACCTTGAAGGCGGTGAAGAGCGCCAAGTCTTGGAGTTTTCAGTGACGGATACCGGCGTCGGCATTCCCGAGGACAAACTGGACTTGCTGTTCCAGACCTTCTCGCAAGTGGATGACGCCCCCACCAGGAGCTACGGAGGCAGTGGCCTGGGTCTATCAATCGTGCGTAAGCTGGCCGAACTGATGGGCGGTGAGGTTGGGGTTGAGAGCAAGGTCGGTCAAGGCTCACGGTTCTGGTTCCGCATCCGGGTTGAGCGCGTGCAGTAGGCTAGCTGACAGCCTGTCATTTTCAACGACTGCTTTACGGTGGACAGTTCCGAAACTTGGCTGGCTGGATTGCGTCTCGTGACGCCAGCGGTAATCCCCCCGATTTCCACTGAACTCAGAAGTAGAAACGTTATGCAGCTTTGGCCAAGTGCTGCTTTGGGGTGAAACCGCCCAGGGCCATGCTGGGGCGGTCGTGATTGTAGGACCACATCCACTGCGTGGCGAAGTCCTGAACCTCTTGAATGCTTGACCAATAATACTGGGACAACCACTCGTAGCGAACTGTTCTATTGAACCGCTCGACATAGGCATTCTGCTGCGGCTTGCCTGGCTGGATGTATTCAAACCGGATGCTCCACTCTTTGGCCCAGTTCTGAATCGTGCCACTGATGTTTTCCGGACCGTTGTCACAACGGATAACCTTGGGCTTGCCACGCCAGGAGATGATCTGCTGTAGCGATCTGATGACCCGCTCGGACGGCAGCGAGAAGTCAACCTCAATGCCCAAAGCCTCACGGTTGAAGTCATCGATGACATTGAACAACCGGATGTTTCTGCCGTCTTGGAGGTATCCGGATTTTTGTGTAATGAGGCCGGGAATCTTCACGCTCTCAGTTAACTGAGAGCGTGAAGCGCTCGCCAAAGATTATGGCAAATTGGTTGGCCGCTTCCTTCCATGTACGCGGCGGCATGGTCCAGTCCTTGGTGATGTTTCGCAACGCCAGGAACAGCAGTTTGGTTGCCGCTTCATCGCTGGGGAAGTGGCCACGGTTCTTGACGATCTTTCTCAGACGCATGTGCAAACTCTCAATGGCGTTGGTGGTGTAGATCAGCCTCCTGACCTCCGGCGGAAAGGCGAAGAACGGTACGACCTGCGCCCACTGGCGCCTCCACGCTTGTGCAATGGGTGGGCATTTGATGCCATAGATGCCTTGTTCAAACGCCGTGAGCGCGGCATCTGCCGCCTCAGCGTTGACCGCCTCATAGACCGGTTTGAGTTGCGCTGCCAAGGCTTTACGGTCCTTCCAGGCAACGTAGTTCAGGCTGTTGCGGATGAGATGCACGATGCAGGTTTGAATCATCGCTTTGGGGAACACGGCTTCGATGGCCTCGGGGAATCCGCGCAACCCGTCAACCACACAAATCAGGATGTCTTCGGCACCGCGCGTCTTTAGGTCGTTGAACACCTTGAGCCAGAACTTGGCACCCTCGGTTTGTTCAATCCACAGGCCCAGCACATCCTTGCGCCCGCTGGCGTCCACCCCCAAGGCCAAGTACACAGCCTTGTTCTTGACCGAGCCTTCATCGCGAATCTTCAGGCGCAATGCATCGAAGAAAACTACCGGGTACATCCTGTCCAGAGGTCGGCTCTGCCACTCCTGCGCCTCGGCCATGACCTCATCGGTGATGACCGAGATCAGCGTGGGGGAAACCTCATGGCCATAGATTTCCAACAGATGCCCCTGGATCTCGCGCACGCTCATGCCGCGGGCGTACATGCTGATGACGTGGTCATCAAAGCCTGGCAGGCGGCGCTGATGCTTACCCACCAATACCGGATCAAAGGTCGCTTGTCGATCACGCGGGATCTGCAGCGCCAATGAGCCTTCGGGCGTCAACACTGTCTTGGCTGTGCTGCCATTGCGGTAGTTGACTGGCTCTCCTTCTTCAGCCTGTTGACGCTCCTGGCGTAGGTGGTGACCAAGCTCCGCAGAGAGCATGCGCTCGGCCAACTGCTTCTTGAGTTGAGCCACCAGGCCGGATTGGCCCAGAAGGCTTTCGGCGTCATTGCCCTTCAACTGGCTGAGAATTTGGTCCACCAATTCGTCTGGAAATGGACCTACAGATTTACGCCGCCTGACCTTGGCAGCCTTGGGTGAATCGGTCATTACTTGCTCCTTCAGGGTGCATGTTATGACCTCTTACACAAAATTCAGGATAGGCTCGCCGTCTTGCAAACTGTCGTGCATGAAGTCCATTGACCAGACTTCGTTGATGGCCTGTGGCACAGCCAACGGTTCGGGCTTCTCGCGCACCAGCCGCCGTCTGGGTTTGATTCGTAGGTTCAGCTCCAACTCCCGGTAGATTCGATAGATGCGTTTGTGGTTCCAGCCGAAGTTCTTCACGTTGCGCAGGTACAGGTAACACAGTCCAAAGCCCCAGTTGCGGTGGTTGTCGGTCAGGCGCAGCAGCCAGTTGGCGATTTCTTCGTTCTCTGCGTTCTGCCTGGACTCATACCGGTAGCACGACTCACTGACTGAGAAGACCGCACAGGCCATCCGTATGGGAATCCCGCGTTGCTGCACCACTTCTTTGGCCATCTCGCGTCTGCGAGACGGCCTTGCTACTTTTTTGCAAGGTACTCGTTGGCTATTTCGGCCTTGAGTTTCTCTTCGAGGTACATCTTGCGCAGACGCCGGTTCTCGTCTTCAAGCTCCTTCATGCGGCTCATCATGGATGTGTCCATGCCGCCGTATTTGGCACGCCACTTGTAAAAGGTGGCGCTGCTGATGCCAACCTCTCGACACAGGTCAGGAACTGGCAAACCAGCTTCGACGCGCTTCAAGGCGCCCATGATCTGGCTGTCGGCAAATCTCGATTTCTTCATGTAGAACTTCCTTCTTGGAAAATTCTACTTTTGAGAACGGTGGTTTTTCGGGGGGATTACCCAGCCACTTTGCTCCGAAGCTGACTTTCAAGTGTGTGCGTCGGCGATGGTGCGAAACCCGATGCGCTCGCGTAACTTGAGCTCTCTTCCACGGTATCCCCCATTTGGGGGATATACAAGTTCCTGAAAAATCCTGACACTTTGGATGGTGCTGTCAATGCAAGGTCAGTTTGACTTTGTGAGAAGTTCCAACAGGGGGTAAGAAAAATGAAAGAGGATCCCGTAAAGTCTTCACATAAAAAGTCATCCATATCAGGGAGATCAAGATGGCTCTGATTCAACTTATTTTCGAGAGCTCACTCATCAGAATTGACGAGTCGAACTTGACTGAAATCTTCAAGGCTGGCCGTCGGCACAACATGAATAACCACATTACGGGTGTCGTAATTTTGTCTGGTGCCAATTGCATCGAAGTGCTGGAAGGTGAGCGTGAATTGGTCAGCCACACGTATGAGCGCATCGTTCAGGATCGACGCCACAGCATTACCTGTCGAGGCAAGGAGCGAAGCATCGACCAGCGAACATTTCATCGATGGACCGCAGGTTATCGAATACCTAATCGTGGGCGTGGCAACGGGTTGACATTAGCCGACTGCTATTTTTTTGATGGAACTGACTCCACATTCATTCGGGAAGGGCCAAGCGTCGCCATGAAAGCATTACAGAATTTCAGAGACCGTACTTTAGGCTAGAGCGAGTGACCAGTAGGGCGTTACATAGTCGCCATCGACAATTTTCCCACACCGAATGTGCGGCCACTACCAGAGATATGACGTCAAAGATCTTGCAATGACGACAGGGACTACTCAACAGGATCTCGCGCCACGGTCGGTCCTGAAAGCGACAGTTCTGGCGCTTTGAAGTCGTTTCTGGCTTTTCTCAAGTCGTCGATCACGACGCTGATGGTAGGAGCGGTTGAGGCAACTTCGATGACCGCTGTCAGGCGATCAATTCCGAAATCCGTGTAGCCGCTTTGTGTCTTTCACCGCCGGCAAGTTCTCGCTGAAACCGACATTCAGATTCGTGCGTCAGCTATCCGGCGAAGCGTAGTCCGGTAGTGCGTCGGCGAGAGACATTCGATGTCACGCGAAAACTTGGAGTGGCTAAACTATCCTCTTAACGCAATCCCATGAACGAGGCTTCGATGTTGAAAAATATTTCTGGCAGAGCTAAGTTCTGGACCAGGCGTGCCCTGACCGTGTTTGCCATCATGCTCGCGTCGCTGACTATGGTCGAACTGATAAAGGGCCATGAACTGTTGGCCGGAGTTCAGTTTGCATTGACCTGGTCAGCGATTTCCACCATCATCTTTGTGGGCACGCGGATGTACTACGTCAGTCGCGGAAGAAATTGCCCCTTGTGCAACGACCTGCCTGAAATAGAAAAAGATGCATCCAGCAAGACTCACTCGTAGGCCGTCTGTGTCAGCCAGTGAGCTCTTTCTGAAGCGGACCGACACGAACTAATGGCAGGTCTGGAGAAAGTTCTGAACGCGGATTGCAGCTTAACCCGCCGGTCGCCACGGTCAGCTTACGGCTAAGCCAAACGCAGCAGAAAGCTGCAACGCGTGTAACAGTGGAAGGCTAATGCGAGGGCAACCATGTCATGGCCCAGCCCCAGTCGGGGGATAACCCTAGCTGTCCTGGTCCTGAAAATTCCATGAACCGGAAAAGTTGGTCACTGTTTCTGTGAATTACTTTGTGGATAACTTGACGAAGCTCTGCCAGACGTGGCGTTGCTGTGGGGTTCTCTTAGTGTGCTCAATAAGTAGGCAACACTTCGGCCACGAGGGTTATGTAAAAGTGATACCGTGCAGTTGGGCATGAGCCTTTACGCGTGATGTTCATGGCGCGTAGTCTCCTAGGTAACGTTTTGACCCAGCCTCAAGCGCTGGGTTTTTTTTGGTGAGATGCCAACAGCAACGCGGCGGAAGGCCTTTTCCTGGAAGCACAGTTTGGATGGTGTGTGCGCCGTGAAAAGGCATCGGCTCGATGCTACGAGTCGGCAATCAGAAGCTGCTGCACGATGGAATCCACCGTGCCACATCTCTACTCTAGGTCTGGCCGCCTTTGTCGGTTGACCCTGTAATCTCGACCTGCACCGGCCGGGAGGTCTTCTGCTGCATGATGATGGCGCGCGCCGCGACTCGATCACCATGGCAGATGTCGCAAACCTTGAGCTTGACCAGATCGCAAGCCCGCAGCTTACTGTCGAGCTCCAAGTTGAACATGGATCCTTCAGCTTGAATGGCGCCTTCTGGTCGACCCACTTGCCCTTGTTCCACGATTCGCGGTGGGACTTCTTGCACGAATCTTCCATGATGAACTCCTTGCAGTTGAAAGGAATTCAACTCTCCTGCGCTTTGTCCGAAGCCGCCAGTCTGATGGTCAGCTTCCTGGCAGGCTGACCGCATGATCTGATCGTTGCCCGAAAAGACAAGCGGCCGTCTACGGCCTCCGTCTGTCCGGCTCCAGAAGACACACACCGAAAATTGGATCTACCGATCTGCTTGCTCCAAACCGGCCGTTCAAATAGGTTCATGACAGGCGGCAATGGATTGATGAACCGCTGCGCTAATCCTATGGACCGCCGGTTGATTATCTCGGAAACCGCATTGCTAAACTACCATCCCAGCGATCCAGTTCACACCAACACATCCGAAAAAGTACAGAGCACTTGAGACCATGAGCACCGCACCCCGAGTCATATTGGTGATGCTCATTTCGCGCATGTCTTGGGGTGAACGATCTTTGTCCACGTGATCAACAAACGGCTCATCTGCACTTGGGAACCGTCCCCACATGAGCGCCCCACATATAAATACGGCAATTGAAAGCATGGTGCCGATATCAACCAACTGTGCTGCATTGGTCCTGTCAACGGAATAAGCAACGGCTAGAGTTCCGATTGCCTGCAACATCAAAGTGATGGCAATGAGTCCGAAGATCTTTCGATAAGGAATGTGCACCTGTACTTCATGAATTTGATGATTGTCACTTTCGATTCGCATGGTTGCTCCCTTCCTGATGGTCGCTTAGTTATCGACTCGGTCTGAGCATCAATTTGCACCTGCTTCAATGTCTCCGCCAGCGTACTAACCCTATCCACCCGAGGCCGCGACGTAATGCGGCCGCCTTCTCCTAGACCGGTAAAAGACACCAAGCGGGCGCCGAGATTTCCGATCTGGTCGCTCCAAACCGGCCATTGAAAACGCACATCGCTCTGAAGTGCGGGCCACCGCTGCATGATGATGCGCAGATGGATGAAGGGACGCAAATGGAGCCGGACGGGGATCCACTTGCACAGATTCTCGGGCAATTCGTGCGCAATCCTCTTTAGCGTTTGGTCTGCTTGTGATACAGTGAAAAAATCGACTTCACGGATTTGATCGGACTGATCGAACTGAATGTGAAAGCATGAACTGCTTCACCACTCTTGTCGGCCTGCTCCTCGCCATGCTCTTGGCGGCATGCGATCGGCAGCTCGCAGAGAAGCCGCTTCAGTACAGCAGTGCCCCGGCAAGTCCGGTCGCCCCAATCTACCGCCTCGCTGTCCATCCTCTTCACAATCCGCAAAAACTCAGCGAGGCTTATCAGCCTCTTGTTGATCATCTCAATCGCCAACTGAAAGGGGTGCACATCGAGTTGGAAGCCTCGCGGGACTACCCGACCTACGAGAAGAAATTCCGCGACCGCAATCCTGCGATCCTACTGCCCAACCCTTGGCAGACCTTGCAAGCGATGAAGGTCGGCTATCACGTCATTGCAATGGCCGGCGATGCAGAGGACTTCAAAGGTATCTTCATCATCCGAAATGACAGCGAGATCAAAATGCCCGCCGACCTCAAGGGGAAGGTGGTGAGCTATCCGTCGCCTACCGCGCTGGCGGCCGCTATCATGCCCCAGTATTTCTTGCACGTGAAGGGCATCGACGTCAACCGCGACATCGAGAATGCGTACGTGGGCTCGCAGGAGTCATCCATCATGAACGTGTATCTGGGCAAGTCCGCCGCTGCCGCGACCTGGCCGCCACCCTGGCGTCTGTTCCAGAAAGATCACCCAGCAGAAGCCGCACAACTCCATCTGATCTGGGAAACGCCATCGCTGATCAACAATTCGGTGATGGTGCGCGACGATGTGCCGAAGACCATCCGCGAACAGGTGAGAAAGTCGCTACTCGAACTGACGCAGACACCGCAGGGCAAGACGATTCTCGCCAGCATGGAGACCAGCCGTTTCCACGGGGCTGATGATGCCAGTTATGGCATCGTGACTGACTACATCAAGCGCTTTGAAAAGGAAGTGCGCCTGGTCGAGAGCAAGTGATGTTCAGCAGCATCAATAGACTCCTGTTCGGCAACCTGCGCAAGCAATTGACCGTGGGTATAGTGATGGTGGTTACTACGATGATCTTGCTGTTCGTCTGGGACATGACTCGTCGCCAGCAAACCGTGGAGATGAACCAGCATTCCGAACAGGTGAGCGCTCTTGCCAGCAGTGCAGCAACCTCAGCGGCCGTATGGGTCTTCTCACGTGATTTCAGTGGCTTACAGGAAATCATCCTTGGCATCGCACGCTACCCAGGTGTGCGCCACGCCATCGTGCTTGATCTGAAAGGCCAGGTACTGGCACACAACGACCCGACCAAAATCGGGCTGTATCTGACTGACCTGCCGCAGAAGCCGGGCGCACCGGTTTTGCAGCGAACGGTCAGTTCTATTGACGTCATCAGCCCCGTCGTGCTTACCGACAGACAGATTGGCTGGGTGCGCATTGGCTTGGACCCGGCGCACTTCAATGCCGACGTCGACCAACTCTGGCAGAGCGGCCTCTTTTACGCACTGATCGGGGCTGCGCTCAGTGTGCTTCTTGCCTCGCTGACCGGTCGCTACCTGACGCGCCGACTGGACGCGATCCAGGAAGTGGCCAGTGCCGTACAGGCGGGGGCGTCGGAGTTGCGAGTGGTGCTGCCGGGCGACGACGAAGCAGCACAACTTGCCCGCCAGTTCAACGGCATGATGGACAGCCTCGTGCAGCGGGGAGAAACCGTGAAGAAGAGCGAGGAACGTTTCCGCAGCCTCACCGAGATGTCCTCTGACTTCTATTGGGAGACCGACGCTCAACACCGGCTCACGCAACGGACTGAGAGCCAGAGAGAGGCGCGGGAATCCGTATTCCATGAGGCCTCGTCCATTGGTAAGCGGCGCTGGGAAGTATCCTATCTTTCGCCCGACGAATCAGGTTGGCGGAAGCATCGCGCGATGCTTGACGCGCATTTGCCATTTCGCAATTTTGAGATTTCTCGGCTCAGAACCAATGATGCCGAACACTGGATTTCCGTCAGTGGCGACCCGGTGTTCAGTATTTCAGGCGAGTTTATGGGCTACCGGGGAGTCGGCGCGGATATTACAGAACGCAAGAAGACAGAGGAAGTTCAAACGTTCCTCGCAAAAACCAGCAGCGGCCCAGCAGATCAGCCCTTTTTTGAAGCGCTGGCGCGCTTTCTGGCGCAGAGCCTGGGCATGTTTTACGTCTGCATTGACCATCTCGAAGGGGACGGACTCAATGCCCAGACACTGGCCATCTGGTGTGACGGGCGCTTTGAGGACAACGTCACCTATGCGTTGAAGGATACGCCCTGCGGCGACGTGGTTGGCCAAGAGGTTTGTTGCTTCCCGGCCAGCGTGTGCGAACTCTTCCCGCGTGATCAGGTACTCCAGGAGTTGAACGCAGAAAGCTATATTGGCGTCACGCTATGGAGTCATACCGGGCGGCCGATAGGATTGATTGCTGTTATTGGTCGCGCCCCGCTGGAGAACTACTCTTTGGCAGAGACCGTTCTGAAACTGGTCGCCGCCCGCGCAGCAGGCGAACTCGAGCGACTCGACAGCGAGAAAACGCTTCGTGAAAGTGAAGAACGCTGGAAATTCGCCATCGAAGGTTCTGGAGATGGCCTGTGGGACTGGAATATCCAGACCGGCCATGCCTTTTACTCACCACGCTACAAAACCATGCTGGGCTATGCCGAAGATGAAATCGGCAACACCGCAGCCGAATGGACGAACCGTATTCACCCCGACGACGCGACTGGAGTGATGGCGGCGATGCAACCCTATTTGGACGGTAAGCCCGGCTCGGCGACCGTTGAGTTCCGGATGTTGTGCAAAGACGGAAGTTGGCTGTGGACCATGGGGCGGGGCATGGTGGTGGAGCGCGATGCCCAGGGCAAGCCCCACCGGATGATCGGCATCAATACCGACATCACCGAACGCAAGGAACACGAAAGCCAACTCGAGCACATCGCCCATTTCGATGCACTGACCAATCTGCCCAACCGGGTGCTGCTAGGCGACCGGCTCCAGCAGGCCATGGCGCAGGCGCAGCGCCGTGGCCAGCAGCTCGCCGTGGTCTATCTGGACCTCGATGGCTTCAAAGCCATCAATGACAAGCACGGCCATGAGGTCGGCGACCAGGTCCTGATCACCTTGGCCCAGCGCATGAAACAAGCCTTGCGCGAAGGCGACAGCCTGGCGCGACTCGGCGGCGACGAATTTGTCACAGTGCTGATTGACCTGGACGATTTGGCAGCGAGCCGACCCATGCTCCTCCGACTGCTGGAGGCCTGTGCCCAGCCAGTAGATGTGGAAGACCTCAGCCTTCTGGTCTCGGCCAGCCTGGGCGTCACAGCTTATCCCCAGTCACAGGAAATCGATGCCGATCAACTGCTGCGCCAAGCCGATCAGGCCATGTACCAGGCCAAGTTGGCAGGCAAGAACCGTTATCACATCTTCGATGCAGCACTGGACAGCAGCATCCGGGGCCACCACGAAAGCGTGGAGCGCATCCGCCTGGCACTAGAAATGCATGAGTTCGTCCTACATTTCCAGCCCAAGGTCAATATGCGAAGCGGCCAGATCATTGGCGTCGAAGCCTTGATCCGCTGGCAGCATTCCGAGAAAGGACTGCTGGCGCCTGCCTTGTTCCTGCCAGTGATCGAGGACCATGCGCTGGCCGTCTCCATTGGCGAGTGGGTCATCGACACCGCCTTGACGCAGATAGAGCTTTGGCGCGCGGCGGGACTGGACATGAAAGTCAGCGTCAATATCGGTGCGCGTCAGTTGCAGCAGAGCGACTTTGTGGATAGGCTGAAGTCGATTCTGGCAAAGCATCCGCACGTGGATCCGGCCAGCCTTGAACTTGAAGTGCTGGAGACCAGCGCACTGAAGGACATTGCTCAAGTCTCTCAGGTAATCGAAGACTGTGCCCAGATCGGAGTGACATTTGCCCTGGACGACTTTGGAACCGGCTATTCGTCGCTGACCTATCTCAAGCGCCTACGGGTTGCCATGCTCAAGATCGACCAGAGCTTTGTGCGCGACATGCTGGAAGACCCGGATGATCTGGCTATCCTGCAAGGCATCATCGGTTTGGCAGAATCTTTCAAGCGGCAGGTCATTGCAGAGGGAGTAGAGACCGTGGCCCATGGCAGTGCGTTGCTCCAACTGGGTTGTGCTCTGGCGCAGGGTTACGGTATTGCCAGGCCGATGCCACCAGACCTGTTGCCGGACTGGGCGGCCAGTTGGGAGCCTGATTTGGCCTGGTCTGAGTTACCGTGGCTTGGCGGCAATCCCCAATCGATGGATGAGTAGTCATCCCGGATGAACGGCAGCTGACTGGCACCCACAATCATTCACCTGAGCAGCCGTAAAGCTGACCGTGGCGGCCGGCAGGTTACGCGGCACTACTGAATTCGATTTTGCTCAATCACTGACCGCCAATTTTGATCGTTGCGGTGCCGTCGCTGGGCATAGGTGTGAACCTCGACTCGATAATGCATCAACAGCGGCTCGGCTACGAATGGCAAATCCTGGGCTACACGAGCCAATCAGTAAGGAACTAGATGTCTGAATATTCAGGTACCGAAAATTTGGAGATCATGGTTGAGGCCGTGAACTACAACGCCTTTCTGGTGTCGCTGATCCGCAACGAGGCGCGCGCTGGCGAAACGGTGCTTGATTTTGGCGCCGGTATCGGCACTTTTGCCAATGCGCTTGCCCTGAATGGACACAATGTTCAGTGCATCGAGCCAGACCAACGCCAGCGAGAACGCATTCTGCAAGCAGGACTGATTGCCTATGAAGACATCAGAAACGTGTCAGACCAGAGTGTCGATCTGCTTTACAGCTTGAACGTGCTGGAGCACATAGAAGATGATGTTGCCGCGCTGCGCGCCTGCTATGAAAAGATGAAACCAGGCGGGCGTGTCTTGATTTATGTTCCGGCGTTTCAGGTTCTGTATTCCAGCATGGACAAACTGGTGGGCCATTGCCGACGCTACACGAGAGGCGACCTTGGTGAAAAAGTGCATCTGGCCGGCTTCGAGGTCATCAAGAACGAGTATGTAGACAGTGCCGGGTTCCTGGCGTCGCTGCTTTTCAAGGCGTTTGGCAGCGACAGCGGCACTATCAATCGGAAGGCATTGATCGCCTATGATCGTTACGCTTTCCCTATAAGTCGCTTGCTGGACCGAGCTTCAAATAGACTGTTTGGCAAGAACGTATTGCTGCTTGCTCAGCGCCCTTAGCTGCTCGGTCATGCATAAGCCGCCACCCTACATAAACATTTGCTTGACGGGTATGGCTTTGATCGGGGTTCGATCTGACGGCGCCTCTATTGGACATCCAGGAAGCTGCCGGTCGTGGTCGTCGAATTCCGTTGCACTCCTGAATTCCATTTTTCTCCAGACCTGCCGTTCAAATTTGATAGTCAGATTGGGAGAAAAATGGCTGGCTCCAGAAGACACTCAGGAGGCGGTCAACTTTTCGACTGGGCCGCTCCAGAGCGGTCATTGAAGCCTCAGTGGCTCACCCTCGGTACATCGCTCCACGTCGGATCAGGCTTCCAGTTCTTGACCCATCCCGGTAATTCATCAGGCGGCATCGGGTGCGCAATGCCATAGCCCTGCGCCAACTCGCAGCCGAGTTCAAGCAACATGGAACCATGCTGCGCGGTCTCGACCCCTTCGGCAATCACTTTCAAGTCAAAGGCGCTGGCCAGTTTGAGAACGCCGATCAGAATCAAGAGGCTGTCACTGCTGTCCAGCATGTCACGGATAAAGTTCTGCTCAATCTTGAGATACTTCACCGCAAGTTTCTTCAGACCCGTCAGGGACGAGTAGCCGTTGCCAAAGTCGTCGAGTGCGCATTCAACGCCGATGCTCCGACACTCCTGGATGAGCTGGGATACGCGCTCCAGATCGTTGATGGCATTGGTTTCCAGCAATTCGAGTTCCAGGCAGTTCGGTTGGAGTCCGGGGTGGGCCGCCAGCGCTTCGCGCAATTCATCTACGAAGCCAGCCTGCATCAAATGGCGTCTGCCGATATTGACGCTGACGGCGATGTTCAGTCCGACTGCTTGCCAGTGCTCCATCTGCGCCAAGGCGCTCTGGATCACCCAATGCCCCAGCGTGACCGCCAGCGGGTGGTCTTCGATCATCGGCAAAAAGTCTGCTGGCGGCACCAGCCCCTTTTGCGGATGCGGCCAACGGATCAAGGCTTCGACGCCGATCACGGCCCCTGTGCGCAGATTCACTTTGGGCTGGTACTGCAGCACGAACTCACCTTCACTCAGAGCGCGTTCGATACTTTGCATGCTTTCATGGCGCGCGCGCACGTTGCGGTCCTGCTCGGCATCAAAGACGTGAAAGCGGTTCTTGCCAGATTGCTTGGCCTGGTACATGGCCTGATCGGCCTGGCGCATTAGTTGATCTGGCTCCAGTTCCTGCACCTGCGGATAGAAGGTAACGCCCAGGCTGGCTGAGACCTGCAGTCGCGCCTGACCAAGGTGGACCGGCTGCGCAGCGGCTGCCAGCAAGCGGTTGAGCATGGGTGCGCTGTCGTCCACGTCGGCAAGATCGATCAGCACGGCAACAAACTCGTCGCCACCCAGACGTGCCAGGATATCGCCATCGCGCAGCGCCCCCTTCATGCGTTCAGCCAGTGTGATCAGCAGATGGTCTCCAGCCTCGTGGCCATGGGTGTCGTTGACCGCCTTGAAGCCATCGAGGTCGATAAAGACCACGGCCAGATGTTGGCCACGACGCTGGGTTTGCACCAAGGCCTGTGCCAGACGCTCGCCCAGCAGGGCGCGGTTGGGCAACTTGGTCAGGCTGTCGTAGCGGGCGATGTGCTCGAGCTGCTGTTCGTGATTTTTTGCGGCTGTAATGTCAGAGAACAAAGAGACGTAATGCAGCGCTTTGCCTTGCTCATCACGAACCGTGCTGACCTTTTGCGTCTGTGCATAGATCTCGCCATTCTTGCGCCGGTTCCAGTTTTCACCGACCCAAACTCCGCGTTGTGCCAGATCACGCCACATCTGCGCGTAATGCTCTGGGCTCTGGCGTCCGGACTTAAGCAAGCGCGGGTTTTGGCCCAGTGCTTCGTCGCGGCTATAACCGGTTATTTCGGTGAAAGCATCATTGACCTCAATGATGCTGCCGTCCAGCGCCGTGATCATGATGCCTTCGAGAGCATGTTTGAAGACCTTGGCAGCCAGTCGAACGGTTTCTTCTGACTTCTTGCGTTGTGTGATATCTGTGTGGGTTCCGATGGTACGCAGTGGATTGCCGCTGGGGTCGCGGCTGACGATCATGCCGCGGCTCAGAATCCATTTGTAACTCCCGTCCTTGCAGCGCAGGCGGTATTCCACCTCGTAGCTGGCAGCCTTGCCGGCGATATAGTCGGCGTCGCTGGCAAGCACCGCCGGTCGGTCATCGGGATGAAGGCGGCTTACCCATTCCTGGTGACTAGGCAGGATTTCATCCTCTGCGTAACCCAACATCTCTTTCCAGCGCCGGGAATAGCTTTCTTCGCCGGTTTGAAGGTTTCGGTCCCAGACACCATCACCAGCGCCCTCAATGGCAAATTTCCATCGGAATTCGCTATTCCTCAGGTCATCCTGTTGCTGCCTGACAATTTCCAGAAAGCGGTTAAGGCCGCCAATCAACTGGCCCACCTCATCATTGCGGGCCACCGGGAGTGCTGACGTTTGGTAACCTTGATCACCCATGCGGCGCAGCACCTCCACTGCTTGGGTCATCGGTGCCAATTGCTGTCGCAACATGAGCCACAACAGCAGCGCTGCTACGCTCAGGCCCAGCGCGACTGAGCCGATCCGGCGCGTTTTCAGGCCCTCCAGCGTGGCCTCGATCTCATCGGTGGACAGGGATGCGCTCACATACCAAGTCGCCGCAGGTATCGCTTTGGCAGAGGCAAGCATTTGTCTGCCCTGGGCGTTGAAATGGAGGCCACTTCCCTGATAGCCTGCTACGAATCGATCGATCAAAGCATTGACCCCGATGACCGGCAGCAGTTCCATGCTGCGCCGCTGTTCGGTGGCCGTCACAAGTTGTCGACTGCGTGGTTCAACCAGCAAGAAGGTGCCGTTCTTGCCGTAGCCGCTTTCGATAATCTGGTTGAGAAAACTGTGGCCGTCCAGCAGGGTCACACCGGCCAGCGCTCCGATCACCTGTTCCGAGCCGTCGCGAATCGGCGTCAACATGGCAAAGGTCGGCGTCGGCGACGAGACGCCGCCCATGGGTCGCCCGACGCCGGGTCTGGCCTGGCTGAGCGTCTCGGACAAGGTTTGCCTGTCTTCAAAAACACTGTCCATCGGGCCTGCCCCCAGTGCCGCTTTGGTGAGCAGGCTGGCATCTGCCCGAAAAACCCAGACACCGCCGCTAAAGTGACTCAGAAAAAGCGGCCGTTGTTTGATGAAGTCTTGCAGCGCCAGTGGGTCGCCCATCAGCGCCGGGCTGATTCTTTTTGCCTCTAGCGCCAGGACATCCAGACGATCCTGCAACTCATGGTTGATTTCATTGGCCACCAGCGCGGTGACGGCTCTCTGCTGCTCGCCGACAAGCGCAAAAACATCGTCGCGCAGTGCCTGATTGATATAGACCCCCGGCAAGACCATGCTGAGCACCAGCGCCCCAATGCTCAACACCAGCAACCGGGTCCTGATTGACTCCCAACGGAAAATACTTTGTTTCATGTTGAATCAAGGGCTACCAACAGCAGCATGCAGGCCGGATGATTGAGTTGGCTCATTGCAATTTGCTTTCAACCCAGGCGGCCACGTCACGAGGACTGAAGGGCTTGACGAAATAAGCATCCGCACCGCGCCGGCGCGCATCCGCAGCGTCTGTACTCTGGCCACGTGCAGTGATGGCTCAAAAAAGCGCCTGTCTTCGTCTGTTACTGTCATGTAAGGCCTTTCTATGAATCCTGGCGACTACCACTCCCTCAAGCTAATTTGAGTTATCTTTGAATCTGGCACAGTCGTTGACGGTCATGCATCCCGCCGTGCTCAAGCAGCGATCATTCGCATGGCTTGCGATCCCACCCATCAATGATCGGCCAGTTCCAGCGCGATCTTCTTGAAGTTGGCTTCCTCACGTTCAAAGGCGTCCACAACCGCCGGATCAAATTTCGTTCCTTTTTGACCCAAAATATGCGCACTAGCCTCTTCATGCGTCCAGGCGCGCTTGTACACACGCGCCGTGGTCAGCGCGTCGTATACGTCAGCAACCGCCATCAACCGTGCGCCTAGCGGGATGTCCTGGGCGCTCTGGCCAAGTGGATAGCCGCTGCCGTCCCAGTTTTCATGGTGCGCGCCGGCCAGTTTGGCGGCCACGGTAAATAGCGAGTCAACGGCCCGACGCCCCGCGCCTGCCATCACGAGCAAAATGGACTCGCCCAGGGCGGCGTGTGTGCGCATGATCAGCATTTCTTCGTCCGTAAGGCGACCCGGCTTCAAAAGAATATGGTCGGGTATGCCGATCTTGCCGAGATCGTGCATCGGCGTGGCCTTCACAATCAGATCAATCTGTTGCTCGGACAGATGTTCCTCATAGTGGCCCGACTGAACCAGAGCCTGCGCCAGTGTCTTGACAAAAAGCTGGGTACGCTTGGTATGCAGGCCGGTTTCGTTGTCTCGAATGACGGAGAGTTCGGTTAGCGCGACAACGACCTGGTCGCGCCCGCGTTGCATCACTTGGTCACTCAACTGCTGATACTCATCGAGCATGACTTTGAGTTGGCGATTGACTTGCTCGTACTCAGAAACGTCAGTGTAGGTACGCACCACATCGCCTGAGGGCATGGCTTGCGTATTGACCTCAATGTAGCGGCCACTCTTGTCCTGGCGCAGGTAGCGCCGCGGAATACTCAGATCCACGTTCACACCCAATGTGGCCACGTAGCTGCGTCCAGTCGCTTCAACGTTGGCAAACTCCGGTCCAAAGTCACCCCGATCGCTCTGAAATTTCACCACCTCGGACAAAAGGGGTTTGCTCTCCAGCAGGGATCGCGGCAGGTCCAGCAGATCGCAGGCCTTGTCGTTGAACATCTTGAAATGTCCACTCTTGTCGAGAACACAAATCCCCTGTGACATATTTTGTAGTGCGCTGTTTAACAGGCCGTTGGCTTCGGAAAGCTGCAATGAAATCAGGTTGACGACGGCCTTGTGAATCCCAAGAAAAACGAAGACATACGGAAACATAAACAGGAAGTGCCAGTTGTTTTGCGGGTGTTGCATCTTCATCTGGACCGATGGCGCCAAGAACGGCTCCAGCACCATATAACCGGACCGGGCCAATGAAAGCACGACTTGCGCAGTCAGCAGTACCACAAGGAAATTGAAAACCTGCCACGATTGACGTTTCGTAATCAGCAAGCCCTCAACAAGAGCCCAGCAACTCAAGATCCAGACCAACCCAATAACCAGTGCACGATGACTGAGTGACGCCCCATAGGCTTCAAGAACTTCGAATGCAAAGCTGACTACAAGAATCAGCGAAGACAAGGCTACAACCGCATCAAGTGAGCGTGCATCGAAGTAAGGTGCAAATCCGGCCCGCTGCGATACAGATGAATTCCGATGGTTCATCACGGCTGTTTCGTCTGTGCAAGAATCGGCTCGACGATTTTTTTCCATTGGGCCGAGCAATCAGGTGACAACTGGTCACAGCGTTCTGCCCATGTGGGCAATGACTTGGTTAAAGCAAAGTCGCGCATGAAGTGGATGTCGTCATTTGCAACGGGCGAAGAAACCAGTTTGTACTTCACACCCAGTGCACAGTTGTCTTTGCCATGGATGCAGTCCGATGCTTGAATGTCAAGTTGTTCGGAGTAGGACCATACGTTTGCAATGTAGGTATTCACAGCGTCCGACAGACGCCGCTGTTGAGTCGCGCCCAGGTTGTTCCAAATTCCAAGCCGGATGGCGATACCATTGAGACCCATCTGCGTGGCGATGGGGTATACATGCGTCGTATGGGCAGGCCACTTTGCCGAGTAGCCGGATATACGACTTGTGATTGCGCAGTCTGTAATCTTCAGGGCCAGCGCATTGGCAACCTCATCGAATGGAATAACAACCGGGATAGCCCCTATGGATTCAATCAGGGGTGCCAAAATCGTACTTCCTATGCGAACCTTGTGACCCTTCAAGTCGGAGAGTTGATTGATGGCTTGGTTGCAAAAAAGCACCTGGGGTCCAAAAGGCCAGATACCCAGCAATTTCACGCCAAACCGGCGCTGCAAATTCTCGTCCAGTACAGGTGCATAGGCAGCTGCAATCTTGCGGGCTGTTTGGTAATTGGCATTCAAACCTGGCGGATCAACCCCCAAGATACTGGGCTCTTCCTCGCTGTTTTGCAGGAACCGGAGGGAAACCATGTCAAACACGCCGTCTTTCATCAAGGCTAACTGCCGGTTATCCTTGAAGCCGATAGCGTCAATGGTGCGGTATTCAACCTTGAATGGAATGCCGGTTTTTTCTGGGATGGATTCAAAAAACGGCTTCTCCAATTCGCTTTGAATGGGTCCCGTCATGGACGGTTGACCGACTACCTTGAGGTCGATTACGTCAAGCCAATTCCAGGCGAGGCCGAATGCAACAACAAGTCCCAACAGGAGCAATAGTCTTTTCACAGTGATGCCATTCGGTTGGAGCCGCCGGTATTTCTGGCGGAGGTATTCAAAACTAGGGGGGTTCGCAGCAATTGTTTTTTTGAGGCGTGCTGCATTGTCTAGAATTTGTGCTCGATAGGAACCGCATGAACATGCGGGGCCCCTATATTCATGGGGGGTACAAGTCAACTTTTTTCAAATACAGTTGCGATGCAATGAGTCAAGAAATCCCAATTCACGCCGATAGCCCTCGTTTCATTCCGCGCCGGATTCTGGTGGTCGAGGACAACCCACTGTTCGAGCAAGTGATCGGGCAAGTCATCGAGAGCCTGGGCATCGACGGCAAGACTTATTTTTGCCAAACCGGCAGTCAGGCGCTCAGTCTGTGTGACGACAACAAGGTGGGGCTTGATCTGGCGCTGGTCGATCTGGGACTGCCGGATATTTCAGGCATTGAGGTTATTCAGGGCTTGCGCCGGCGATACCCGAACCTGCCGATCATGGTGATCTCAGTCATTTCCACCGAGCGCAGCGTGCTGGCGGCCGTACGGGCGGGTGCACGGGGTTACATCCTGAAAGGCGACTCAAAAGCCGCCATCACACAGGCGATTCAGGAACTGATGCTGGGCAATTACCCGATCACCCCGGCCCTGGCACGCTACCTGTTCAAGATGGCCGGCGGGGCCACCGGAACGAGCGCCAATACAGAGCACAAGTTGTCGCCGCGTGAACTCGAAACACTGCAACACCTCTCGAAGGGCCACAAGTACGAAGAGGTCGCCCGTATCATGGGCATTGCCCTCTCAACGGTCCAGTACAACATTCGCAACCTCTATCGCAAACTCGACGCCAATTCGCAAATGCAGGCCGTGACGAAAGCCCGCGATCAGGGCTTGATCTGACCCGTTGCACCGGATTCGTAATTCAGTCTTGAACGATTAAGCGCAGGCTTATCCGAGTGCCTGGTTCAGACGCAGGAATTGACAGTTCCGCCCCTATTTCGCGCGCCCTGCGCTGAATATTGCGCAAGCCCCGCCCATAGACCAAGGGCGTCGGCAAACCCACGCCGTCATCGGCAACGCTTAACAGTAAGCCGCGCTGCTCGGGCTCATACCGCGCTTCGATCCAGATCGCGCCCGCTTTCGCATGCTTGAGTGCGTTGTTCAGTGCCTCCTGGAGGATTCGCAGAACTTGCAGGATGATGCGCTGTGCGATCTCGGGCAGTTGCGCAATCTGAATATTCCAGTGAAGCTGCGTCGGCATTCCCAACAAGCGGCGCTCGATGCGAAAGCGGAAATCAACGAGGGCATCCTCCAGCGTGAGATCGGTCTGCCGCAAGGCGTCGGCTACCAGATACAGGTCCGACATGCATTCCTGCAGAACTTGCGTGAGTTGCGTTTGGGTCATGGTGCCTTGCTCGGCCATGATCCGGGCAGTGGAAAGTTGCGAACCGAATCCGTCGTGCATGTCCTGCAACAGACGCTCGCGCTCCTCCTGTTTGGAGCGTTCAATTTCGGCTGCCACTATGGCCTGGTTCGCCAATTTCAAACTGGCTTCAGCCTCTTTGTAGGCTGTGATGTCAACCATCACCCCCTCCCATACAGCGCCACCCTGGGCTAAACGCCGCGGCACTGATTCGACGCTGAGCCATCGAATCTGGCCATTGACCACAATTCGACCTTCCCAGTGAAGGGGCTTGATTTCGGCAAAGACCTCCATGTTGAGCGCCAGGAAGGCTTCGTAGTCATCCGGATGGACAATGCGAAATCCACTGTTCGGGTCTGCCAGCACGTCTTCGCGGCGCACATCGAGCATCTTCAACCATCGCTCACTCAGGAACGTAAACCGTGGCACACCTTCTGACGTGGTTTCCATCACATAGGTCCCGACGGGAATGTTTTCTGTCAGCAAACGGGTTGTCTGCTCCATTTGTCCGATTCGTTCAAGCGCGCCTCCTAATTCCTTGGTTCGGGCGACAACCTGCTCTTCCAGTGTTGCGCTGAGTTCGCGCGAAGTGCGCAAGGCGGCAGTCAGCAGGCCCAGTAGCATGCCACCAATGATCAGCATCACGCCTGGGTAACCGTAAGTAATCAGGTACACACCATCAAATACTGCCCGACCGGCCAGTCGCGCCCAGTCCAGCATTGCCATGGCAAACAGAGTACAGAGCATGAGCGTCGTTATCACATGCAAAGGTCGACGTGATTGCCAGGACCATCGCACCATGGCAAGCAACATTCCAAGCGCCACCAATGCAAGTGGCGCGTACAAGGCCACCACCACCATGCGATTGTTGTCCGTGACGGCGATCAGTGTCGGTCCGAAAATCGAGTAGGCCACAAGCAGTCGTTGCAGCCAGCGCAAGCTCTCTTCCTTGGCGAAAAGGTACACCAGCGTCAGCAACAGCAGACAGCTTGAGGCCATACGGCTGGCGAAAATGAACCAGCTGAACAAGTCACCAGTGACCGGCGGGTAAGTGATCAAGAAGCTGAGGTTCACCAGGGCATTGCTGACACAAGTTAAACCAAACCAGAAATACAGCGAGGCACTGCGCATCACAAGAGCCGCCGCCAGGGCAAGAAAACCCAAGAGCAGCGATACCCAGGTAATGCCTTCGGCTATGTCCTGCTTTAACAGGAAACTTTTTCGATAAGGTCCTCGACGGAGTTCAAGGGCATCACCCACCAGCACCGGCGTCAGCCCGTTGGCCTGCCTGCTATTGGCGTAAATCTCGAAGTCGAGCGTGTTGGCTCCGACACGCCACGCGCCCTTCGGCGGGACAAACAGACTCGGTTGATTCAGGCAGCGTACATCCTGCAATCGCCCCTCGGCGCAGGAGGCAACTTCCTCCCCATTCAATGACAGTCTGCCTGAAAGACTTAACTTCGAGACGAAAACCCCTAGCGCCGTATCAGGCTGTCTGGGCAATTCGACCAATAGTCGGAAGCGAACGGTACCACCCTCGGGGTCAAACTCGCCGGGCTGCAGGATATAGGGCAAGTCAACAACTTGCGTGCCAGCTAGGCTGCTCAATTCGGCAGCGACCAGCGTTCGCATCGGCCAAGGCCCTTTCGTCTGTTCGGCACATGCCATGCCGATGCAACTGCAGCACAGAAACCATCCAATCACCCAGCGCCGAAAACAGTTCATGCCTCTAGAATTCCTTAGCAGTGCCCTCTATAGTCACATTGCGATAAATTGTGAATCGAACGGCTACCACCGTCTCGCCTCTGCCACGAGGCCATCGAATCGCAACAAGCGATGACAACTTGAAAATAGCGGCGGCCTTTGCACAAGGCAGCTATTTTTATTCCCGGCTTTCGCCATTCTCGGATTGATCATCGGCCCAGTTCCGCCCGAAAACTATTGAATAACAAAAGCGCAACGGCAATGTACGCAATTATCGGTTTAGTGGGGACACTATATTCATGGGGGAACAGCACGATTTTTTTCATGCAACCACGCGACTAGTCCAATAAACCACATTCACCCCGACCCTTGGGCGCAATCTGTCACGAAGCATAACGCGGTGAACTGAGTTCTCCGAAAGCGGACTCTGGCGAATACCCGCTTTTGCAGTGCCGGTCTACGATTTTCTCCAGACCTGCCGTTCAAATTTGATAGTCAGCTTGGGAGAAAAGTGGCCGGCATCAGAAGACACGTAGCAGCCGATGCGGTTTGCGAAATGTCTGATCTCAAGCTGACATTGAACTTTTGCTCCTACTGGGACCAAAGTGCTGCCGAAGTGGAATGGATGGAAACTTTGGCTAAGCACTTCCAATCATCAGATTAACATCTGACAATTCGCTCTCATTGGCAAAGAATTACCAAAGTGACCCTATTTGAGCCGCTATTCATTGCATTACTGGTTGCACTCATTACGGGGGTAATCATTGGTGCTTTTCGTTGGGGTCGTGGCAATCGCACCGGAGCAATTAGACTGCTGAAACAGCTATGTTTTTGGGTAACGGTTTACATGGCCATCGACATCGCAGTCGGACTTGCATCGTCCCGCGAGTTTCACAAGGCCGGTGATATTCAGTGCTATGACGATTGGTGTATCCGCCCCCTCGGGGCACGCCGCACTCACGACGGGCTAGTAGAAGTTAGTATGGAGTTGTCCAGCCGCGCGCGGCAGGTCCCTCAAGGAGAGCGAGAAACGTTTGCTTACCTTCTTGACCTTGAAGGGCATCGCTATGACGCGCTTTCAGTGCCAACCAACGTACCGTTTGACACGCTATTGAAGCCAGGTGAGACAGCCATGACCGTCCGTCAGTTCCGAATTCCTGCCCACCTTGGACAAGTCCATTTTGTATACGAACACAGTGGCTTTCCAATTCAATTATTCATCATTGGTCAAGCAGGCAGTTGGATTTATGGACCTCCCATCACGTTGCTCGATGTTCTCTAACTTCATCTGATTTTCAATTCAGTTGTATGTCACAAAGCTGCCGTTCTCCAAACAGCGTTTGACAGGCGTGGCCCAATCGTTAACGAGCTGACTCTCACGAAACATGTCCATGCCAAGCAATGGCCATTGGATAGTCAGTGACCCGCACTTCGGAGCTGACAGATCACGCCACACTGTGCAGAGATTGCGATATTGAGAATAAGTTTCCGGAGATGTGCATGACTATTGGGACGTAGTCTGATCGAGTAAAGTGGCGCGCCAATCCTAGAACTATTCCATCAATAAGGATCAGCGCCAGTATTGCCAGGTCGTGCTGTATGTGGACCATGGACCAGAGTGCTGCAGTCACAAACACGGCGCCGTACACTCCAATTCGTGTGCGCCTGAGAACTGACATCAGTAAGCCGCGAAAAACCAGTTCTTCCGCGATGGGGCCAAGGAAGCCAATCGCAAGTATTCTCAGTGCGATGATTCCACTGGGGTAATCCTTCCAGGCTTTCGGCGCAGATTGCTGTAGCACCTCTTCGACTGCAATCAGCGCGAGCCATAGAACAAGGAATAGAGCCGTAGCGGAAATAACGGGATTGGCAAAACCGAGGTCGTCCGAGAACGCTGCAGTGCAGGTCCACGATCTTCTCCGTTGCAGCCGTTCAATCTTGATGGTCAGCTTCAGAGAAAAGTGGTTGGCTCCAGAAGACACCGAGCCGACGATGGCTTCTTTGAAATGTTCGCCAAGTACCGAGCATTCAAAGTGGTGATTTTTGCCTTCAGATTGCAGCGTCACGCCGTACTGTTGTCAAGAAGAGACTTTCCAGACTGCGGCACCAACCGACAGAGAGTCTTGTTGCATTGAGAAAACTTTTACTCAATCACGAAGGTAAGGCGTAGACTTCCCGCTACTTCGGGAGTAGTCCGTGAGATTTGTTCGCCCTTTTTGATTCAACGGCATCGTCTGGATACCCGCCTCCTGACGAGGCTGGTGTTGCTCTGCGCCCTGTTCGCGTGTCGCATCGTGGCGCATGCTGCGCCGCCAGTT
>JBAXFI010000024.1:0-27658 GCA_037139995.1 Comamonadaceae bacterium | reverse complement strand
CGGAGAGCGATCGAACTTTTCCAATTGGCGCCGGTGCCTGCGCCTTTTGCACTGCGGCAATATCTTCTTCGCTAGGGTACTGCTGCAGCAGCCAGTAGTCAAAAATCCGGCGCGCGATCGGGGCGGCATTCTGCGAGCCAAAGCCGGCGTTTTCAACCACCATCGCCAGTGCAATTTTTGGTTCTTCAGCCGGAGCAAAGGCGGTAAACAGTGCATGGTCGCGAAAGCGTTCCTCTGTTTTGGCGGCTACGTACTTCTCATTCTGCTTGATTTGAATCACCTGTGCCGTGCCGGTCTTGCCGCCGCTGGTATAGCCCGCGCCGCGAAAGGCTGCCGCCGAGGTGCCCTCGATGTTGACCCCGACCAGCGCATTCTTGATGATGGCAATATTGGCTGCCTTGGCGATCACTTCACCGACCGCTTCACGCGTCGTGGCAGTAGGCGCGTGCGTCAAAATGTCAACCACCTCCTTGACCAGGTGCGGCTTCATCTTGATGCCATCGTTGGCCAGCGTCGCGGTGGCCGAAGCGAGTTGCAGCATGGTGAAGTTGTTATAGCCCTGGCCGATGCCCAGCGAGATAGTTTCGCCGGCGTACCACTTCTGCTGATCGGCGCGCTTGTAGGCCCGGCGCTTCCAGTCGGTCGAGGGCAGCAGGCCGCGCACTTCGCCAAAGATGTCGATGCCGGTGAACTCACCAAAGCCAAAGCGCTGCATCTGTTCATGGATGGTGTCCACGCCCAGATCGTTGGCCAGCATGTAGTAGTAGGTGTCGCAGGACTGTACGATCGATTGGTACATGTTCACGGTGCCGTGCCCACCTTCTTTGTCGTCCCGAAAACGGTGGTTGCCGAACATGAAAAAGCCGGGGTCGGAGATGGTTTGTTCCGGTCGGCGCGTTCCGGTCTCCAGGGCCGCCAGTGCCATGAAAGGCTTGTAGGTGGAGCCGGGTGGATAGGTGCCGCGCAGCGCCCGGTTCAGCAGCGGCTTGTCGGGCGATTCATTCAGGGCTTGCCAGTTTTCGCTGTCGATGCCTTCGACAAACAGGTTGGGATCAAAAGTCGGCTTGCTGACAAAGGCCAGTATTTCGCCGGTCTTGGGATCCAGCGCCACCAACGCGCCGCGGCGTTCACCAAAAAGCCGTTCGATCAGATGCTGCAGCCGGATATCAATGGAGAGCTTGACGGTATTACCGGGTGTGGCCGGACTGCTGGTGAGTTTGCGCATGGCGCGCCCACCGGCCGAAGTCTCCACTGATTCGACGCCAGTGGTGCCGTGCAGTTGTGCCTCGAAACTTTGCTCGACGCCGAGTTTGCCTATGTATTCGGTGCCGCGGTAATTGGCCTGGTCATCGGACTCGTCAAGCTTCTCCTTTTCGGACGGGTTGATGCGCCCGATGTAGCCGACGACGTGGCTGGCCAGCTCGCCATAGGGGTAGTTGCGAAACAGTCGCGCCTTGATTTCAACGCCGGGGAAGCGAAAACGCTGCGCCGCAAACTTGGCCACTTCCTCGTCGCTGAGCCGCGTGCGCAATGGCAAAGACTCGAAACTCTTTGATTCTTCCAGCAATTTTTTGAAGCGACGCCGGTCCCGTGTGGTGATGTCCAGAACGCCCGCCAGTTCTTCAATCGTCTGCTCCAGGTTGTTGATCCTGGAGGGTGTGACTTCAAGCGTATAGGCCGAGTAGTTGCTGGCCAGCACGATGCCATTGCGGTCCAGAATCAGACCCCGGTTGGGTAGCACCGGAACAATCGCGGTGCGGTTGTTCTCGGCCTGTTCCAGCAGGTCTTCATGTCGCACCAGTTGCAGGTAGACCAGCCTGGATGCCACGAGCAAAAAGCAGACCAGCACGACCAGCGTGGCCACCAGCACCCGCGCGCGAAAGCGCGACAGATCGGCCTCAACGTTGCGAAGTTCCGTCATTACAGGGGTCTGTGGGCGTCGGGGTCGGGCGAGCGCCGTTGCGGGGCCAGCAGAATCACGCTGACCACCGGCCAAAGCAGCGACTCCAGCACCGGCGCCAGCAGCATCAGCCAGCCCGGGAAGGCGCCGCCGGCGGCGAGCCGGCAAATCAGTTCTATGGCATGCGCTGCCGCAAAAAGGGGAAACACCTGCAGCGCTTGCGAGGGCACCGGGAACCAGAGCAGGCGCCGATGAATCGCGATGGCCAGGAAGCTCAACACGGTGTATGCCAATGCCTGCTGTCCCAGCAGGGCGCCCTGATGCACGTCTACGAGGATGCCAAAAACAAAGGCAACACCGACACCGATGCGCTGTGGTTGGTGAATGCTCCAGAACACCAGAACCAGGGCCAGAAAGTCAGGCGTCCAGGCGGCTCGTCCAAACAAACCCATGTTCTGCAACATATTAAGTCCGAGTGCTGCCAGCAGGCTGCCAAAAATGAAGAAAGGATTGGCCGGCAGCAGCAACTGATGGCCCGGACGCATGATCATCGCTTGCCGCCTTTCCTGACGGTGGTGCTCGGTGGCTCGACTGCCGGCCGGGGCGCGATCTGGGTCGCAATCGGTTTGAGCACCATAACGTGACCGACCCCGGAAACCAGTGCCAGTGCCTGGCAAGTGATGCGGGCAAAGGCCGAGTCAACCCGGCGCTCCACCTTTTCCACCTTGGCTACCGGCAAGCCTGGCGGATAGACACCGTCGACACCGCTGGTGGTAAGCAAGTCGCCGGGCTGCACATCGGCATTGGCCGCCATGTAGCGCAACTCCAGCGCATTGGCGCGCAGGGCGGGGTCGCCAAACGCCACGCCGCGCGCCCCGGTGCGGGTGTTAAGCACGGGAATCGCCTGATCGCGATCAGTCACCAGCGTCACTTCGCTGACCATCGGGTAGACCCTTGTTACTTGCCCGAGGACGCCGTTTTCGTCGAGCACGGGAGAGCCAGCCAGCACGCCTTCGAGGGCGCCGCGGTCAATAATGACTTTGTGTGTGTAGGGGTCGGCCGCGTCGTACAGCACCTGCGCTGCCTGCCATGAGGTGCTCACCTTGTCGCGCAGACCCAGCAGCTGGCGCAGGCGCGAATTCTCCAGTGTCAGTTGTTCGACCTGATTGGCGCGTTGTGATTGAGCCGCCAGTTGGCGGTGCGCGGCTGCTTCGCGCGTCTGGGACGACTTCAGTGATTCAAGGTACTGCGTGCCGCCTTGCGCCAGCAGCACCGGTTGCAGTACCAGCCATTGCACCGGGTACAGGACGCTGGCAACGACGACGCGCAGGGGTTTGGCGATCTCGAAGCGCGCATCGGCCACCATCAGGAACAGCGCCAGGGCACTGAACAGGGTGAGTTTGGACAGGGCCGATGGGCCCTGCCTGAAGAAGGGTGGCGGAGTACCGTCCAGCGTACCAAGCGGCATCGCTGCACCCGGTTCTTATTCGCTGGTGAAAATGGAGCCCAGACGCTCCATCCGCTCCAGCGCAATGCCACAGCCGCGCACGACACAGGTCAGTGGGTCTTCAGCGACCAGTACCGGCAGGCCGGTTTCTTCGGCCAGCAGGCGGTCCAGATCGCGCAGCAGTGCGCCGCCGCCGGTGAGCATCATGCCGCGGTCGGCAATGTCGGCACCCAGTTCGGGCGGCGTCTGCTCGAGCGCGTTCTTGACGGCCGAGACGATGTTGTTGATCGGGTCGGTCAGCGCCTCCAGAATTTCGTTGCTCGAGATGGTAAAGCTGCGCGGCACACCTTCGGACAGGTTGCGGCCACGCACTTCCATCTCACGTACCTCGCTGCCCGGGAAGGCGGAACCGATCTTCTTCTTGATGGATTCGGCCGTCGGTTCGCCGATCAGCATGCCGTAGTTGCGCCGGATGTAGTTGATGATGGCTTCGTCAAACTTGTCGCCACCGACGCGCACCGAACCCTTGTAGACCATGCCACCGAGCGAAATGACACCCACCTCGGTCGTGCCGCCGCCAATGTCGACCACCATCGAGCCGCTGGCCTCGCTAATTGGCAGGCCGGCGCCAATGGCTGCTGCCATCGGTTCTTCGATCAGGTAGACGTCCCTGGCGCCAGCGCCCAGAGCGGATTCGCGAATGGCGCGGCGTTCGACCTGGGTCGAGCCACAGGGCACGCAAATGATGATGCGCGGACTGGGCCGGAAGATGGAGCGCGGGTGCACCATCTTGATGAACTGCTTGAGCATCTGCTCGGTGACCGTGAAGTCGGCAATCACGCCGTCTTTCATGGGTCGAATGGCTTCGATATTGCCGGGCACCTTGCCCAGCATCGCCTTGGCTTCCTTGCCAACCGCCTGAATCGTCTTCTTGCCTTGGGGGCCGCCCTCATGGCGAATCGCGACGACAGAAGGCTCGTCGAGCACAATGCCCTTGTCGCGCACGTAAATCAGGGTATTGGCAGTGCCAAGGTCGATGGCCAGGTCAGTGGAGAAGTACTGACGGAAAGCTCCAAACATTAAAAATCCTCTCGGGCATCACAGGCGCATCGGCCCAAAGGCGAGATAATACCCCATCCCCTGTGAAAACCCTGCCCGGCGTAGCGCTTCGCGAGCCGCCAGGCATCTGGTTTTGAACGAAAAATGCCCTATGTCCCTGACTTCGACCGATATTGACCGTATAGCCAATCTGGCCCGATTGGAACTCAGCCCCCCCGAGAGCGAGCGCATGCTGACCCAGATCAACGGATTCTTCGACCTGGTCGAAAAGATGCGTGCCGTTGATACCAGTGGCCTGCAGCCGCTGGCGCATCCGGTGGCCTGCTGGCAGGACGTTGTGCTGCGCTTGCGTGAGGATGCGGTCAGCGAGAGCGACAACCGCGCTGCCAATCAGCGCAATGCGCCCAGCGTGGAGCAGGGCCTGTTTCTGGTTCCCAAGGTGATCGAATGAAGACACCCACAGAACTGCACGATCTCAGCGTGGCGGAACTGGCCGAGCAGTTGCGGGCGCGCAAGGTGTCTGCGGTCGAGACGGCGCAGCATTTTCTGGCGCGCGCGAGGGCCAATGCCGAACTAGGCGCCTTCCTCTATTTCAATGAGGAAGCGACCCTGACGCAAGCGAGTGCGGCCGATGCCGCGCTGGCGGCCGGTACGTCAGAAGCGTCCTTGCTGGGCGTTCCGGTGGCACACAAGGACATTTTTGTGACGCGCGATTTCGCTGCCACGGCCGGCTCGAAAATGCTGACTGGTTACCGCTCACCGTTCGACGCCACGGTGGTGGCCAGGTTGGCCGAGCAGGGCGCCGTCACGCTGGGTAAGCTCAACTGCGATGAATTTGCGATGGGCTCTGCCAATGAAAATTCGGCCTTTGGTCTGGTAAAAAATCCCTGGGATCAGACTCGCGTGCCCGGTGGCTCGTCGGGCGGCAGCGCGGCTGCCGTGGCGGCACGTCTGGTGCCGGCAGCTACAGGCACCGATACGGGTGGCTCGATTCGCCAGCCAGCCTCTTTTTGCGGTATCACCGGCATCAAGCCGACTTACGGTCGTGCGTCGCGATACGGCATGGTGGCGTTTGCCTCCAGCCTGGATCAGGCCGGACCCCTGGCACGTTCGGCCGAGGACTGCGCCTTGCTGCTGTCAGCGATGTGCGGGCCGGATCTGGATCGCGACTCCACTTCGCTCGACGTCCCGGCTGAGAATTTTGCCCGCACCTTGGACGATTCGCTGGCGGGCCTGCGTATTGGCGTGCCAGCCGAGTTTTTTGGCGAAGGTCTGGACGCCGACGTGCGCACTGCGGTCGACGCCGCTTTGAAGGAATACGAGAAACTGGGCGCCCAACTGGTGCCGATCACACTGCCGCGCACCGAGCTGTCGATCCCGGTTTACTACGTCATTGCGCCAGCCGAAGCCTCCAGCAATCTGAGCCGTTTTGACGGCGTCAAGTTTGGCCATCGCGCCGAGCAGTACAGCGACCTGATCGATATGTACAAAAAGACCCGCTCCCAGGGCTTTGGTGACGAGGTGAAGCGCCGCATCATGATCGGCACCTATGTGCTCTCTCATGGTTACTACGATGCCTACTATCTGCAGGCGCAAAAAATCCGTCGCATGATCGTCGACGATTTTCAGCAGGCCTTCAAACAATGTGACCTGATCGCCGGCCCGGTGGCGCCCACGGTGGCATGGAAACTCGGCGACAAGAGCGACGACCCGCTGGCCAGTTACCTGGCCGACATTTTTACCTTGCCAGCGTCGCTGGCAGGATTGCCGGGCATGAGTGTTCCGGTGGGTTTCGGTGCAGGCAATATGCCGGTGGGAATGCAGTTGATAGCTAACTATCTGCAGGAGTCCAGGCTGCTCAACGCAGCGCATCGCCTGCAGCAGGCAACCGATTGGCACCTCGCCAAACCGGAGGGGTTTTGAACATGAACACAGGCAAGTCAGCACTGGTGCACGGCTATGAAGTCGTGATTGGCTTCGAGACCCACGCGCAACTCTCGACGCGCTCCAAAATTTTCAGTCGCGCCTCAACCGCGTTTGGTGCCGAGCCTAATACGCAGGCCTGCGCCGTCGATCTGGCGCTGCCGGGCACTTTGCCGGTGATGAACAAGGGGGCGGTGGAACGGGCCATCGAGTTTGGTCTGGCCGTTGGGTCGCACATTGCCCCGCGCAGCATTTTTGCGCGCAAGAACTATTTTTATCCGGACCTGCCCAAGGGTTACCAGATCAGCCAGTTTGAAATTCCGGTGGTGCAGGGTGGTCAGGTTGAGTTCTTCTTGGCGGGGGAGAGGCGCAGCGTGCGCCTGGTGCGTGCGCATCTGGAAGAAGACGCCGGCAAGTCCTTGCACGAGGACTTTGTTGGTCAGACCGGGATCGATCTGAACCGGGCGGGCACGCCCTTGCTGGAGATTGTGACGGAGCCCGACATGCGCTCCAGCGAAGAGGCGGTAGCCTACGCCAAGGAACTGCACAAGATCGTGACCTGGATCGGCATCTGTGACGGCAATATGCAGGAAGGCAGTTTCCGCTGTGACGCCAATGTGTCGGTGCGAAAACCCGGTGCGCCGTTGGGGACACGGCGCGAGATCAAGAACCTCAACAGTTTCAAGTTCATGCAGCAGGCCATTGACTTTGAGGTGCGCTGGCAGATCGAGAGGATTGAGGACGGTCATGCGATAGAGCAGGCCACGGTGCTGTTCAATCCGGATACGGGTGAGACGCGTGCCATGCGCAGCAAGGAAGATGCTGCCGACTATCGCTATTTTCCGGATCCGGATTTGCCCCCGCTGGTGATTGCAGATGAATGGGTGCAGCGTGTGCGCGATGCGATGACCGAGTTGCCGCGTGTCATGGCACAGCGCTTTCAGGCCGACTATGGCCTGACCGAATACGATGCCACTGTGCTGACGCAAAGCCGCACCATGGCGGCCTATTTTGAAACTGCTGCCAAGGCGTCCGGGCAAGCCAAACTGGCCAGCAACTGGATCATGGGTGAAGTGGCGCGCCGCCTCAATGCTGGTGAGATCGACATCGCTGAATCACCGGCGAACGCCCTGCAACTGGCGCAGCTGATCGTGCGCATCGCCGATGGCACGATCTCCAACAATGCTGCCAGGCAGGTGTTGGACGCGCTCTGGAGTCGACAAGGCAGTGACGCCGATCAGTTGATCGAAGCCAAGGGGCTCAAGCAGTTGAACGACACGGGCGCCCTGGAAGAAATCATCGATGCCGTTTTGGCGGCGAACCCGAAAAATGTCGAAGAATACCGGGACGGCAACAGCAAGGCGCTCAACGCGTTGGTCGGGCAGATCATGAAGGCCAGCCAGGGCAAAGCAAATCCGCAGCAAGTCAATGAACTGCTGCGCAAGAAAATGGGCTGAGTCAGCGCGTCTTGCTTGCGCCGGCGGCGGGGACGCCAGCCTGCAGCGTCCATAACTGCTTCAAGCGAAACAGTTCTTCCTCAAAGCGAAAAGTAACGCGTTTGACCTCGGCGTCCTGCTCCGCAATGAAGCGAGCCTGCACTGACAGGCTTGCATTGACCTCCTCAAGCTGGCGCCGCACCGAGGCGGGTGCTTTGCTCGGGTCTTTTTTGTAGAACTCCATCTCGTCGAGTACGGCGGCGCGCTGACGCTGCAGTTCGTCGACACGATTCACGGCGGCCTGCCGTACCACGCCAATTTGCGCCAGTGCCACGGCACGCTCCCGGTCATGCACGGCCTTGTTGGGGTAGCGCACCAGCAGGGCCCGGTCGCGCCGCTTTTCTTCGTTCAGGCGAGCACGCTCTTCCAACTCTGCCTTCTCTTTGGCTTCAAGTTCACTGCGTTCCTGGGCGGTCAGGTTCGGTCCAACCTTCGCTTTGACGGTGCCACTCGGATTGAGTATCTTCTGTTCGCGATCGAGACACTCGGCAATCGGGCGGTCGGAGGTAAGGTTACGGCCCTTTGCGTCAACGCAGGTGTAGATTTCCGGGGCCCCAGGGCGTGGCGTTTGTGCCAGGCTGGCTGTCGAGACGACGGCCAGCAGCAGTGCTGCGACCAGGCGGGTGTGCCGTTGCTCCAGATGCGGGGTGCAGACTCTGATCATGATCGACTTTCGGTGATGCCATAGCGCTGCTGGTAGGCCAGCACACGCTGCTGGTCGATCGCCAGGCCGTCAGCGCGATGTTGTTGCAGATACTGCATCAAATCCGCGAGTTTGGCAATCGCAGACACCTGGAGTCCGAGTTCCCTTTGCACATACTGGACTGCGCTATGTTCAACATCGCGTCCATCTTCGGTTGCTTTTTCCTGCCGGTCCAGGGCAATAATGACTGCGTGCGCTTGCGCGCCGGCGGCGTTGATGATGGCAATCGATTCCCGCGTAGCGGTACCGGCCGACATCACATCGTCAACGATCAGGACGCGTCCCTTGAGTGCGGCGCCAACCAGCGTGCCCCCCTCGCCGTGATCCTTGGCTTCCTTGCGGTTGTAGGCAAAAGGAACGTTGACGCCGAGCCTGGCCAGTTCTACCGCCAGTGCGGCTGCCAGCGGGATGCCTTTGTAGGCGGGGCCAAAAATCATGTCGAACCCGATGCCGCTTTTGAGCAGGCGCTGGGCATAGAATTGGGCCAGTCGTCCCAGTTTGGCTCCATCGTCAAACTGGCCGGCGTTGAAGAAGTAGGGGCTGATACGGCCGGCCTTGGTCTTGAATTCACCGAACCGCAGCACGCCACAATCCACAACAAATTGCAAAAAATCCTGGGCCAGCGCGTCCTGCGCAGGGGCTGGTCCGGAATGGCTTGCGACGCACTCTGACATGGGAACTTCCTTGTTCAAATTGACCAGCCTTAATCTCAACGGCATTCGCTCGGCCAGCAGCAAAGGGCTTGAAGCCTGGTTGGCCCAATCCAGACCGGATTGTATTTGTGTGCAGGAAGTCAAGGCACAGGCGGCCGATGTGGCGGGACGCTTTGAGCAACTGGCCGATCTGCGCGCTTACTTCCATTTTGCCGAGAAGAAGGGCTATTCAGGCGTGGCGGTGTATACACGCCACGAGCCAAGCGATGTGCGCGTGGGCTATGGCTCGTCCGAGTTCGACGCCGAGGGACGCTATGTTGAATTGCGCTTTGACAGTGGCAGCGTCAAGCGTTCCATCATCAGTTGCTATTTTCCCAGCGGCTCATCGGGCGAGGAGCGGCAGCAGGCGAAATATCGGTTTCTGGAGGAGTTCTATCCGCATCTGGGCCAGCTCAAGCGTGAGCGCGAGTTCATCCTGTGCGGGGATGTCAATATTGCGCATCAGGAAATTGACTTGAAGAACTGGAAGGGCAACCGCAAGAACTCAGGTTTCCTGCCCGAAGAGAGGGCCTGGATGTCAAGAATTCTGGGTGATGCGGGATTGGTGGATGTCTATCGCCAGTTGCACCCGGCGACGACCGACGACTGCTACACCTGGTGGAGCAACCGTGGTCAGGCCTACGCCAAGAATGTGGGCTGGCGGCTCGACTATCACCTGGCGACGCCGGCCCTGGCCCAAGGCGCGCGCTCAGCAGAAATTTACAAGACCGAGAAGTTCTCGGATCACGCACCGTTGACCATCGACTACGACTGGAGTCTTTGACAAGGGTTGCTGCCACCGGCCCTGCTGCTCAGAAGCGCTGTGCCGGATTGCGGGTCCACTCCGCCATGATCGCGCGGTGCTCCGGAATGTTGTTGAGAAAGCTCTGGCGCAGAGCCGCATCGGCGATGCTGACAGCCTCGGCCAGCAGTTCGGCGTGGGCGCTGCCGAGCAACTGTGCGGCGCGTGGGTCCCCTGCATGTGCCAGTGCTTGCTGGCAGGTCAGGCGGATCAGGTACGGCGCTTCGGTGCCTTCCAGTGCATCGTGACTTTCCAGGTGCGGCAGCAGATCCTCGACCCCTTGCCGTGCCAGCGTGGCATCCTGCTGCGCCAGCGCTACGCGCACCAGACCCGCAGCGGCGTCCAGCCGTGTGGCCGTGTCCAGCGCCGTGGCGATTTCTTTGGCGCGCCCGAAGGCCGCTGCAGCCTGTGCATGGCGCCCCAGTGCCAGTTCGGCGTTACCCAGAGAGCACAGCGCAATCGCTTCGAAGTCGGGGTTTTCAACCTCAACTGCCATGTCCAGCGCTGCTTGCGCATGCGCCAGTGCCGGCGCATCATCGCCCTGGCGCAACGCCAGCATCGACAGATTGGTGAGGATGTTGGGTTCAGTGGCGCGGTCGCCCACGGCGCGCGCCAGGCGCAAGCACTGTTCCAAGTGCAAGCGGGCTTGCGCGTGTTCGCCCAATCGGAGCCAGGCATTGCCCAGATTGCCCAGTGCGATGGCTTCGTTGCGCCGGTTTCCGAGTTCGCGATTGATGACCAGGTCTTGCTGGTCGAATCCGAGCGACGCCAATTGATCGCCCCGGCTGTCGGCAATGACCGACAGGGCGTTCAGGAACAGTGTCTCGATCTGGCGCAGACCGAGTGCGCGCGCCTTGGCCAGCCCCTCGCTGGCCAGTGTGTGACCCAGCGCACTGTCGCCAAGGTAGGTGCGGGCGAGCGCCAATCGATGTTGTCCGCGCAGCCCCAGCACGGCGTCCGAAATGCGCTCGGCCAGAGTCAGGGTCTGGTGCGCGGCCGCTTCCATGGCCCGGTAGTCGCCCCTGCGCAGGGCAAAGCTGCTGCGCCGCCAGGCGACTTCACAACGCCGATCGTCGTCATCGAGTTCGTCAGCCAACTGCTCCAGGGCGTCGATGTCAGCCTGCTGCTCACTGCGCTTTCCCTGCAGGTCCAGTGTTCGCTCACGTACGTTGAGCAGGCGCCAACATTGCAAAGGCTGATCAGTCAAGCCCAGTGCCGTGCTCACGTAGCTGGTCACCGTTTCGTGGGCATAGCGTGACGCAGCATGTTCGGCGGCGCGTGTGAAGTACTCGCAAGCCTGTTCCTTGTCGTCGGCTTTGAGGAAGTGTTCGGCGGCGGCGCCCAGAAAAGCATTGGCCCGTGCGCCAGTCTGGCTGGCGAACCACTGGGCAGCCTGCGCATGATGCGTGCGCCGGGTTCGCTTGAGCAGCGTGTCGTAGGTGACCTGGTGCAAGACCTGGTGTGAAAAAGCATATTCACGCACACCTTCGACCACGTCGTCCAGCGCCGCGTCCTGATGCGGGACGGTCAGTTCGTGCTGCACCAGAGAACCCAATTCAGCGGGAGACCTGGGGTCCAGAGCGGCCAGGGTCTGATCCCAGAAAACAAAGCCGATCACGCTGGCCTGTTGCAGCGCAAGCTTTTCTGCTGGCTTCAGGCCATCCAGGCGTGCCTGCAAAACACCCGTGAGTGTTTGCGGCACATGGGTGGCCAGCAGCTTTTCAGCATTGATGCTCCAGTGCTCGCCAGTCGTCACGATGGCGCCTTCGTCCACCAGCATCTTGACCAATTCTTCCATGTAGAACGGATTGCCTTGTGCGCCGCCCGTGATCAACTCACGCAGCAGGCTCGGAATCTCCTGAATCTTCTTCAGCAATTCATTGACCAACTGTCGACTCGCACCCTTGTCCAGAGGTTCGAGCGGCATGCGCTGCGAATCAACCATGCCGGACCAATCGGCTCGCCGATCCAATAGCGTGGGCCGTGCCATCGCCACGATCAGTGTCGGTACATCGCGGTTGACCTGCACCAGATAGCTCAGGAAGTCCAGTGAACCGTCATCTGCCCAATTGAGGTCGTCGAGCAGCAGCAGGATCGGAGCATCGTTCTGGACCGCGAAGCGGCGGAACATCTGAGCCGCCGCATGAAAGCCGCGATTGCGGATCTGCCTGCTATCGTCAAGAATGCCCCGGATGTGTGGGCTCTGCGTAAAGTCAAGGCCGATCAAATGCCCAAGCAGATGGGCGTGTGCCAGCGCCATGTCTTCGCCATCCTCAGCCAGAAAAAGTGGCACCAGGCCTTGCTCAACTTTGATCCTGGCGGCTTCCATGCTGTCGCTGTCAGCAATCTGCAGTCGCCATGCCACGATGTCACGCAACAAGCCATAGGGCTGACTCTGCGTTAGCGGATGCGAGCGTCCTTGAAAGAAATAGAAGACTTCGGCGCGTGCCTCGGCCCAGTTCTCGAACTCGAACAGCAAGCGGCTCTTGCCGACGCCAGCATCTGCCAGCACGGTCACAACGCTCAGACAGCGCTGGCTGTACAGGCGTTTGAAGGCCTGCTGCAATTGATCCAGTTCGGGGTCGCGCCCGACCATCCGGGTCTCCACTCCCTCGATGCCCCGCGTGCTGACGCGAAAAGCGCGAGGTTTGCGGCGCAATACGAGATAAGTCACTATCGGAGCGGCCACACCTTTGACAATCAGCGGTTCCTGCGGCACCACGTCAAATACACCGCGCACCTGGTGGTAGCAGTCGTGGCTGATGCGCAGGCCACCGGTGGGCGCTGTTTGCTCCATGCGCGCCGCCACGTTGACGGTGAAGCCGCGGATGTTGTTCTCGGCATCCAGGCCGCCGCCGAGCAACACGGGCCCGGTGTGGATGCCCACGCGCAGATTGAAGCCTTCGTGGTGGTAACGCTGAAGCACAAGCTCGCCCTGGCGGCGGCCTTCTTCCAGCAAGTCCAGGCCGGTCTGCACAGCGCGTTCGGCGTCGTCTTCCTGAACTTCTTCGCCACCGAACACGGCCAGCAGGCTGTCGCCTGCGTACTTCAGCACCTTGCCGCCGTGCCTCTGGACAATCGTCGTGCAGCGTGCCAGCGCTTCGTCCATCACGATGTGCACTTCTTCAGGGTCGAGTTGCTGGCTCAGGGTGGTTGAGCCGACCACATCGGCAAAGAGAACGCTGACCTGTTTGAGTGTCTGCTGGCTTTCGTCACGCTTGTCTTCGCCAGGCTGCCCGGTCAGTTTGGCCAGCCGCTCGCGCAAGGGCGCCAGTGCGGTATCGACCACGGCGCTGCCGAGCAACTCGCGCTGTGCTTCCAGTGCCGCGATGGCAGTGGTCAACTGTTGCTGTTCGAGCTCCATGGTGACGGGGCCGCAGCGGCGCTATTGCGGCTCGGGGTGGGAGCGCCGATAACCGCGGCCCGCTTTGACCTGACTCTTGAGTTTCCTGCGCCGCTGGGCTTCCTTGTCGTCCCCGTAAACGGGCTGCTCCCAGTTGCCGGTCTTTGGGTCCAAAGTGTTGAGGTAGCCGCCCGGATTCATGCCGAACGACTCCAGCGTTTTACCCTTGTAGCAGCGCCCCAGAAAGTCGTTGCGCCGCCCCGGCTGCTCGCCCAGGCTGAAGTAGCTCGGCAGCACAAAGTTGGAAAGCGCAACGCCTGCTGTGCTGTAACTCTCGGCCTGCACGGCATCGCACATTTCAAACAGATGGAAAACACGGCGCCGCCGATCCAATGGATCATTGCCCTGCACCAGCAAATTGCACATCGGGTCGCCAACCAGTTCGAGCGCCTCATGCGACAGTGTGATCGACCAGGCTTCCTTGATCTTTGCGCACAAGCCAAGGAACACAATGCCGTAGGGAATGTCACCGTAGTTGGCAAGGTGCCAGCCCGTTGCGCCCAGCGAATTGACGCCGTCGACAAGGTACAGGACCGCGTCGCCGCGCATGTCACCGAACTTGCTGAGGCTGGGGCGCTGGCCGATCGGACCCTCCAGACGCAGCGTCGCAGAAAAACTCCAGTAGGGCTCGAAGTCTTCCTTCAACTGGCGATTGATGGCCCGAATGACCTCTTGGACCTGTTCGTCAGTGATGACCCTGGAATGGTTTATCAGCGAGATGATCATGGGATGCCTTGCTGCGATTGCATAAGATCGGGGCTGTGATCTTAGCAACCGGAGCCTCCTTGGTCTATCTCTATTCAGGGCAGCGGCCGTGAATCGCGCGCCGTCACGACCGCTCTGGCTCTGCTTGATGCTGGTGACTGTGCTTTACGCACATCTGCTGGGGCTCCACTGGTTGCAGGGCCAGTTGCCACCGGGCGAGCGCATGGCGCTGATGGCAGACCCCATGTTCACCCGGATGATCACGCCCACGCTTTCAGTGCCGCCACTGTACAAAAAATTGGCGAGGCCTGAGCCCCATGTTGGTGCAGTGCCGGCGTTGCCGCAAGCCGCTGCTGAAACGCAGCCGGTCGTCGCACCTGACCAGACGCCTGTAGAGGCGCAGGATGCGAAGCCAGCCGCGCCGGACGAACTGACGCGTGTTGACCCAGGCGCTGTGGCTCCTGACTCACAGGTGCTTACTGGTGATGGTTGGCCCGCCGACACCCGGCTGTCTTACCGCCTGGGTGGGTACTACCGCGGCAACCTGTATGGCAGTGCCCGCGTGCAGTGGCAGCGCGAAGAGAGTCGTTATCAGGTTCGTGTTGACCTGAGCCTCGCGCTGCTGCAGGTTTACTTGACCAGCCAGGGTGAGGTTCACGCCGATGCGCTGTCGCCACGGATCTACCAGGAACAGTTCCCCTGGGGCTTGCGGCGACTGGTGTTTGATGGTGCCTTGGTCAGGTTCGACAATGGCGTTCAATTGCCGCAGCCGCCCGCGCTACAGGACACTGCCAGCCAGTTTGTCGAACTCAGTCACCGGTTTTCAACGGGCCGTGAAGAACTCAGGGTGGGGCGGCAGGTCAGTCTGTGGCTGGCCAGGCCACAGGGCATGTCCCTTTGGACCTACGACGTGGTCGAGGAAGAGGTGCTGCAAACGCCAGAACTAGGTGCGGTGCCGGCATTTCATTTACGCCCTCGACCCATCGCCAACCCGGCCGGTGTAATCACTGCTGAATTGTGGTTTGCGCCAAGCTTGCAGTACCTGCCGGTGCGTGTCCGCATCGACCTTGGCGAGGGCAACTTTGTCGATCTGTTGGTGGAACGCATCGAGCAGGGCGGCGCAGGCGCACAAGAGACCGGATTGAGCCCTAGAATGTGATTCAAATGCTACGCTACCAAACCATTCCTGTCACCAATTTTCAACAAAATTGCTCTCTTGTCTGGTGTGACCAGACCTTGCAGGCGACCCTCATTGACCCGGGTGGCGATCTCGACTTGCTGCTGGCCGCTGTGAACCAGCGGCAACTGGCGCTGAGCCAGATCTGGCTGACCCACGCCCACATCGATCATGCCGGAGGCGCCGGTGAACTGGCGGCGCAGTTGAAACTACCCATCATCGGCCCGCATCAAGCCGATCAATTCTGGATCGACGGCCTGCCGGCACAGAGCAAAATGTTCGGCTTTGCCCAGGCAATGACCTTCGCGCCGACGCGCTGGCTGATCGACCACGACAGGCTTACTTTGGGCAAGAGCACTCTGGAGGTGCGGCATTGTCCCGGTCATACGCCCGGCCATGTGGTCTTTTATAGTGCCGAGGCGAACCGGGCTTTTGTGGGTGATGTGCTGTTTGCCGGATCCATCGGTCGCACCGATCTGCCGCAGGGCGACCACGAGACGCTGCTTGCCAGCATCGTCGAGCGCCTTTGGCCCATGGGTGATTCGACGGTTTTTATTCCGGGCCATGGACCGGAGAGCACGTTTGGGCGGGAGCGCAAGAGCAATCCGTATGTGGGGGGGACTTGAGGGTGCCCAAACGGTTTGATGATGTAGGCGCGCTATTCAAGCCCTTCTGGCGTGACGTCGACGGCTTTCGGGAATTTAACCGGGAAGCAGAGGCCAGTCATGCTGAGAACCGGTGGCCATTGGTGAAATCCATGGCGATTGACGCGCGCTTCACGATACCGGCACTCTCGAAGCGTCAAAAACAGGGATGGCTTGAACAGGATGCGAATGAGCGTCCAGGCCATGGCACTGACAGCGCATTGAGCCGGGTTTTCAGGCGAATCGAGCGCGCTGCAAGCCAAGGTCAAAAGGCAAAATAGTGTTTCTTCACCCACATCAGCTGAACTGCTAGGAACAGTATGAGCGTTATCGTTGTTGCGTCAATGAAAGGCGGGGTCGGAAAAACTTCTGTGACCGCCAATCTGGCCGTTGCCATGGCAGCAGAGCTTGGTGCCGATCGCGTCTCGACGATCGATCTTGATCCACAAAATGCCTTGCGTTTACACCTGGGTGTTGAGGCATCGGAAGGCCAGAGCATTTGCAAGCAGGCTTTGCGACGCAGGAGTTGGCAGTCTGCGATGGTAGACAGCCCGTTCGGGGTGGCTTGCATTCCCTATGGGCTTGTCAGTGAATCCGAACGCGAGGCATTTGAAGACCTGTTGGTGGAAGAGCCCGATTGGCTGGAGCGCCAGTTGGCACAGACCGGCCTTGGGGACGATGATCTGGTGTTGATTGACATGCCGCCCGGGCCCTCCGTGTACCTGAATCAAGGCTTTGCCTGTGCCGATCTGATCCTGATTGTGTTGCTTGCGGATGCGGCGTCGTACTCGACCATTGTTGCGATGGAAACCTGGATTGATCAGATTGCTGTGCAGCGTCCGGGAGTAGAAAGCGTTTACCTGTTGAACCAGACAGATGAATCGGTGCGTCTGAACCGTGACATCGGGGAAGTGCTGCAGCAACGTCTTGGCAAACGTTTGTTGCCAGTGGGAATTCACCGGGATGAAGCGGTTTGTGAGGCTTTGGCGTTTTTGCAACCGGTGTTGTTCTACGATCCGCGCTGTCAGGCGACGCACGATTTTCAGCGACTTGCCGCATACCTGATCGGTCAGGCCGATCGATGAGTGCGCGCTCCATTCTGACACGCTGGCGAAAGCACTGGAGCTTTGGCGCGCGTTCTTTGCTCAATCCGCGCTATTTGTATGGCCTTGTCAATGAATCAGGCAATCGACTGGTGAATTGGTCGGGGTGGTCGACGCCGGGGGTGTTGGGGGCGTTTGCCGTTGTTTGTCTGGTCCTGTTCGGTGTGCTGATCACTATTCCGTTTTCGCGCAACGAGCAACTTGTGTTTTCTCTGGTCATGGTTTCAGTCGCCCTGTACATGCGTCGCTACGTTGGAACGTTGGTGACCCTGGTGCTTGTCAGTCTTTCCGTGCTGGCATCGACGCGTTACTTGTATTGGCGCTGCGTTACCAGTTTGCAAATCGAACAGAGTGTTGACCTGCTGCTGGGCTTGGGCTTGTTGGCGGCCGAGTTGTATGCCTGGATCATTTTGATTGTCGGCTTTTTCCAGACAGCCTGGCCGTTGAAGCGCAAGCCCGTGCCGATGCCACAGGACTTGTCCAAGTGGCCGACGGTAGATGTCTTTATTCCGACCTACAACGAACCACTCTCTGTTGTGATGCCTACGGTGATTGCGGCACTCGCCATGGACTGGCCGCGAGACAAGATCAAGGTCTACCTTCTTGATGATGGGCGACGCGAGGAGTTTCGGGAGTTTGCTGCCTCGCTGGAAGTGAACTATTTGACGCGTTCCACCAACATACATGCCAAAGCAGGAAATATCAATTCGGCATTGCCGCATACGGACGGAGAATTGATTGCGATTTTCGATTGTGATCACATTCCTACGCGAACGTTCTTGCAGGCCACGGTTGGCCTGTTTCTGCAGGACAGCGAACTTGCCATGGTGCAGACGCCACACCATTTCTTGTCGCCCGACCCCTTTGAGCGCAATCTGCAGTTGTTCCGGCTTATGCCCAATGAAGGCGAGTTGTTTTATGGGCTGGTGCAGGATGGCAATGACCTGTGGAACGCAACCTTCTTCTGTGGTTCCTGCGCGGTGTTACGGCGCACCATGCTGCTGGAGGTTGGCGGTGTGGCCACCGAGACGGTGACAGAGGATGCGCACACTGCACTGAAACTGCACCGATTGGGATACAGCACGGCCTACCTGGGAGTGACCCAGGCGGCTGGACTGGCCACCGAGAGTTTGTCGGCGCATGTGCGCCAGCGGATCCGCTGGGCACGAGGTATGGCGCAGATTTTCAGACTTGACAATCCGCTGCTGGGCAAGGGCCTGCGCTGGCCGCAGCGTTTGTGCTATTTGAACGCCATGCTGCACTTCTTCTATGGGTTACCGCGGATCATCTTTCTCACGGCGCCCCTGTCCTATCTGTTCTTCGAAGCGCACATCATTCAGGCGTCGGCCGATTTGATTGCGGTCTATGCCTTGCCCCACCTGACGCACGCCAATATTGCCAACTCCAGGATGCAGGGGAAGCACCGTCACACGTTCTGGGCGGAAGTCTACGAAACTGCGTTGGCTTGGTACATCATGGTGCCAACGACTCTGGCAATGATCAATCCGAAATTGGGCCAGTTCAATGTCACAGGCAAGGGCGGCCGGGTTGAGCAGGAGTATTTCGACTGGAAGACTTCAATGCCTTATGTTGTCATTCTGGTATTGAACATTGCCGGACTCCTCGTCGGCATCGGCCGCTTGTTCTGGTGGAACAGCCATGAATTCGGCACCGTCTTGTTCAATTTGATGTGGACCGCCTATAACCTGACAATTCTCGCAGCCACCCTGTCTGTCGCGCTGGAGGCACGACAGATCAGGCGCCACTGGCGGGTTCAAATCGATTTACCGGCAATGATCAAGCTACCCAATGGGCGCACCGTCGCTTGCGAAGTGGACGATTTTTCGGAAGGCGGTCTGGCTGTCAAACTGCCGACGGAAGTGGCCGTCGAGCAGGGCAGCGTGGTCAGAATATCCTTGTTCCGGGGTGAGCGGGAGTTCGCCATTCCGGCCGCAATCGTATTTAATCAGGGACTGGTGATGCGGGCACGGTTTGAAAATATGAACCTTGACGACTATCGTTCACTCGTTGCAGCGACCTTTTCGCGGGCGGATGCGTGGCAAGACTGGTTGCCTGAACGTGACATCGATCGCCCTCTGCAAGGGATCCGGGAAGTGCTTGGTGTCGGTATCGAAGGCTTGGCTCGTCTTGTCAAGCGAATTGGCCTGAGTCGGCCGTAGAGGCGGTTGCCAGTATGGAAAAAATGAAATTTGATGTCATGTCACAAGTATTTCGTTATCTGCCTGCAAAGCTGAGTTCAGCGACGACGCTGCTTGTTTTACTCGGTGTGTTGATCAGCGCGCCGATCGAAGCCAAATCACCCAAGGCGGCAGACAACCAGGATCGGACGGGTCTTGCTGGCACCCGACCTTCGGGTCCCAAGACGGCCACGCTGGAGGCATCCGGGCAGCGAATCGCCTCGTATAGCTTCAAACAGTTGGGTGCCTCAACACCGATCCGATTGCGTGGTGTTGATGGGTCCATCGCGCTGCCTTTTGCGATTCGCTCCGATGAGGTGGTGGCCTCGGCGAAGTTGAAGTTTGACTATTCCTACTCGCCTGCTCTGCTCGCTGAGCTGAGTCATCTCAAGGTGATGCTCAATGATGAAGTGATTGCTGTGGTGCCGCTGCCTCGTGAGAAGGGCATGCCCAACCGGCGTGAGATAGATCTCGATCCGCGCTTCTTCACCGATTACAACAAGCTTCAGTTCCGGCTGATCGGGCATTACACCTACAAATGCGAAGACCCCTTGCACAGTTCGCTATGGCTTGAACTGAGCAACCTCGGGCGGCTTGAGCTGACGCTGGCGCCGTTGGCACTGACAAACGATCTCAAGTATTTGCCGCTACCATTTTTTGAAAAGCGTGACAACGCCACGCTCAAATTGCCATTCGTTTTTGTTACTGCACCGTCTTTCGGAACACTCAAGGCGGCTGGCGTACTGGCTTCCTGGTTTGGCAGTCTTGCCAGTTATCGTGGCGCACGCTTCCCAACCTTCCTGAATGCTTTGCCAGAGGGAAATGCAGTCGTGTTTCTCGACGGCAGTGAAAAAATGGGCGGCCTGAGCAGCACATCCGCCGCGACGGTGTCGATCGAACCCCATCCGAACAACCCGAACGCCAAGTTGCTGCTGATTTCCGGTGATGGCGAGCAGGATTTGATGCGTGCCGTCAGGTCCATCGTACTTGGCAACGGAACGCTCAGCGGACAGCGCGTCGTGGTCACGCAGGACGTAGAACCACCAGCCCGCAAGCCGTACGATGCGCCGGCGTGGGTGCCGACCGATCGGCCCGTACGGTTCGCCGAATTGACTCAACCCGAAGAGCTTCAGGTGCAGGGATTTTTCCCCGGCGTGATATCGGTAAATTTTCGCAATGCTCCGGACCTGTTTACGTGGCGCAGTCCAGGCGTTCCGATTGAATTGAAATATCGTTTTACGGCCTTGCCGCTGAGCAAGAAATCGACTCTCAACATTGGCATCAATGGAGAGTTCGTTCGTGCACTGGTACTTGATGAGTCGAACAAGAAGTCGGTGGGCAAGGACCTGTTGAAAGTGCCCTTCTTCGACAAAGTGCCCAGCTACCGGGAAGACAGTGTCTTTGTCCCCCTGCATCGGGTCGATGGTCGCAGCCAACTGCAATTTCAGTACTATTTTGATCTGGTCAAGGAGGGTGAATGTCGCGACTCACTGACTGATAACTTGCGCGGGGCGATAGACCCGGAGTCGACCTTCGATCTAAGCAGCTTTCCGCATTACAGCGCCTTGCCGGACTTGGCCTTCTTCAGAAATATCGGGTTTCCGTTCACCCGTATGGCAGATCTCTCGGAGACTGCGGTGGTGATGCCGGAACAACCCGCGGCGCAGGAAATTGGAGCCTATTTGATGCTGATGGGGCGAATGGGCGAGGCTACTGGTTATCCCGCCTTGCGTCATGCGCTGGTGGCGCCCCCTGAATTGGACAAGGTGGCGCAGCGTGATTTGATCGTCATTGGTTCGGCAAAAGACCAGCATCTGATGACCAAGTGGGCTGACCGTTTGCCCTTGATGCAAGTCGACGGCGAGCACCGCGTTCGCGAGCCAGACATATTCCGACGCACAATCTTTCGCTGGGAAGAGGAGGACATTCAGGTCACGCCGCGCCCCGCAGGCAGCTTGAAATTGCAGGGGGGTAGTTTGACCAGCCTGATGGCATTTGAGTCACCCTTGCAGTCTGGACGCAGTGTTGTCCTGTTGTACGCAGACAGGGCTGTAGACCTGGGGAAGATTGCCGATATTCTGCTGGACCCGGATCGAGTCAAGAGCGTGCAGGGCGATTTTGTGGTCGTTGATGAGAAGGGTGACCGGTACGCCAAAGTTGGCGAGACCTATTATCTTGGCTCATTGCCCATAAGCATCCATTTGCGTTGGGCCTTTTCGAACCATCCGGTGCTGGTCAGTTTGCTCGGCGTTCTGATTTGCATCCTGTTGGCGACGATCGCCTTCCGTGCCTTGCGTGAGGTTGCAGCCAAACGCATGCAGAGGCATCTTGAGTAGCGTGAGGCGCCCATGGGTGCCGGGAAATCGTTGGTTTTGATGCGCTCACGTCGACACTTCCTGGAGTCGGTCGTGGCGGTGGCGTTGACGTCGCCCCGCATGGCACGTGCCGAAAACTGCGATGGCTGGACTGACTGGATCATTTTCAGAGACAAGTTTATTCAGGCTGATGGACGTGTTGTCGACTTTTCAGCGGACGCTCAGAGCACTTCGGAAAGCCAGGCTTATGCCATGTTTTTCGCGCTGGTTGCCAACGACAGGCCAAGCTTTGATCGATTGCTGGCTTGGACGCGGGCGAATCTGGCGCAGGGCGACCTGTCGGCCCGCCTCATGGCCTGGAAGTGGGGCAGGCGGACCGATGGAAGCTGGGGCGTCATCGACAACAATGCGGCGGGCGACGCCGACCTCTGGCTGGCCTATGTGCTTTTTCAGGCAGCCCGGCGCTGGCGTGACAGCAGCCTGCGGGCAGCTGCCGAATTGATGCAGGCGCGCATTGAAAAGGAACTGGTCGTGGACGTCGCTGGAGTCGGCCCGGTGCTGCTGCCGGGACCGCAGGGATTTGTTTTGAAATCAGGTGGCTGGAAGCTCAACCCAAGCTATCTGCCCTTGCCGGTCTTGCGCGGATTGGCGACCGAAGTCCCGACTGGCGTGTGGGGGGCATTGGTGACAACGACGGTCAGCATGATCGAGTCGGTTACACCACACTATCTGGTCCCTGACTGGGTTGCCCTACGGCCCGAACGCGGCTTTGTGCTCGATCCTGAGTTGGGTTATCAGGGGAGCTATGACGCGATTCGAGCCTACCTGTGGGCGGCCATGATGCCGACGCAGGACCCGATGCGCAGCCGTTTGCTGGCACGCATGAAAGGGATGAAGACGCTGGTTGAAAGGCTGCTGGTTCCTCCTGCCAGTGTGAATGCTTATTCTGGAGAGCCTGAGGGGAGCGGCCCCGGCGGCTTTTCTGCGGCGCTGCTGCCCTACCTGTATGCCGTGGGTGCAAAAACGGGCGCCAGGCAGCAGCGACTCAGAATTGTTGCGCTGGGTGGTGTTCCCTTGGTTTACTACGAGCAGGCCCTGGGGCTTTTTTCGCTGGGCTGGATCGACCAGCGCTTTCGGTTCGCGCCGGACGGTCGACTTGACTGGGGAGTGACTTTGACATGCAAAATGTGATTCATATGAAGAAGCTGGTCTGTTTGTTGCTGGGGTTGGGTCTTGGCATTGCCGACGCCTGGTCTGCTGATGATGCTGCGACCCGCCAATTGGTGGCGCAGGCGCACTATTGGCAACAAAATGGTCGGGACGATCTTGCCAGCGATGCCTGGAAGAAACTGCTGCGGGCCGATGCGAGCCATCCGGAGGGTTTGGTGCGCCTTGGCCTGCTTGAGGCGCGCGCCGGCCACCTTGCCCAGGCGCAGGAGTTGTACCAGCGTGCCACGCAGTTGCCGTCGGCGCCAGCCGGTCTGGCCGAGCTTGAAACCGTGTTGAAAGCTGGAAAAAGCGCGCCCACGCTCAGCATCGCGCGCAAACAGGCGCAGTCCGGACAGGCTGAGGCCGCTACCAGCACCTATCGAAGCGCGCTGGGTACCAGCAAGCCAACCGGGCAATTGGGTCTGGAGTATTACCAAACCCTGGGCGCTACGGCCGAAGGTTGGGAAGAAGCGCGGCGCGGCCTGGCGGAATTGGCCCGTAGCAACCCTGGCAATCAACGTTACCTTGTTGCTCTGGCGCGTCACCTCACCTATCGCGAGTCAGCCCGGCGTGAAGGCATCCGCCAGCTCTCGACCTTGAAGCAGCCGGAGCAGCCCGAGGAAGTGCGCAAGAGCCTGAGCCAGGCCTTGGTCTGGCTCAACGCGCGGCGTGGTGATAGGGCCCTGTTTACCAGCTATCTTTCCCGCTTTCCCGATGACCAGGCGGTGCGGGAGCGTTTGGCGCTGCTGGATCGTCCTTTGGTTGAAACCAGAAAAGCGGTGCGGGCCGGCCCAAGTCAGGCCGGATTCAAACTGTTGGAGCAGGGCGACATGGAAGGGGCTGCGGCGCGTTTCCAATCCATCCTGGCCAAAAAGCCGCGTGATGTCGATGCTCTGGGTGGACTCGGGACCGTCCGTTTACGCCAGCAGGCATTCGGGGACGCGGTTCGCTTACTGGATGAGGCGATACGCTACGATCGCCGGCACCCCGAACGCTGGAAACAGGCGCGCGATACGGCACAGTACTGGACGTTGCTGCAGCAAGTGTTGGCAGCGCGACAGGCGGGCAAACTGTTGGACCTGGAAGACAAGTTGCTTGAGGCCAACAAACTTGATGAGCGCCAGATCCTGGGTCAGGTGTTGATGGGTGACTTGTGGCTGGAAAAGCGTCAGATGGCCAAAGCCGAGACCATGTACCGGCTGGCCCTCAAGACCTCTGCCACTGACCCGGGTGCGTTTCGTGGCTTGATAACGGTCTTGCTGCAGACTGCACGAGAAGGGGAGGCCTTGACCATGATTTCGGGACTGGATGAAGCCACTGCCTCGAAGATCGAGGGTCTCAAGCAACTCAAGGCTGGCGTCCTGCTGAAACTGGCTGAAGCTGACGAGCGCGCGGCCGATTACCCAGCGGCCGCGGCCAAGCTTGAAGCCGCCCAGTTGCTTGATCCCACCGATCCCTGGCCCCGACTTGCTTTGGCGCGTCAGTACCAGCGCCAGGGTGACTTGAGCAAAGCCGAGGCCCTGCTCGACAAACTGCTCGTGACCCATCCTAAACTGGTTGAAGCCCTGCATGCCCGCGCTTTGCTGTACGCCGAGCAAAAGCAGTGGCTTGACGGATTGAGCATGATGGAACGAATACCCGTGGCCGCGCGCAGCAAGAATATGAGCGAGGATTTGCAACGACTCGCGGTCAATCTCCAGGTCCAGCGGGCTCAGCAACTGTTTGCCCAAGGCAATTTGCAGGCAGCACAGGCGGCGGCGCAGCAAGCCGAGTCGCAGGCTGGCGGCGACATTTCGCTGCTGGCACAGGTGGCCGGATGTTGGTCCCGTCTCGGGCAACCCGTCGAGGCCCTGCGTCTGATGCGCGACCTTGTCAAACGCTCGCCAGCCGACAATGTGGACCTGCGCCTTCAGTACGCCGGGGTCCTGCTCGATACCAGGCAGGACGGCGAGCTGGCTCCAGTGCTGCGCAGCCTGGGCGAAGCGCGCCGTCTGACGAACTCGCAGCAGGGAGACCTGAACAAGATCATTCTGGCCTACACGCTGCGTCAGACTGACGCCCTGCGGGAGGCAGGTCGACTCGACGAGGCGCTGCGCGTGCTTGGTCCGGCACTGGAGCGCTCAGACGAACCGCGCCTGATCATGGCGCTGGCGCGGATTCAAAACACCAGTGGCGATGCGAGCAAGGCGCTGGCTACCGCAGAACGGGCGATTGAACGTGAGCCCAATGATTTGGATCATCGATTGTTTGCCAGCGGCGTCGCCTTGGGTGCCAAGGCGCTCGACAGCGCGGCGCTGCACGCCAGTGTTGCACTCGAAATGAGCCCCGATGATCAGCGAGCCTTGATCGCTGCCGCCCGGGTTGAGAAGGAGCGCGGCAATGCTGATCAGGCCCTGTTGTATTTTGAGCGAGCACAAGCACTGGAACGCCCCAGGTTCACCGCTTCCGCCGCGCCCACAAATTTGCCGCCGACAACAGTTGCACAGCATGCCGGGCTGCTGCCGATTCCAGACCTGCGTGAGGCAAGGGTGGTTGCTCCATTGAGCCAGTCCGTGCCACCGCGGCCGTTGCGGCAGAGTTCCCAGCCGGAGCCCACACTGAGCGATGAAATCAATGCCATCAAATTGAAGTTGGCCACCACCATCGACGTTAGCCCACGTTTTCGGGTGCGCTCTGGTGTACCAGGGCTGGGTCGCCTCGACGAGTTTGAAATTCCGGTCGAGATCGCCATGCCAGCCAGCGCCAACGGGGCCTTCACACTGCGCTTGACTCCGACCATGCTGGGTGTCGGTGCCTTGAACCGCAGCGATTCAGGCAATATTGCCAAGGTCGGTTCAGCTGCCTTGGGGCCACTGCAGAGCGGCTTTGATCCAGTGGCAAATCAGGATGCGAGCGGTATGGCAATTTCGATCGGCTATCGCGACGATGACCTGACCATGCGCATTGGCACCACGCCGCTCGGATTCCTGGTCACGCATGTGGTCGGCGAGCTGGGTTTTTCCAGTCACCTTGATGATCTCACCCTCAAAGCCGTGCTGAGTCGACGCGCCGTCACCGACAGCGTGCTTTCATCGGCGGGCATGCGCGATCCACTGTCGCTACAGGCTTGGGGTGGCGTGGTCAAGACCGGCGCCCAATTCGGAGTCGCTTACGGTGGCGACCAACGCGGTGTCTACGTCGACCTGGGGGCTGCGCAACTGAGTGGAAAAGGGGTCAAGGACAATGCACAATTCGAGGCCAGCGTGGGTGCCTATTGGCGCGTCTACCAGAGCGCAAGCTCGAAGTTGAAACTGGGACTGAATCTGACGGCGATGGCCTACCGTGACAACCTCGGATTTTTCACGCTTGGACATGGGGGTTATTTCAGTCCGCAGCAGTACTTGAGTCTTGGTATGCCCTGGGAATGGGCTGGGCGTCGGGGTGGCCTGAGCTATCAACTGGGCGGTGACTTCAGTGTGCAGAAGTTCTCGCAGGATCGGGTGGCCTATTTCCCGAACGATCCGGTTTTTCAAAATGCCTGGACCCTGAAGGCCGGGACCACCTATCCCACGTATTACGAAGCTGAATCGGGCTCCGGGCTCGGCTACAACCTGTACGGTGCGTTTGAGTACCCCTTGACGCCAAGGTTTATCTTCGGCGGTCGACTGGCTTTTGAAAACAGCCGCAACTTTGCTCAACAAACCGGGAGCGTCTATCTGCGCTACGCGTTTGATGGTCTCGGCCCCCTGTTTTCGTTCTGATCCTCAATATTGGCGCTGTCGTCTTTCTTGATGCCATAGACCCCGATGCAAGTCATTGCCTTTATCTCCGGCAAAGGCGGGGTCGGAAAGACCACGCTGGCAGCCAACGTCGCCATTGCCCTGGCTCGCGAGGGTAAGAGAGTGCTGCTGATCGATCTGGACGTGCAAAACGCACTGCGCTTGCATCTGGCCATGGACCCACTCGACATTGCAGGTATTGTGCGCGACGGTATCTCAGCGACATCAATGTTCAGGAGCCCCTTTGGTGTCAGGTTCATCCCGTTTGGCATCGCGCTGAAGACCGAACTGGAAGAATTTGAGTCCGTGCTCAAGCAACATCCAGCCTGGCTTCTGGACCGAATTGCTTCGCTCGGTAAGCAGGCGCCTGATTTTGTCGTTCTCGATACACCGCCGGGTTCTTCCGTTTTTCTTCAGCAAGCCTTGTTTGCTGCGCATCTGGCCCTTGGTGTCGTGCTGGCCGACGCCGCATCGTTTTCCACGATTCCCCGACTCTTCAGTCTGGTCAACGAGTACACCCGCGCGCGCCACGATTTTTACGGTTTGAAATTGTTGGTCAACCAAGTTTCGGATCAAAGTCATTTGTGCGTGCAAGTTCGCGCTGCGTTGCAGGCGGACTATGGACACAGTCTCGTGCCAATGGCCGTTCGCTGCGCAGAGGAAGCTTCAGAGGCGCTGGCCTTTGAGCAACCCATACTCGAGTACGACAGCGCCTGCGGCGCCAGTCAGGACATCGTGCGGCTGGCTCGGTGGCTGATCAAATGGAGTGCATCAGCGGGATTCGGAGTTCGCCAGGACCTGAGTTTACTTAGGTGAAAAGGTGACCGAGTAGCCGTGATTCCCGGGCGCCAGCGATTCAAATACAAGGGCCGCCCGGTAGTCATCGATTCTTGATACGGTCGGCTTGACCATGCTAACTTTTGTCCCGTCAACCGTCGTTTGGACGCCTCTTTGCGGCGTGGTCACGATCACCGTGGCACCGTTAAAGGGTTGCTGTCCGGTGATGGTGATATCGAATTCAATGCGTTTGCCGGTGATTCTTGGTGTAAGTTTGAAACGTTCCCGCTCACGCCACCAGTCGGCCACCTGCCCGGCAGAGGCCAGCCAGACCAGCGCTCGACGCT